>JACAEW010000083.1 GCA_013388675.1 Syntrophaceae bacterium | reverse complement strand
GAATAGCGGGTCCTTACTCGCCTCCAGGAGGGCTTTCTTGATCTCTTCCTTGCCAAGGGCAGCCAATTCATCCCTGATCGCCTTTTCAATGAAAGCATTCATGGACTTAAATCGCTTTTGTTTGACAAGGGCCCGTCCTTTTTCCATGATTTCTTCATCCAGAATGAACGTGGCCTTAACTCCCATTGGAAACCTCCCTTTTTCTTTTTACGCTATCATATGCTGGCATAAAATGCTATAAAAAAATATGGTAAAAATACCATTTTTTTGGATTTTAACCGGAATTCCGAGTCGAACCTTTCCAACCTATTGATTTTTCAATATATACTCACCCAACAGGGAAGGGGAAAATATCAGGAAGAAAATTGATCCATTAATCCAATAGCTTAATGATATTAAGGTTATATATCGAAGGTCCTTCCCTGGCAATCACCATGCCAAAGAGGAAAGACCTATTATGGGTAGGCCGTTTTGTTCCGGTAGAGCTGGGAAGGCCGTTCGCAGGGATTCACGGTTGTGCAGTAAGCAAGGCATGGGGCAGATGGAAAGAAGAGATGACTTCCGCCAAGAAATCAACGAAATCGGTGAACGAATAATCTCACAATTCAAGACCTGACACCTTTGACTATCCTTCCCGCTTTTTCATGTCCAGAGGAGGAGCAACCCGGAACATGCCCTTACCGTAGAAGCACCCGTCCGTCATTAGGACATGGAGGTGGGGATTGAACCCGAGGAAGGCGCCAAAGGTCTGGATGGCGATGACGGCGCCGGGGATGGGACTCCTTTCTGGTAACTCCTCCCGAAGAAATAGCTTCAGGGATTCCCAGGTGCAGCGGCTCAGATCGGAAAGCAGGTCCCGGTTCCCTGATCAGGTCGGGGACAGGCTCCGAAGGGACCTTTCAACGATCGGGGGGGCTTGGCAGGGGTTTTGAGGCTCCTCCTGGCGCACCGGTTCCTTTCGCCCTTGATTTCCCATTTTTGCTTACGACTGGAATTAAGCCTTCCTGGGATAGTCCCGCGTTTCGCGGGATAAGGGTAATCATCGTTCATGGAGAATTTAGAGAAAGGATCCAGGACGTATCCGGCAGGTGGGGCATGGCCTTGGGAGTAAGTCTTGATTTGACCAGACAGAGGCCAAGCTGTTTTAAGATGGCCCTGATGAACTCTGCGTATTCAAGGAAGCTGACGATCCTCATCCTCCCTCGACATTTCGGGCAGGTCAAGGGGTCCACTTCATAGATCTTCCAGATCAGCCGAGCCCAGTTCTTGCGGTATTCCTTCGAACTTTTATCCGCTTCCAGGGGGCAGGGGACCCCGTCGTCTTCCGTTTCTTTCCGTTTTCCCCCGGAGACCTTGTCGAAATGCCAGGCGTTCAAGGAAAGTTCTTGACAGGCTCTTTTAAAATGGTATACCATTCCGGCATGGAATCAAAACCGGAGGCCAAGCGGGACCGCAAAAAGATCAAGGGGCCGGATGTGTACGCCCTGATCCGGCAGGCCATCATCAGCGGGCGGTTCGTTCCCGGGCAGCGGCTGAGCGAGCGGGAACTGGCCGAGCAGTATGGCGTGAGCCGCACCCCGATCCGGGAGGGGTTCCGCCGTTTAATCCAGGAAGGACTGGTCGTCTATAAACCGAACTCGGGATACCGTATTATTCCCCTTTCGGAGGAACTGGCCCGGCACATCTTGATTGTGCGGGAAACCCTGGAAGGTATAGCTGCCCGATTGGCCGTCCAGCGAAACCCGCGGAAAGCGGCAGAAACGATGGTTAAAACGATTGCCAGGGCCCGCCGCGCCCACCGGGATGGACAATTGTCCGAATTAATCACCGCCAACCAGGCCTTTCATCAAGCCCTGGTCCAAAGCAGCGGAAACTCCGTTCTATCAGGCATGTACCATACCCTGCAAGGATACATAGGCCTGATGATGAGCGTTTCCCTCTCCTGGCCCCGGCGGCCGGTGGAGACGATTGCGGAGCACGGGGAGATCGTCAAGGCCCTGAAAAGTCGGGATGGCGAATCCGCGCAAAAGGCCATCCAAAAGCATATTCGCAATGCTTACGAAGGCGTGCTGCGGAACGTGAGACAATATCTGAGCCGACGGGCAGGCGAGTGAGAAAAGACTATGAGCTTGTCCGTGAATAATTTCCCCCCTCTGCAAAAAGGGGGTGCGGGGGGATTTTTTCAAGCTATCCCGAGGGAAATCCCCCTATGTCCCCCTTTTTCAAAGGGGGATTTAAAAGGAATCGCTTATTTAAGGATAAGTCTCTAAGACGATGGGGGGGTGGAGTGGGGAATGATGAATTACCCCCGCCGGGAGTTTGCCATGGAAATGAAAGAAGGGATAAAGAAACTCGAAGAGTTGAAGCGTCAGGCCTCTCTGGGCGGCGGGAGGGAACGGATCGAAAAATTGCGCCGGGAAGGCTATCTTCTGGCCGAAGAGCGTCTGCAAATATTTTTGGACCCTGGGACCTTCGTGGAATTCGGTTCCCTGGCCGGCCCCCAGCCGGCCGAGTTTGGCCCTCCTCCGGCTTACATTCCCCGGGATGGGGTCATCACCGGGTTCGGCCAGGTTAACGGCCGAACCGTGGGGGTTTATGCCCACGACAAGACCGTCCAGGGGGGGTCCCTGGGAAACGTCCAGGCGGCCAAAATCTCGAACCTCATCCGGCGGGCGTGCGAGCTCAAGGTTCCGATCGTCGCCCTGCAGGATTCGGTGGGGGCCCGGATCCAGGAGGGAAACAAGAACGTAGGTTTCGACAGCATCTTTCACGCCCTCACGCAGGCCTCCGGAATGGTCCCCCTGATTTCGGCGATCCTGGGGAGATGCGCCGGGGGCATCGCCTACAGCTCCGCCCTCATGGACTTCATCCTCATGGTTCAGGGGAAAAGCCAGCTCTTCATCACCGGTCCCGAGGTCATCAAGGCGGTGACCCATGAAGAGGTCTCCTTCGAGGCCCTGGGAGGAGCCGCGGTCCATTCGGAAAAGAGCGGGGTCTGCGACCTGGTGGCGCCGGATGAAGCGGGGGCCATCGCCCTGATCAAAGAATTGTTGTCTTTTTTACCCGGCAGTTACCTCGACCAGCCGCCCCGCGGTCCTTCCCGGGATTGTCCGGAGGGGGCCATGGAAAAAATCCGCGAGATCATTCCGGATGACCCCAAGAAATTCTACGACATGAAAAAGGTCTTACGGAGCGTCCTCGATGAAGGCTATTTTTTCGAGATCAAGCCCAAATTCGCCCGGAACATCCTCACCGCCTTCGGGCGGGTGGAAGGGTGGCCGGTGGGAATCATTGCCAACCAGCCCATGCACCTGGCCGGGGCGTTGGACGTGGACGCTTCGGACAAAGCCTCCCGTTTCATCCGCTTCTGCGATGCCTTCAACCTTCCCATCCTGACCTTCGTGGACATTCCGGGATATCTTCCCGGGGTGGACCAAGAGCACCGGGGGATCATCCGCCACGGGGCCAAGATGCTCTTCGCCTACGCGGAAGCCACGGTCCCCAAGATCACAATCATCGTCCGCAAGGATTACGGGGGGGGAAAGCAGGCCATGTGCAGCAAACCCATGGGCACCGATTTGGTGCTGGCCTGGCCGACCGCCGAGCTGGCGGTCATGGGTGCGGAAGGGGCGGTGAACGTAGTCTGCCGGAAGGACATCCAGGAATCCCCGGACCCGGAAGGGACGAGGAGAAAGCTTGTGGAAGAGTATGAAAAAATCTTCGGGGGGCCTTTCGAATCGGCCCGCAAAATGTACGTGGACGACGTGATCAAACCCGAGGAGACGCGGCTCAAAATCATCCAGGCCCTGCGGATTTTTCGGAATAAAAAAGCGGACCGGCCCGAAAAGAGGCACGGAAATATGCCAGTCTGAGCCGATTGCGGAATAAGAAACAATACTTGAAAAAGCCTCTTTCTGCGTAAATCTGCGTCCCATTTTTATAGAGAGAAGGAGTGAAAAATGAGCCAACCGCTGGAAGGAATCAGGGTTCTGGATTTGACCCACGTGCTGGCGGGACCTTTCTGTACCCAGATCCTGGGCGACCTCGGTGCGGAGGTCATTAAGATCGAACGTCCCGGCGTGGGGGATCCGACCCGGCGGATGCCGCCCCATACGATGAAAGACCAGAGCCTTTATTTCATGGCCTTGAACCGCAACAAAAAAAGCCTGACCCTGGATTTGAAGGCGCCGGAAGGGAAGGAAATATTTTACGAGCTGACCCGCAAGGCCGAGGTGGTGATGAACAACTTCACCCCTGGAACCATGGAGAAACTGGGCCTTGGGTATGAGGAATTGAAAAAGGTTAACCCAAAAATCATATGGGCTTCGGTCACAGGATACGGGCAGACCGGCCCTTACCGGGAAAGGCCTTCTTATGACATTATCGTCCAGGCCATGGGGGGGGCCATGAGTTACACCGGGGAGCCGGGAAAGCCACCGGTCCGCTGCGGAATCCCCATCGGGGACCTGGGAGGGGCGGTATTTGCCGTGATCGGGATTCTATCCGCCCTGGTCTCCCGATCGATAACTGGAGAAGGCCGGATGGTGGACATCTCCATGCTGGATGTGCAGATCGCTTTGCACACCTACCGCGCTAAGTACTATTTCGTCGCCGGCGAGGTCCCTCAACCGGTGGGAACGGCCCACGTGAGCAACGTCCCCCTCCGGGCCTACCGCACGAAGGATTCGGCCCTGGTCATCGAAGCCTATATCGACCATTTCTTCCGCAATCTCTGCAAAAACATGGGTCTGGAGCACCTGGCCGATGACCCCCGCTTTAGTACCCGAGCCGGGAGGTTAAAAAACCGAGAGGAGCTTGATCGAATCCTGGAAGAGGTCTTTTTGACGAAGACCACGGAGGAATGGCTGGAACGTTTCGTCAAGCTGGAGGTTCCTGCCGGGCCCATCAACACGGTGGACAAGGCCGTCGCCGACCCGCAAGTACTATCCCGAAACATGGTGGTGGAGATCGACTCTCCCCATGTGGGCAAGACCCGGGATGTGGGATGCCCGGTGAAAGTCTCCGGGGTGGATCAGATTCGTTACGTCCATCCCCCGGCGTTGGGCGAACACACCGAGCGAATTTTGATGGACCATTTGGGCTATTCGGGTTCAAAAATTTCCGACTTGAGGAGCAAAAAAGTCATTTAGGCGCTCAGCGCCGAATTCATCGAAACATGTCTGGGGGAAAGAAATGCCCGCATGACAAGGCCGATGTAGGGGCGATTCATGAATCGCCCCTACAAACGACAGGGCAAGCCGTTTGGTATTCTGGCGACGGGGCCCTTCATCCGATTTTCCGGAGTGGTTAGAAAGACAGGGTTTCGAGAACCTTCAACCAAAAGAAAGGAGATTTGAAAATGGGTAAAGCTCTGCATGTTTGGGTCGTCCTGGCCATTCTTGCCGCCGGAGCGGTGCCTGCGGCGCCTCCGGCGGATGCCCAGGACAAGTTCCCCACCAAGCCCATAACCCTTATCACCCATACCAAGGCCGGGTCTCCGACGGACGTCATGGTCCGGCAGCTGGGAAAGGCCGCGGAGCCCATCTTCGGGCAATCCGTGGTCGTGGTAAACAAACCGGGCGGCAGCGGGGCCACTCAGATGGCCAGCGTGCGGGCGGCGCCGGCCGACGGCTATACCCTGGGCGCCTGCACTCCCACCCAGGTCGGGGCTATGCAAGGCCCCCTGAAGGGAAAATTCTCCATTCAAGATTTCTCCTGGCTTGCCCGCGTAGAGATCGATCCCTATATTCTAATCGTCCGGAGCGATAAACCCTGGATGACTCTCAAGGAACTGGTCGAATACGCCCGCAAAAACCCGGGGAAGCTCAAGGTGGGAGGATATGGAGCGGTCGGTTCCGGACATAACATCGCCTTTAATCTTCTCGCCAAAGCCGCGGGCTTCCAGGCCATCTGGACCCCTTACGAGGGGACCAACGATGCAGTCACCGCCGTGCTGGGCGGCCACGTGGATGCGGCCAATTCCAACCCGGGCCAGGTGACGCAGTTCGTGGAGGCCAAAAAACTGCGCGTGCTGGGAGTAATGGGGGAGAAAAGGCTGCCGGGTCTTCCCGATGTCCCGACCTATGCCGAGGCGGGATTTCCGGTGGAAAAAGGATGGGATCAATTCCGCGGGATCTTCGGCCGCAAGGAGATCCCCGAACCCATCCAGGATAAGATCAGCGAGGTTTTCCTCCAGGCTGCCCGGACCCCGGCTTTTGTCGATTACCTGAAAAAGACCCAGATGGCGGACGGGAGCATGGACCGGAAGGCCTTTACCGTTTTCATTGGGCAGCAGGATAAGCTGACCGTTTCCTGGTACAAAGAACTCGGGCTGATCAAATAATGAACAAACGGGCCTTAAGGGAAAGGGGCTTCCTGCCCCTTTCCCGGTCCTCCAGAAAGGGAGATCGAGCATGGTCCTCGCCGAGATCCTTGTAGGGGTTTTCCTGGTGGGCTGGGGGCTGGCCTTTTTCCTGTTGGCCATGGAATTTCCGCCATCCCTCAATCCTCACGATTTGGGCCCGGACGTCCTTCCCAAGATCATTTCCCTGATCCAGGTCTTCCTGGGAATTGGATGGATCCTCCAGACGTTTCTCCGCCCCCAAAATAGCGGAGGATTTCCCATGAAACATCCGGTGAACATCCTGGCCATCATGGGGCTCATCCTGGCCTACGCCTGGGCCATGCCGAAGATCGGGTACTATATTTCCACGGGCCTGTTCCTGCCGGCCATGCTCCTCTTGGGAATGGAGCGCCGTTCGTTGCGAATTGTGGGCACGACCCTGGGTTTTATCCTCTTTGCCTGGGGAGCTTTTGACCTTCTGCTGAAGGTCCCTTTGCCGAAATAATATTCCGGAGGGACAAGATGATTGAGGGGCTTTTCGCGGGGTTTGGAATTCTTTTAACCGGCAAGAACCTATTGGGTCTCCTCGCGGGAACGCTGGTGGGCTATTTTGTGGGGGCCATGCCGGGACTCACCCCGAGCATCGGTATCGCCCTCATGATTCCCTTCACCTTCGGGATGGACCCCGTGCTTTCCATGATCATGCTGGTGGCGCTCTACATGGCGGCGGAGTATGGGGGGGGCATCACCGCAATCCTGCTCAACGCCCCGGGAACGCCTGCGGCAGCGGCCACCGCTTTTGATGGATATCCCCTGGCCAAAAGCGGGCAGTCGGGGAAGGCCCTGGCCATTTCCATTCTCTCTTCGGGCTTCGGCGCCCTCCTGAGCACGATCTTGCTGATTCTTACTGCCGTTCCCCTGGCCGCCTTCGCCCTGGCCTTCGGCCCTTCGGAATACTTTGCGCTGGCAGTATTCGGCCTGAGCCTGGTGAGCAGCCTGGGGGGAAAATCGCTTCTCAAGGGGGTCCTCGCCATGATCATCGGGCTGCTGGCGGTGACCATCGGCCTGGACCCGATCAACGGCACCCCCCGGTTTACCTTTACCGAGGATTTCTTCGAAGGAATTCCCTTTCTACCCGCCCTGATCGGTCTCTTCGCCCTGTCCGAAGTCTTTTTTATCCTTGAAGACGTGAAAGGAAAACCCATCGAACCCGAGCCGATCAAGGGACTCGGGTTGAATCTAAGGTTTTTTAAGGAAAAATGGGGAGTCCTTCTCCGCTCGTCC
The DNA here is from genome assembly GCA_013388675.1 of Syntrophaceae bacterium. Lineage (GTDB taxonomy): Bacteria > Desulfobacterota > SM23-61 > SM23-61 > SM23-61 > SM23-61. The sequence goes on along the minus strand of JACAEW010000083.1, from coordinate 38,730 downwards.
GTCATCGGATATATCATCGGGGTCATTCCCGGGGCCGGGGCTACGATCGCCTCCATGGTGAGCTACAATGAGGCCAAACGTTGGTCCAAAGACAAAGAATCCTTCGGGAAGGGCAATCCGGAAGGGATCATGGCTTCCGAAGCCGCGAACAACTCCTCGGTTAGCGGAGCCATGGCTCCCCTCCTGGCGCTGGGGGTTCCGGGGTCGGCCAGCACCGCCATCATGATCGGGGCCTTGACCATTCAGGGAATCCAGCCCGGCCCCCTGCTCTTCACCAAGAATCCGGAGATCCCTTACTCCATCTTTGCGTCCCTCCTCTTGGGGGTCCCCGGCATGGTGGCGATAGGACTTTTGGGCGCTCGCCTCTGGATGAAAACGAGCCAAATTCCCAAGAGCCTCCTGGCCGCGGTGGTCACGGGGATATGCGTTCTGGGCGCTTATTCCCACAGCAACAGCATGTATCCCGTTTGGGTCATGATCGGATGCGGAATCGCGGGCTATGTTTTAAGGAAGGTTGAGATTCCCATGGCTCCGATCGTTCTTGCGCTGGTGCTGGGGTTCATGATGGAGGTCAATTTCCGCAGGGCCTTGATCGTTTCCGATGGGGACGTTTCCGTTTTTCTCTCCCATCCCATCACGCTGATCATTTTAATTCTTGCCCTTCTCACCCTCGCGACCCCCCTTTTTCAAGGACTCAGGAAAAGGGGAAAATCCGGGCGATAAGAGGGGTAACGGCAAATCATGCCTTTTATCCGCCTGCACGGGATGGTAGAATAAATTTGTTTTTCGTAAGACTTTGGTTTTTTGAAAAGGCCTTCCTAAGAATCCCTCCCGTCCTCCCGTTTTGAAATGGTGGAGAGCCTTTAGGGGATCCGGGAGGGTAGATTTGGTTTTTTCCCCCTTTGGAAAAGGGGGATAGAGGGGGATTTTACGGCTTTTCAATAGACTAAAGGGTTACCGTTTTTCGAATTTATTTATGGAGGGAGACCGCCATGGCCCTAAAAAGCCGCGCCGAGTACCTGGCTTCGTTGAAAAGGCTTCGACCGAATATTTATAAGTTCGGGGAGGCAATCCAAGACGTAACGACCCATCCGGCGACCCGCCGGGTAGTGGAGAGTCATGCCCGGGGCTATGATGCCGCCCAGGACCCGGCTCTCTCCAGCCTCTTTACGACGACTTCCACTCTGACCGAAGAAAAAATCCACCGCCACAACTCCCTCATGATGTCCATGGAAGATGTGATCTGTAATTCCAAATTCAAGAGGGAGATGTACCGGCTCACCGGGACCTGCACCGGCGCCCTCTGCGCGGGCTGGAACGGCATGAATACCATGTACGCCGTCACCCATGAGATGGATGCCGCGCTGAAGACGGATTATCACCCGCGGGTCAAGAAATACGCCCTTCAAGCGCAGGCCGAGGGCTGGACCATTGCCGGCGCTTTAACCGACGCCAAGGGAGACCGCAGCCTGAAAGCCTCGCAGCAGCCCGACCCGGACTCCAACCTGCGCATCGTGGAAGTTCAGGAAAAAGGGATTGTCCTGCGGGGGGCCAAGTGCATGATCTGCGGCGTGGCCGCCGCCAACGAGGTCTTCCTCCTCCCGGGAACGGCCTACGGGGAAGCGGACAAGGATTTTGCCCTGTCCTGCGCAGTTCCAAGGGACATCGAAGGGCTCACGATTATCGAAACCCGCCGGCCCAGCGACACCCGGGAACAGGAAGAAGGCTTTGATATACCCACGGAAACCGGGATCACCCAGGCCTATCTCCTCTTCGAGGATGTATTCGTTCCAAAAGACAGGGTTTTTCTATGCAAGGAATACGGCTACACCGGAAAAGTAATCCAGTATTTTACCTCCATCTACCGGGCGTGCATTGGCGCGTGCGTGGCCGGCCAGGGGGATGTCATGATCGGAGCCGGGGTCTTGATGGCCCGGGCCAACGGCCTTTCCGCCAAGACCTTCGCTTCCAAGTTCATCGAGATGGCGGTTAACAACGAAACGACCTTCACCATGGGGGTGGGGTCCATCGCCCTGGGAGGCCGCCACCCGTCGGGAATCTGGCTTCCCGATTCGCTCACCTCCCACACCAATAAGATTCATGTGGCTACCCTGCCTTATGAAACCAAGCGGCTCTGCCAGGAGATCGGCGGGGGAATCGTGGAGACGGGATGCTTTCCCTCGTACCGGGATTTCAACGATCCCAAATATGGAAAGCTGGTGCAGAAATATGTGAAAGCCGGTTCTTGCAGCGCCGAAGCCCGCGCCCGGTCCGCCCGGCTGACCGAATGGCTTACTTTGGGCGCGGGGGTTCCGGGGTGCATGCACGGGGGGGGATCCCCGGATGGGGCCCGGCTGGTGGTTCGCTCCCTCCTCCCCCTGGAGAAATACGCCCAATTTGCCAGAAAACTAGCCGGAATTAAAGAAGAAATTACAGAACCCGGAAAATGAAAAATTGGACGCAGATTTTCGCAGATAGCCGCAGATCATTTTCGTTTTTTTGAACAACCGAGATTTTATATCCGCTTTTTCTGCGTACATCTGCGTCCCATATAGCTAGCGAGAAAGAAAAATAGGGGCCTACCAACGAAAAACCTTGACTTTCCTCTAAAAATCCATTAAAAAAAACCAACTTATTATCATTCCGCCGACGATCGGCAGACTGTCCCAAGAAAGGAGAAAGGGGCTATGGACGGGTACGCGGGAAAAGTTCTGCGGGTGAATCTAACAACCAGAGAGTGCACCGAAGAACCCTTGAACCCAAAATACGCCAGGGACTACCTCGGCGGAACCGGCCTGGGGGTCCGGATGATCTACGACGAGGTTCCCCCCGCTACGGACCCGCTGAGCCCGGAAAACAAAATCGTCTTCGCCGTCGGACCCGTAACCGCCACGAATTATACTTCCGGCGCCCGATACCAGATTGTTTTCAAATCTCCCCTCACCGGAATCCTCTGCGATGCCAGCTCGGGCGGATACTGGGGGGCCGACCTGAAACGTGCGGGTTATGACGCGCTGATCGTCGAGGGCGCCGCAGACGACCCGGTTTACCTTTGGGTCCACAACGGAAAGACGGAGATTCGGCCGGCGACTCATCTGTGGGGCCAGGATGCCCTGAAAGTTCAGGAGAGCATTCAGAGAGAGATAGGGGACGAGAGAATCCGGGTGGCCTGCATCGGCCCCGCGGGGGAGAGGAAAGTTCTTCTATCCTGCATCATCAACGATGAGGGACGCGCCCCGGGGCGGGGAGGAAACGGGGCCATCCTGGGGTCCAAAAACCTGAAGGCCATTGCCGTACGCGGAAACGGCAACTTCCCGATCCACGACCTGACCGCATATAACGCCCTCTGCAAAAGGATCGCCAAGGATAATGCCACGTCCCCAGCGGTGGCCGCCATGCGGGAATATGGGACCGCCCAGGTTCTCGACAACCTCTGGGCCATGGGCGATATCCCGATTAAAAATTGGCAGCTCGGCCTCTGGGAGGAAGGATGCAAGAACCTGGGCGGTAAAAAAATGAAGGAGACCATCCTGGTCCCCCATACCGCTTGCTACCGTTGCACCCTGGGCTGTTCCCGATGGGTGAAGATCGAGGAAGGTCCGTACAAGATGGATGGGCCGGGGCCGGAATACGAAACCCTGGCGGCCATGGGGACGATGTGCCTCATCGATGACCTCAATGCGGTTTCCTTTGCCAACGACCTCTGCAACCGTTACGGGATCGATACGATTTCCACCGGCGTGGCCATCGCCTTCGGCATGGAGGCCTACGAAAAGGGCCTGATCAAAAAGGAGGATACCGGCGGGATCGAGCTGAAGTGGGGCGATGCCCAGGCCATGATCGCCATGACCCACCAGATCGGGAAGAATGAAAAGCTGGGGACGATTCTGGGACAGGGAGTAAAAAGAGCCGCGGAGAAGCTGGGCGGGGACGCCTGGAAATTTGCGGTGCACGTAAAAGGAATGGAAAGCCCGATGCACGACCCTCGCACCTTCTATAGCATGGGACTCACCTATGCGGTGGGACCACGCGGCGCCTGCCATCTCCACGGCCATTCGCCCCTCTGGGAAAATGTGCAGGACCCGCTTCCCGAGTGGGACCTTAAGGGGATGTATCCTCTTCACGTAAGCAAGGGAAAAGGAATCGTGGTAAAGCTTTCCCAGGACTTAACGGCGGTGGTCAATTCCATGGTTTCCTGCTACTTCTTGACCTTTATCCTGAAACCCTCCGACTTGGCAGCGCTCTTGACGGCAGCCACCGGGACGAAGTACACGGCCAAGGGGCTATTGAAAGTGGGAGAGCGAATCATGGCCCTGCACCGGGCTTATAACAACCGATGCGGGATAACCCGAAAAGACGACGTCCTGGCGCCCCGCCAGTTAGAGCCCACCAAGGAAGGCGGAAACGCCGGGAAGGTTCCGGACATGGAGGTCATGCTCAAGGAATTTTACAAGGTCAGCGGCTGGACTCCCAGCGGTAAGCCCTCGCGCAAGACCTTGGAATCCCTTGGCCTGCGGGACGTGGCTAAAGACCTTTACGGGCCGAAAAGAAAATAGAGGGACGGATTCAGCCTGCGTTCTATCCCCTTTTGCCCCTTTCCAAGTTTTATCTCCTCGAGTAGGGGCGATTCATGAATCGCCCCTCCATAAGTTCATTTACAATTTCCGCTTACCCCGCTACGATTGAATTATGTTCCCCGCAAAGGAGAGGCCGATGCCCCCCCCAAAAAAATTCGTCTACCCCACGGGAAAGCTCCCTCTAAAGGACCTCTCCCGGCTTCTCTCCCGTTATACCCGAAAAGATTCCCGGATCGTGGTCAGCCCGGGAATCGGCAAAGATGCCACGGTGATCTCTTTCGGGGATAAGTACCTGGTGGCCAAGACCGATCCCATCACCTTCGCCACCGACCAGATCGGCCGGTATGCGGTCCATGTCAACGCCAACGATGTAGCCGCCATGGGCGGAATCCCGCGCTGGTTTCTGGCCACCCTGCTTTTGCCCGAAGGGAAAACCGGCCCTGAGGAAGTGGAGGAGATTTTTTCACAGATTTCCGGGGCCTGCGAGGAACTTGGGGTTGTGCTCTGTGGGGGGCATACGGAAATTTCTCATGGAATCGACCGCCCCATCGTGGTGGGACAGATGCTGGGGGAAGTGGAAAAGGGGAAACTGGCTTCCGCCGATCGAATGCGCCTGGGGGACGAGATCATCCTGACCAAAGGGATCGCCATCGAGGGAACGGCCCTGATCGCCCGGGAATGGAGAGGAGTGGAAGCTCTTCTAAGCGGGGAAGAATTGCGCCGGTGCCGAAACCTCCTGAAATCCCCCGGAATCAGCGTAGTCCGCGAGGCCAAAATCGCGGGGGAAAAGGTTGAAATCCATGCCATGCATGACCCCACGGAAGGGGGACTGGCCACCGGGCTCCGGGAGATGGCCCAGGCCGCGGGGGTGGGGATCCGGGTGGAGATGAATCCAATCGCTGTCTTGCCGGAGACGAAAGTTCTTTGCGCAAAGCTCAAGCTGGCTCCCTTAGGCCTGCTGGCCTCGGGGGCTCTGCTCATCGCCGTCGAGGCGAAAGATTCGCCAAGAGTCATTCAGGCGCTGGCCGCCGAAGGGGTTTCCGCCTGGGTGATTGGCAAGGTCTGGGAAAAGGAAAAAGGGGTCAAATTGGCGGAAACGGGAAGGATTTTCGATCTACCCTCTTTTGCCCGGGACGAGGTGGCCCGGTTGTTCGAAGAAGGCAATGCATGAGTTCGTTCGCCACTCGGTTTAAGAATAAAAAGTTCGTCAAGGAGAGGGTCGAACTGGACGGGCACTCCTACGAGAATTGCGAATTCGAGGGCTGTATGATCGTCCTGGAAAAAGGGGAGACCGAGATCAAGGGGTGCAGATTCAACCACTGCCGTTTGGTGCTCCTGGGCCAGGCATTGCGAATCGCCAAGGTCCTATCGCTCTTCACCGGCGGGAAACCCTTGAAGGTGCTGGATTTCGCCGAACCGGGAATTTTTGGGGGAAAGAAATGAAATTCACCCCAGAGACACCGAGATCACGGAGGAAACAATAGAATTGGGCGTCAAAAATCCGAATCTTGTTTTTCAGTTTTCATCGGGTTAGTAATCTTTGATCTTTTCTCTGTGTCCTCTTTGCCTCTGGGGTGAAAGATTAAAGGAAAAAAATGATCATTAAAACTTATTGTGCCCGGATGGACCACGGGGGATGCGGCCTTCGGGTTCAGGTGGAAGACGGAAAGATTGTCAAGGTCGAAGGGGACCCGGATTCTCCCCTCAACCGGGGGATCATTTGTGCAAAAGGGATCGCCCAGGTGGAAAGGCTGAACCATCCCGACCGGCTGCGCCATCCCCTGAAAAGAGCCGGCGAAAAAGGAGAAGGAAAGTGGGAGCGCATCTCCTGGGAGGAGGCCCTCACGACCATCGCCCAAAGGCTCCTCCGGGCCGACCGGCGAAGCGTTGCCTTTGCCCAGGGAACTCCCAAAGGCCTGGAGCTCTACATGATGATCCGCCTGGCCAACCTGCTGAAGGTACCCACGGTGGTCACCCCCGGTTCCATCTGCCACATGCCCCGGGAGACTGCCGCGATGATAACCTGCGGATTCTTCCCCGTGCCGGACTACGATCATCCCCCGGCTCTGGTCCTGGTCTGGGGAAGCAACCTCTTCCAGACGAATGAGGAGGGAATCATCGGGTCTCAGCTGCGAAGAGTTCTGGACCGGGGAGCCAAACTCTTGGTCATCGACCCCCGAAGAACTCAGTTGTCCAACCGGGCAGACCTTTGGGTCCAGCCCAAGCCCGGCACGGACCTGGCCCTCACGCTCGGGATGCTGAAGGTGATCCTGGAGGATGGACTGTATGATCGGGTTTTCGTGGATTCGTGGACCGTGGGCTTTCCGGAGCTGCAGGAACATTTGAAGGGCTATTCGCTGAAAGGGCTGGCCGAAACCACCTGGGTCCCGGAGGAAAAGATCACCGAAGCAGCCCGTCTTTACGCCCGCACGAGACCCGCCTGCATCCAGTGGGGAAACGCCATCGAGCACAACATCCACAGTGTACAAACGGCCCGGGCCTTGATGATCCTGAAAGCCGTCACCGGCAACCTGGATTCGCCGGGCGGAAACGTGAACCGCCCCTCTCCTCCGACGATGCGCCCGGGAGACTTCGTTCAGAGCAAGAGCTTTCCCGAAAAGCGGGACCAGCTTCTGGCCCCCGAGTTCCGTCTGGCCGCCATGATGGGGTTCACCCCCAGCCAGACCGTGGTGAAAGCCATCCTTTCGGGCAAGCCCCACCCCATCGGGATGATGTACCTCCAGGGGGGGAACCCCCTCTTGAGTTATGCCAACGCCGCAGAGACTTTCTTGGCCCTGAAAAAACTCGATTTCCTGGCGGTGGCCGAAATCTTCCTGACTCCCACGGCCCAGCTTGCGGACATCGTCCTCCCCACGGCGACGAACTTCGAGTTCGACGATATGGGCCACTACGGGTTGCCCCACGGCTTCCTCCTGGCCCGGCCCAAGGTAATCGACCCGCCGGGGGAATGCCGGCCGGATATTTTCATCCTGAACGAACTGGGGAAAAAATGCGGGCTGGAAAAATTCTTCTGGCCCGATCTTCGCTCGTGCCTGGATGATGTGTTAAAACCCGCGGGTCTCAATTACGAACGGTTTCGGCAGACGGGAATCTTGAAAGGGAACTGGAAATACAAAGGTTATGAGCCCAATGGTTTTGGCACCCCATCGAAAAAGGTGGAAATTTTCTGCTCTCGTCTGAAGGAATGGGGATACGATCCTCTTCCGGCGTATCGCCAGGAATTCTCGGCGGCCGAAACCGATCCCCATCGGATGGAGGACTATCCTTTGATTCTCACCTCGGCCAAAGACCCCTGTTATTTCCATTCCGCCTACCGGAATCTTGCCTCGCTAAGAAAACTTTCCCCCGAACCCGTGGTTCTCCTGCACCCGCAAACGGCGGAGCGCTTGGGCGTAAAGGATGGCGACTGGGTTCACATTGAAACCCAGCGCGGAACGATCCGCCAGAAGGCTTCTTTCAACTCCGACCTCGATCCCCGGGTAGTAGTTGCCGCCTATGGATGGTGGTTCCCGGAACGTAAGGACCTGGAACTCAGCGGCTGGAAGGAATCTAACATTAATATGCTGACAGAAAACGACCCGCCCTATGAGCCGGCCATCGGCTCCACCAATCTGCGGGCCATTCCCTGTCGGGTGCATAAGGAATAGGGGCTCTCTCAGAGGCAAAATATAAAACAAGAAAAAACGGGGCTGAATTAATCAAAAAGCTTCCCTCCCTTTGAAAAAGAGAGGACGGGAGGGATTTTGGGGGAAGCCTTTTTAAACGGCTATACAGTCACAAAAAAACATAATCCGATGGCCTTTCGCAGAGGCCGTGGAAATTATTGGGGATCGATTCTTTGAAGGGAGAAAAGGGTCATAAAAATTGGATAAAGTTTATCGGGACCGCCGGCGCCCGTTTCGTGGTGGCCCGGCAGCTGCGGTCTTCGGGGGGGCTTTGGCTTTCCTTCCAGGGGGTCAACCTGTACATGGACCCCGGCCCTGGAGCGCTCGTCCGCGTCCTAACGGCCAATCCCCCGCTCGACCCCACCACCCTGGATGGGATCCTCCTTTCGCACAAGCATCTGGATCACTCGGGGGACATCAATGCCATGATCGAAGCCATGACCGAGGGGGGCTATCGGCGCAGGGGGGTTCTCTTTGCCCCGGAAGAGGCCCTGGAAGAAGACCCTGTAATTCTGCGGTATATCCGCTCATACCTGGGCAAGATTGAGATTCTAAGAAAGCACGAAACCTATTCCCTGGGAGACCTTCATTTCTCCACTGCCGGGAGGCATCGCCATCCGGTGGAAACCTACGGCTTTAACTTCCACCTTCCGCGGGCCACCGTCTCCTGCATTACCGACGCCAAGTTTCACTCCGACCTGATCTCCCAATATCCCGGCGAGGTGCTCCTTCTGAATGTCGTCCTGCTTGCCGAGCTCCCGGATCGCCAAATCGATCACCTCACCTTGGAAGACGTGAAAATCATCCTCAAAGAGACCAGGGCCCAAAAGGTAATCCTAACCCATTTCGGGACCCGGATGCTCGAGGCCAATCCCTCGAAGTTAGCTCAACGCTTGAGCGAGGAGAGCGGAAAAGAGGTAATTGCCGCCACCGATGGAATGGTTTTGGAAATGGAGGAAATCCTGGCCAAAGATATTTGAAAATTCGAATCGATTCCCTCCGCCTACGACGGGGGAGGGTAAGGGTGAGGGTGAACCAAGGGGAATTGTGATCCCCCTCCCCTCGATCCCCTCCCGCCGGGAAAGGGGAGGAATTTGGCCTACTACTACCCGAGAAAGGAGGAAATCATGGTCTCCAATCCGAATCTCGTCAGGGATGCCGTCATCACCTTCGCCATCGGATTCATCGCCGCCATATCGCCCTTTCTTTTCATGCAACTTCTGCCGGCCCTTTTGAATCCGGGCCTGCACCTGGATTCGCCCAACTATCTGGCGATTGTCCTGACGGGCATTTTAATCGGGGCCATCACTTCCATCCTTTTCGCGAACCGGTTTCAAGAGAAGGGGCCGCAGGATATTTTCTTCTATGCCCTGGGGATCCCCACCATTCTTATCGCCACCGTGAGCAACCTCAGCACCGAATACAACGCCGCGCGGCAGGTCTCGGAAGTAAAAGTAAGTCTGACCGGCGCGATCCTGAGTCCGCCCAAACCCGAAGCCCTTCCGGAAATGCCCAGGCCGGTCCCGCCGCCCCAATCGCTAAAGGAGGGCTGGAACGCCAGGGGAACCGCGTGGGCGCAGGCGAGAGAGGAAGACAGCCCCTTTCTTCTCGCCCAGGCTCTGAACTACTTCGTCGTAATCGGGGAATACCGCGATGAGAAAGCCGCCTGGGAAGATTACCGAAAATGGAAGGACCGAAGGCTCCGCACCGAGATTTATTTTCCCAAAGACCTGGGGGTCTTTGAAATCCGAAAGGGGCAGTACATCCTGGTGTACTCGCGCCATTCATCGCCGGAAGAGGCCAACAAGGTTTTTCAGCTGCTGAGAATCAATGATCCAGGATTGAACGTAAAGATTTTTAAATACTGAAGGGGATAGAGAAAAAAGTCAAAAGCCGATAAATGAGTTACCCATTTCTGAAAGCTACCTATTTCTGTATCGACCAAATGCCAGGCGCAACTTTTGCTTTATTGCATAAGGATAACATTAAAGCCGGGTGAACCAACACTCATTATGAAATTCTAAGCCCTTGATATTGTTTACTTTTTTAGCCTGGGCATGCGATTGGAAGGCATAATTAATGCCTAAGTTTGACCTTCAGAAAATGGTTTATGCAAAACCCACTTTGCCCCCTTCCCTCGCTTGCCACCAATTGGCTTAAGGGTTTCCGCCCTCCGCATTTCCTGAAGAAGATTCATAATAAAATTCTTTTTTTGCCCTGAGTCCAAGGCGTCTGAAATCTTGCTGAGCAGGAGCTTGTCTATGTCCATCCGTTTCGCTTCGCCAAATTTCTCAAGATAAGCCACTATCATCTGCTTGAAGTGAGCTTTGTCAAAGGCCCGCTTTCTGATGTAATCAGCTTTTGTTTCCGTGGCGGCAGCGACTTGCGCCGAAACAAACAGGTTTGGACGCCGCCCTTCAATAAGCCGTCTTGTCTTTAGGGACTTGAACTCTTGATCTGTCAGGTGCTTGCGCTTCTGCACCTTATCTAACGCAATAACTTCGAAAAGGTCTAAATCGGGTAGAGCTATTAACATGCGGGTGTATCTTTCATCGATAACCCTGCCGATGATGCACAGTTTCACGCGCTGGGGCTCACTAAGGTCGTAGTCTGGCATCGGGAAGTTCCGTTGGCGCTGTGTGACGAACATACGCTTGATGCCGCTGCCGATGGTGTCGATCATATTGAGATTGACCATCGCATCAGCCAAAAATCGGTTTCGGTACAACTCCGGAGGCGCATCCCGCCGAATGACCTCCTCTACGCTTCCTGGGAGAAACTCTCCAAGGTTGGTGAAAAGCACAGAATCTTGTTCCTCGACCACGTTAATATGGCCGCCTTGCGTATAGTCCTGGTGAGCGATGCAGTTATGCAAGGACTCCCGCATTACCCAGGGATCGTACTTTGTGACTTCATTGGGAAATAGGCTACCATCCGGCATATAGCGGTACGTTAAATTCCGGATCTTGGCGAAAACTTCATTAACCGCCAGAATAAGCGGGGGCCCAAAGTGTCGGTAGTCCTGTTCCATAGCCTTAGCATCTCGAAGGACCCAAGTTATTCGCGCACAGGCGGGGGAAAGATAATGCTCGGCCTCGGTATTTCCGAGAAGGACGATGGCCGTTCGGGTGATCTTTCCCCCGATGCACACCTTGGCTTTGTTCAAAAAAGCGATATTGTCTCACTGATCGACATCAGCTGCAAGAGAGGGATGCTTCTTTTTGAACTCCTGCCGGGCAAAAGAGATGGCCTGCAGGGAAAGGTCATTATAATTGGCCCCTTCGCAAACTTGGGCTGACCAATCTTCCTTCCGGAGGATAGCCCATAAAGCGCTCTCTTTCTCAGGATAATCCTTCAATTTTCTCTTTGAGGTGCCAACTCGGATAAATTCCTGACCGCTGAATCTCACAGGCATGAAGCTCGCTGAGGGCACTTCAAAGATTACCAAGGGTTTCTCCATGTAGGTGAACTCGTGGATTCGGAAATGGAGCCTTGGCTCCAGAAAACGGCTCAACCAGCCCTCCAGTTCTTCGTTGCCCTTCCTGGTCCGCCGTGGTTTGAACGTCGTGCCGACTACCCGACGGCTAGAATTATCCACGCCCCACACCATATATCCCTTATCCTTTCGATGGAGCGCGGCGGAGTTGCCAATCGCGGAAAGGTACTCGCCTATTTCTTGGGGGTTATCGTTGTTGCACTTGAACTCTACCCATTCGGTTTCACCTGTAGCGGTCAAGAGAATTTGCAGAAGTTTGTCCAAAGCTTTACCTCTTATGCCGGTATTCCTGGCATCAAACTCCTTTTTAAAAAAAATATGCCATTTTCAGGTTTTTTGAAAATGGCCTTTTTTACATTATGGAGATGAACAGTTCAAGTTAGCAATTCGCTGCAAACGAACTTCGGATCGGATAGTCTGCCAGGAATGTGCTTCTCCTGTCGGGCCACTCCCGCATGTTATGCTGATGGTAAATGCGAGCAAGATTCTTGAAAAGCTCTTGGGCAGTCACACTATTCGGCCTCAGGAGGTTCAAATCTAGGATGACAAGGGTAGTAATGGAACCGCGAAAAACCTTTTCCAAAATATTCACCTAGCCTTTTCCATCCTCATTTGTGGAAGCTCCAAAAAAGACCAGCATTTCACGCAGAATACACCTTTAGATAAAATCCATTCCGTCAGATAGGCCTATGCGTGGAGCTTGCCAGATTAGATTACGTTTCAAAATCAGCTCAAATAGTTTATGGATGCCAGGTCAAACTCTTTGTCTAAAACGATTGCTGCCTCTCGAGGAGGTATACCTTCATTTAAAATTCGTAAAAAACGAGTGATAGGAATAAGGAGAAGCCGTACGTCTCCTTCATTTCCTAACCCAGCATGGAAGCGGACCCTGAGAAATCGAGCAGGCACAACCATTTTTCCCTCTCTTTCTTCCTCAGCTGGGAGAGGTGCGGCAATTAAGGCGAAAGGAAGGGAAGGCAACCCATATTTGCGCTGCATTCTTTGCTGGTAGAAAAATAGTTGGAATAAATCTTCGTTTGATATCTTTCTTTCTGGTTTGAAACCATCTTCTCCTTTAGCCCAATAATCCTTATATTTAGCATCAATGATGCCAATAGCTCTATTTCCATGCCAGACTTCAATATCCGGTTGAACACTGGCATAACGATATCCGTCATCATCAATCAAGGCCCGGCTGTCTTTTGGCTGGGCAATTAAAGAGAGCCCTTTTGGACATAATAGATCGGACATCAATCGCTCTACAAAACGTTCAAAAACCTCGGCCATATCAAGAACAATTCCGAAAATTTGCTGCCTCCCCTCCTCGAAAAAATCCTCTGGCCGAAGGTTAAAAAGGAGCATTTTTGTGAGTGAATGCATGACACGATAGTGTTCGTTTAAACGACTATATCCGTTTTCCGCTTTTTGAAAATCGGCTTGGCCTAAAGATTTTTCAAACGTAAATGAATTGAATATATTCAAAAATTCTCCAACATTTCGTTTCAACTCAGGCAATCCAGCCAGAAAGAAAGCCTTTTTTAAGCCAGAGAGAACAATTTGATTATCAAGGTTGTTGTAGGTCATTTGATGGTATCGGCAAATTACTTCCTTAGACATCCCGGCAAGCCAGGGAAAATTCCTTTCCCAAAGCACGCGCCCGCGGATTACTTCAAGTGGATCCGATCGCTCTTGATAACGTCTCGAAATGCCATTCTTGAGGATGGTTCGCAATTCCTCGCACACAAGAATACAGAGGGCGTTTTCAAAACCTATATCCCAAGCCAAATCTGCATAGGACCGCATCCCCTCGGAGGTTATTTGGCCATCGAGCGCATACCGAATTAAGGTGGAGAACTCTCCCACAGACACCTTCGGGCAAACCTGGACTCTTAAACCCAATCCAGTAATCACCCCAACCTTTGATCCTGCTTTGAAGATGAGATTTTGACCGCTGAGATCTCGAGTAATATAAACCAACCGGCTGAATAATTCATTGAATCTCTCGAGAGGTTCAGGCACAAGAGAGGAAAGCTTTTCAAAAGATACCCTCTTTTCCCCGTTCTCCTTGAGATTTACAATAAAGGGAGTATGGGATTTTCTAATCACTTCGATTCGCTTAGGGCATTCAGGCAGTCAATAAACTTCTCATCGTTATCAAAAATTTCTTCGTCCAAAATCCCCATCTGGTCCACCATCTGACCCAATATTTTTTCGACTAAGGAGCGATCAGCATAGCAATATTCCTCGATGAGAGGATATATCTCATACATAAACCGGTTCCTTAAGATTTCCAGAGGATTCTCTTTATTTTTGGGAATGATAAGAAAGGAGTGCCCCAGCTCCCGGTCCCGATCGATTCCCGCCGCCAAAAGCCGCTGGTTTATTCCAATGAGAACCTGGGAAAGGCTTATTCCCTGGATCTCTTGATGGAAATCCTTGTTGTCTTCTAAAACGCTAGGATTGGATCGGAGAGGATAAAAAAGAAAGCGCCGGCGAATGGCTAGGTCCATAAGGCTAATACTTTTATCTGCAGTATTCATAGTACCCAAAATATAGAGATTCTCAGGAACCCAGAAAGGCTCTTTGGAAATCGGTAATAAAGTTGCGTAGTTTTGCCCTCGCTTATCTCCTTCAATCAGGGTTATGAGTTCCCCAAGAATTCGGGCCACATCACCTCTATTGATTTCATCAATAATAATAAGGAAATTAATATCTGGCGCGGCAGAGGCCTTTTTACAAATCCTTTTGAAAATCCCCTCTTTCAGCTCAAATCCTGATCCGTCTGAAGTCGGTCGAAATCCTTCAATGAAATCTTCATAACAGTAGGAAGGGTGAAAAGTCACTTGGAATACCGATTCCTGGCCGAACTTGGCTCTCCACCAGTGAGCCAATTGAAAAGCTTCCCGGGTTTTCCCAGTTCCTGGAGGGCCATATAGAACTGCGTTATGCTTTTCCATGAGGAGCTCAAGGAGGTGGGCATCCGGAGGTGGTTTTTTAACCACTGGATCCAGTGGCGGTTCTTTTTCAACAAATAAATAAAGAAGGGAATGGACATCAAGGAGGTTTCCGTCAACAAGCCCGTAATCTTTTTCAAGAAGTTTTAAGACCTGAGAATAAAATTCCTTGCAGTGCACCCACTTTTCAACAGGATCAGATTTCTTAGCCTCCTCGCCAATAAGAAAAAAAGATGATTTATTATAAACACTTGGTTTACAAAAGGGATAACGCCTGGGATCTGTCATTGCCAAAAGATAGCTCGCCACCGTTAATTTAAAACCCTTCTTCTTTGCCTCGCCAGGGAGGGACTCTACCTTTGCCCAATCTAGGAATCGTCTTAACCGAATCTCTTCGTCCTCAGGCCCATATAGGAGCTCTCTTATACGCGGTTTAAATGATTCTTCATCAACCTGATTTATGAAAGCTATCGCATACATCATGTCATAAGCGGCAAGGAGGTTATAATGTTGTTTTAGCGCATTTAGCACAGCTGACCTGGCATCCTTGGCAATGTTTTCCTTTTTTAAAAATGGGGAAGCTTTTTCCAGAATATCCTGCAAATATGCTTCTCCACCCCCGTCACGAAGATGCCATGCTTTTTCTTTTTGCATCCATCTTGGCCTAGCATGCTTTTCAATTAACTCTCTTAGTTTTTTAAGATTAATTTCCATGAGCTCCTCCTACCTCAGAAATCAGCTCAAGCGTTCAGAAGATGATCTATGCAAAAGCTACTCAGCTCCTTTCATTCACTTGCTGCTAACGGGGCAGAATCGTCCTTTCGTTTCGCATTCCCTGAAAAAGATTCTTAATCGTGTCGTTCACACGGAAAGCTGGCATTGTTGAATTAAATTAGCCCCCTAATGAACCCTTTTCGTTGCGGATTATAAACCATCTGCGCGTTATCTGCCATACCCTTTTAAGAATTCGAAATGAAGGGCACCAAAAATGAGGAAGGATTATTTTTTTCTTGTAAATTCAAGGATATGAAGGCCGTTCCCCGCCCGGTCGGTGATATAGATGAGCCCTCGGTAATCCAGGTCCACGTCGTTGGTTTGAATGATCGTCTTCTTCTTCCCCGGGCCCGAGCCGGCCGGGTCCGGAATATAAAAACCCACTTCGCGGGGATGGTGTGGGTCGGCAATGTCCACAACTCTTAAGCCAGCATTGAAATAGGCAACATAGAGCAACGTGCCCCCGATGATCTCCCCGTCCTTGGTCTCCGCAAACTGGTGGGGGCCGAAGCGGCCGCCCCGCTCGCAAAAGTCACCGTCCGGAACCTTGAAAATGGCCACCGGAATGGGGTTGGCTTCCTCCGTCGCATCAACAATATATATCTGTCTCCTGAGCTCCCGGCAATTATGAGCAAAGGATTCTTCGCTCAAGACAAGAAAATCGCGCGCATCGCCCAGACCTTGGGTGTAATCGGGTGCTTTCATCCGTTTGAATGGGACCGTGGTGTGGATGCCCGAAAAAGGGGGGGAAAAATCCAGATGGGAGATCATCCTGGGCTTTGAAGGGTCCGAAATGTCCAGGATGACCATGTCCCCTCCAAAGAGGTAGGAGAGATAGGCCCGGTTTCCATCGACGACCGGATGGTGCAGGCTGACCCCCTCGCCCCCTGGGCCCCCGGGCCGCTGCTGGGGCAGGCCCCAGGTGGAGACGAATTTGGGCTGGGAGGGATTCCGGAGATCATAGATGATCAGATGCTGTCCCCTCCATCCGGGTTGAGTGCCGGAGAGATGGGCATAGCCGGTCTTGACATCCCACCAGATCTTGTGGGCCGCCTGCAGGTGGCTGATGGTGGAGACCATCCTGGGCTTCCCCTTGACGGTGATATCCCAGGCTTCGAAACCGATGAAATCCCCCGACTCCTGGTTGCGGAGGAGATAATCCTTGCCGTCAAAAAATTTATGGGCCACCTGGACCGCCCGGCTCTCCGCTCCCCTCCTTCCGGGGATATGGGCCACAACCCTGGGTTGCCGGGGGTCGGAGACATCCACGATGGAAGTCCCGTTGGCCTCGTTTTTTCCGGTTAATGGGTTGAAGGCTTCTCCCCGATGGTGGCCGATGTAGGCGAAGTTTCCTTTCAGGACAATTTGCAGGCTATCCCGCCCCTGAAGGTCATGGTGCCCAAGGAGGCGAACGTTTTGCGCTTCCGCGGAAAAAAGATGATGGGGACTCAGGGAAGCCGTTCCCATCATGACCGCCAGGAAGAAGGCCTTGAAAAAAACCCCGTTGTAACCGCTTTGGCCCATGAAGACCCTTCCCCTCGAATGCACGGTCCCATTTTTACAAAGCCTTTAACGTGTTCCGCAGAGTTCCGATTCCGTCAATCGACACTTCCACCAAATCCCCCACTTTCATCGGCCCGATCCCCTTGGGGGTCCCTGTGCTGATCAGATCGCCGGGGAAAAGGGTCATGCACTGGGAAAGATAGGATATGAGAAAGGGCACGGAAAACACCATGTCAGCCGTGCGACCCTCCTGAACCAGCTTCCCGTTCAGGAAGGTTCTCACCGTGAGCTTGAAAGGGTCGAGTCCGGTGGCCACGCAGGGCCCGAAGGGACCGAAGGTATCGAATCCCTTGGCGCGGGTGAGCTGACCCTGAACCTTGGTCAAATCCCGCTCGGTCATGTCATTCAGGCAGGTGTATCCCAAAACATGCCTCAGGGCTTCGCTTTCCGGAACATCCTTGATCCGGTCCTTGATCACCACCGCCAGCTCTCCTTCATAATCCACTCGGGTCGCCACCCGGGGATAGAGGATCGGGTCTTCCGGGCCGATGACCGTGGTGAGGGGTTTCAGAAAATGGCTGGGTACCGGGGGGATTTTTTCCTTCAGCTCCTCGATGTGATCCCGGTAATTCAAACCCACGCAAAGAATTTTGGTAGGCTCCACCGGGGCAAGAAGACGAACGTCGGAGAGCTTATGTTTGCTTCCGGTGACGTGGAAGTTGCCAAAGATGGACCCGGAAATCTCCTGGACCGTTTCTCCCTCCCAGATGCCATAGCGGACCTGGGTTCCCGCCTGATAGCGCACGAATTTCATGGTTCCCCCTTTGATAATTGTTGATAATATTGTCATCATAGGCCATTTATTCGTTTTTTGGGTAAAAAAAAACCTGCGATTTCGTCGGGAAGCCGGCCGGAAAAAGTTCTGACCCCATTCTTTCAAATTGGCCTTGCGGTCCAACCAGGGAGTTGGTAATATCGGATTCCAAGAGGGCTCCATAAAAATCCAAGAAGCCCGGATAGGGAAAGAGTCATGTTCAGGCCGGGGCCACCCAGACTCAGGGTGGCCTTTTTATTTTTTGGGGGAGGGAAAAACCATGGCCGAGAAGGTAGGGGCGATTCTCCTCTATTTCTTGCTGATCCTCTTTATTGGACTCTACACCCGGAGGTACGCCCGGAAAACTCCGGAAGACTATTTCCTCGGCGGCAGGAACCTGGGCCCCTTCCTTCTCTTCTGGACGATGGCCGCCACCAACTTCTCCGCCTTCACCATCTTTGGGTTCTCGGGGGCCGGGTACCGCTCCGGCTATGCATTTTTCCCGATCATGGCCTTCGGCACCGGCTTCATGGCCATCAGTTTCAGCTTCATCGGCAGGCGGGTGTACGAGATCGGCAGGGAGCATGGGTACATGACTCCTTCGGAGCTGATCGGCAGGCAGTACCGGAGCCGGGTTTTACAGCTTTTGGTATTTGCGGTGATGGTGGTTTTCACCCTTCCCTACATCGCCATTCAGCCCATCTCCGCCGGGTACACGCTGGAGTCCTTCCTGGGGATTCCCTATTTTTGGGGCGGGACGTTGGTCATGGGGGTCATTGTCCTTTATGTCTTCCTGGGGGGGTTTCGGGGGGTTGTATGGACGGATGTCGTGCAGGGGATCCTGATGGTGGTTTTGATGTCCGCGGCCCTTTTCCTCCTGGCCGCGCCCCACGGGGGGGTGGTGCGGGCGAATGAGGAGGTTTTTCAGAAATTTCCGGAGCTTTTTTCCCGCCCCGGAACGAACCATGCTTTTCCGGTTTCCATCTGGTTCAGTTACATGCTTCTTTGGCTGCTTTGCGACCCCCTGTTTCCCCAGCTCTTCCAGCGTTTTTTTGCCGCCAAATCTCCCCGCTCCCTGGATTTCACCATGCTTGCCTATCCGGCCATCACCGGGCTGCTCTTCCTCCTCCCGGTCACGATTGGAGTCATCGGGCGGCTGTCCCATCCCGATCTTTCGGGAAAGGAAGCCGACCGGATCATTCCCCTCATGCTCTCCCAGCAGGCCGTGGGTTGGGTGGGAGCTCTGATTCTAACCGCGGGGCTGGCCGCCCTCATGTCCACCCTGGATTCGCAGCTTCTCACGCTCAGCTCCATGTTTACCCGGGATGTCTTCTCGAAACCCAAATATGAGAAAACCCAGCCCCGGATGGGTAAGGCTTTTGTCCTTATCCTGGCCGCTGCCGGACTGATCATCGCCTACCGCCCGCCGAGTACGCTCTTGGCCATCGCTACGGAAACCTTCACCGGCCTGGCAGTTCTTTTCCCTGCGGTTCTGGGGGGGCTGTACTGGCGCCCGTCCACCGCCCTGGGGGCAATCCTATCGATCCTTGTCGGCGAGGCCCTGGTTGCAGCCTATGCCTTCAAACTGCTTCCCGCTTTCGGGTTTCTCCCCGTCGTTCCCATCATCGCAATCACCACGATGGTTTTTGTCGCGGTCTCTCTCTTTCAATCCGGTCGTCTGAAGAGACCGACCGCGGCTCTCTTTTTTTCCTGGCAAAACCGGAGGACAGGAAGAAGAAATCTCCTCTCCCTCGCAGTTTTCGGGGGGCTCTTTTTCCTGGGAATCGACTTCTGGGCTTGGGGCTCGAGCACGCCTTTATTCCTTGGCTTTCCCTGGTGGGTCTGGTATTTTATGATCCTGAACCTCCTCATCATGATCGCCATGCACTACTTGCTGATTCGGCCTTGCCGCGAAGGGGTCGAAAGCGATGGAATCCGAAAGGGGACAAGAAAGTGAATCGGAAAAAGATCCTTGTTTTCATGGGAAGCCCACGGTGGGAAGGGAACAGCAGCCTTCTTGCCCGAAAGGTGGCGGAAGGAGCGGAAGCAGGCGGGGCGGAGGTGGAGAGCTTCTTTCTCCACGGAATGAACATTCGTCCCTGCGACGCCTGCGATGTTTGCCGGGACAAAACGGAAACCGATTGTATCCTAAGCGATGATTTGCTGGATGTTTTCCCGAAACTTCGCCGGGCCGACGGAATCGTCATCGCGAGCCCGATTTATTGGTTCACGGTCTCTGCCCAGACCAAACTTTTTATGGACCGGTGGTACGCCCTGGGAGGACCCGAGGGATATGCCCTGAAGGGAAAGAAGTTCGGGATCGTCCTCACCTATGCCGATGAAGACCCCTTCACCTCCGGGGCGGTCAACGCTCTGCGAACTTTCCAGGATGCCCTGAACTTCGTCGATGCGAAGATCGTAGGGATGGTGTATGGAAGCGCCTGGGAGGCGGGGGAGATCAAGAACAACCAGGAAGTGATGGCCAAGGCCTACGACCTGGGAAAGAAGATGGCCGCTGATTGAGCCTTATCCCCTTCATGGACCCCTGCCATTCCGTCTTTTTTCGTTACCTGCCTTTTCGCCCCAGGAGCCAGTAGATCAATGCGGCGGCCCCCATGCTGGGCAAAGAAGAGCCCAGGGCCCACGGAAAAGCCGTTTTGAGGCCCAGGACTTTATCCAGAAGGAGGGGGGAAAAACCGAGGTAAAGAGCAAAGCCCACCGCCCAGGGGAAAAGCGCCCGGGGATTCAGGCCTTTCCAAAACCAATATCGGCCTTCCTCCCGGTATAGACCTTCGAGGTCCAGGGATTCCTTCCGCAGCAAAAAATAGTCCACCAGAACCACTCCAAAGAGGGGACAAAACATCGCCCCGATGAAGAGCAGGAAATGTTCGTAGTTGAGAAGGGTCGGAAAGAGAAGGGCGGTGGCGGTGCCAAGGATTCCTCCGATGAGAACCCCTTTTCGTTCTCCCAGATGGGGGAATATGTTCAGGCTCGACACCGCAGTGGAATAAATGTCCAGAAAAGTCGTGGTAAAGGTGGAGAAAAGGACGATGAGAAGGGCAGGAATGGCCCAGCCGAAATGAACCAGAAGATTCATGACCACCCCCGAAGGATCGGGAGACGCGGTGGCCAGGGAAGCGGCCAGGCCCAAAAGATACATCCAGGAAGAGACCAGGAAATACCCGATCCAAGTGCCCCAGAAACAGGATTTAGAACTCTTGGCGAACCGGGAATAATCGGCCACCAGGGGCAGCCAGGAAATGGGCATGGCGATGACCAGGTCCATGCCGACCATGAAGGGGAATTCTTTTTGCCGGGGAATTTGGGCCAGTTGCCCCCATCCGTATTGGGTGAACATAAAATAGGTCATGAACCCGCAAAGAAGGACCAGGGCAACCACGGACAGGCGCTGCAGCCATTTCCAGAAGGCGGACCCTACCAGCGCCCAGAAGGTTGTAACCGCGCCCGCCAAAATGATCCAGAGGGTAGGATTCGAAAAGCCGTAGGTTTTCGATATGGCCTCCGCCGCCCCTCCGCAGAGAATCAGCATTACGGCAGTCCAGCCGATCAGCTGGAAGGCATTCAGGCCCGCCGCGAGGTAAGACCCCCGAAGCCCGAAAGAAGCCCGCACGGCAACCATGGTCGGGATTCCCCAGCGGCTTCCGATCACTCCTCCAAGGGCCAAGGGAGTATTTCCGATCAAATGACCGACCAGAATCGCCCAGAGGCCCACCCCCAGCCCCAGCGGAACGATCAGCCCGCCGGCCCATATCTCTGCCAGGGAAACCGCCGACCCCGCCCACAGAAGGAAGAAATCCCAACCTCCCCAGGTCCTCTGATCGCTCGAAACCGGTTCGATCCCGGCCATGATTTCCCTCTCGCTAAGCCATGCCTGCCAGTTTCTTTCGCTCGGCTACGAAGGCGCGGATGTGGGATGGGGTTGTGCCGCAGCACCCGCCGACGATGTTGGCCCCGGCCTGAACCAGGGACCCCAGTTTAGAGGCCATCATCTCCGGAGTTTCCCGGTACACCGTTTTTCCCTCGATCAGCTCGGGCAGGCCCGCATTCGGCTTACACCAGATAGGCAGGGACGTGGCCGAGCGCATCCGCCCGATCAGTTCGATCATGGCCTCGATCCCCGTCCCGCAGTTGGCCCCGACCATATCCGCCCCGTCCCGCGCCAGTTCAGCGGCGGCCTGTTCCGGGCGGATGCCCATCAGCGTCGCGTATCCCTTCGGTCCTTTGTCGAAGGTCATGGTGACGACGACCGGCAAGGCAGTGCTTTGTTTTGCCGCCCGCAGCGCGGCCCTGGCTTCGGCCAGGTCCATCATGGTCTCGACCACGATGCCGTCCGCTCCCCCTGCGGCGAGGGCCCTGGCCTGTTCCGCGAAGCCTTGAATCATGTCCGCTTCGCTGATTGTTCCCAAAGGAGCCACGAATTCTCCGCTCGGCCCGATGGAGGCAAAGACGAGGGACCGGTCGCCGGCGGCCTCCCTGGAAAGGGTCGCTCCCTTTCGGTTGACCTCGACCGCTTTTTCCCCCAGGCCCACCTTGGTGAGTTTCAGGAGACTCCCGCCGAAGGTGTTGGTCAGGATGATGTCCGCCCCGGCCTCCACATAGGAGAGCGCCACCCGGCGGACCTCCCCGGGGCGGCTTAAGTTCCATGCTTCGGGCGGCTCTCCGGGAGCCAGGCCCCGTTTCTGCAGTTCCGTTCCCCACCCCCCGTCGGCGATGAGTATTTTTTTCTCCCGAAGAAGCCTCTTCCAGGGCTCCATTTTCACGCCTCCGCAAAAGAAGTCGAAGGTCCTTCGGCCCGCAGCCGTTGATGATATTTCACGAAATGACTGAGCGCCTGGGCGGCCCGGTCCAGGGTCTTGAAGACGGGAAACCCGGCGGCCTGATAGTGGTCTCTCTCCCGGCGCCATTCGATCTCCAGGTCGATCATCTTCCCGTCGGTAACGATATCGGGCAGAACGAGGATAATGGCCTTTTGGTATTTTTCCCGTATCTCCCGGCAGGTTTTCAGAAGTTCAGGCTGAAAGCTGAACTGAGAGAGCGGCTGGTGATCCATTCTCAACCGATGGCGGACCTGGTAAAGGATATAGAAGAGGATTTGAATCACGATCAAGGTATCGATTCGCTCGTCTTCCCCGGCGGCCTCCATCACCTTGCGAAGCATGGGGGGAGGGATCATGGGATTGCCCAGGTCCACGGGGTTTTTCAGGCTGTTTCCCACGGGGGGGAAAACCGCCCGGAGCTTTTCCAGAATGGGCGGGGATAGGACGGGGACGGAGAGCCCGAGCCGGTCGAGGGAATCCGAGGCAGCGACTCCGATAGCCCCTCCCCCTCCCAGGAGAGCCACTCTCGGCCCGGCATTCGGCGGAAGGTAGAGAAAAGCGTAAAGGACATCGATCATTTCCTCTGCGCTTCCCGCCTGGACTACGCCCGCCTGTTTCAGCCCTGAACTCCAAACTTCGGCGGCCCCGCTGAGAGATCCCGTATGACTCATCACCGCCCGGCTCCCGGTTTCGGTAAGCCCGGCTTTCCAGAGGATGACCGGCTTTTTTCCTTTATTCTCCCTTAAGATTTTCAGAAACCTGGGTCCGTCATCCACGCCTTCCAGGTACCCGGCGATGATTCTCGTCTTGGGATCGGCGAAGAAGTATTCCAGGAGATCGCCGGCCGCCACATCGCATCCGTTGCCGTAGCTGACCATTTTGCTGAACCGGATTCCCAGGCCCTTGGCGATCTGTCCCAGGTCCGCGCAAAGACCGCCGCTCTGGGAAAGAAAGCCCACCGGCCCGGTCTCCCGCGAAAAGTTCTGTCCGGGCAGAATGGTCAGCCCGCTCTCCGGGCAGTAAACCCCGAAGCAGTTGGGCCCGAGAATGCGGATTCCCCGCCGGGCAAAGCGGGCGATCTCTTCTTCCAACTGGCGACCCTCCGGCGTCCCGGTCTCCCGGAACCCCGAGGTGAGAATCTCCACCCCCCTTACGCCCTTGCGGAGGCATTCTTCGAGGGAGCTCTTGACCGCCGGCGCCGGGATGGTCAGGACGGCGAAGTCCACCTCACCATGGATTTCCTCAAGGGACCGATAGGTTTTGAGCCCGTTGATTTCCCCCCCTTCGGTGTTCACCGGGTAGATTTGCCCTTCGAACCCAATCTCCAACAAGGCGCTGAGGATGATATTCCCGAATTTGGTCGTGTCCGATGACGCCCCGATCACGGCCAATGATCGGGGATAAAATAGGGGTTTAAAAGCTTTCAGAATGTCCGTCGCCACGTTCCTTTCCTTTTCCTCTTTTTTATCCGACCTTTAAGACGCGCCGCAGAATCTTGCCGGATGGGTTTTTGGGAATTTCGTGGATGAAGGTCACCTCGCGGATTTTTTTATAGGGGGCGACCCGCTCGGCCACGAAAGCCATGACCTCTTCGGCGGAAAGGTCAACCCCCTCTTTCCTTACGATAAAGGCTTTGGGAATCTCTCCCAGGTTTTCCTCGGGGATCCCGACGACGGCGCAGTCTTGAATGGCCGGGTGTTCCATGAGGATCGCCTCCAATTCCGCGGGGGCGATCTGGTATCCCCGGTATTTGATCATCTCCTTCTTTCGGTCGAGGATGAAAACATATCCCTCTTCATCCATCCGGGCGATATCCCCGGTGTAGAGCCAGCCGTCGCGAAGGGCGAGCTGCGTATCTTCCGGATGCTTCCAGTAACCCTGGAAGACATTCGGGCCCCTGACCGCCAGTTCGCCGGCCTCCCCCACCTCCATCTCCTTCTTTCCTGTATCCCAATCCATAATCTTATCTTCCAAATCGCTTACCGCGATCCCGACCGATCCTTCTTTCGGACGGTCCGGCGGGTTGCAATGGGTCGTGGGAGAAGCCTCGCTCAGGCCGTAATGGCGGGCGATGGGGACACGGAACTTCTCCTGGATGGTGCGGGCAATGGCCGGAACCAGGGGCGCGGCACCGATCCAGATGTACCGCAGGGAGGAGAGGTCGAATCTCTCCAGATTCGGAACGTTGAGAAAAGCCAGCAATGCCGGCTGAACTCCAAAGATTAGCGTGACCCTGTATTTTTCCATGAGGGCCAGACACTCCTCGGCATGGAATCGGGACATCACCACCTGAGTGGCCCCCAGATAGACGGACCCACAGAGAAAGTAGGTGAACCCGTAGATATGGTGGAAGGGGAGGAAGCTGATGAAGATATCGGTCGCCCTGGCCCCCACGGCATCCATGGATTGGATGGCGTTCGATACCAGGTTAAAGTGAGTAATCATAACCCCCTTGCTCAATCCGGCGGTGCCCGAAGAGTAGGGAAGAGCGGCCAGGTCTGTTTTCGCCCGAATCGGGGAAGGCTTAAGGGAAAGGCGGGCAGAATATTTTGGGAGGAAATCTTGCAGGAAGAAAACTCTTCCCCCGGAGAGTCCCTTTCCCCGGGTGAGGATGACCTTTTCCAGGGAGGGCATGTGGGAAAGAATTTTCTCCACGATGGGAAAAAAATCCTGAAGGGTTAAGAGTACCCTGCTCTCGGCATCGTTGACCTGTTCTTTCACCTCTCTTTGGCGGAGCGTGGGGTTCATGGGTGAGACGATGGCACCGATCTTCATGGCGGCGTAAAAGCCCACGAAATATTCCCACCCATTGGGCATAAAAAAGGAAACCCGGTCGCCCTTGCGGATTCCCCAGTCGAGGAAAGCTTGGGCCAGGGCGTCGCTTTCCCGGTCCACTTCCAGAAAGGTGAGTTTTCGCCCTCCTTGAACATCGATGACCGCGGTCTTATGGGGAAGTCGTTGGGCCGTATTCTTGAGAAAATGGGAAACCGATTCTTCCGGATAGGGAAGAGGGGGTCGTCGCCTTTTGGAGGTATTCATGTCCTTAAGATCGATAGGGAAAAAGCCGAGTCCGGGGTCCTCTCTTTTCATCAGGGAGAAAAAGAGTCCGGTCCCAGAAATTTTAAATTACCGATTATGGGAAATGGATAATCCGATTTCGACTGGATGGAGCCGGACCAGATGGGCCACATGGTCCGGCGGTCACTTTTTCGAATGGTCATGGGACCCACGGGAGTAAGAAAGGTTAAATCTTCAAGGGCTCGGAGGGCTTTCTCCGAGTCCCTGGACCCCACCTTCTTGATGGTTTCAAAAAGGGCCCGGACGCTGATGTACCCGCTCAAGGCCACCAGCGTGGGGTAGGAATTCGTATTGCTCCGGTATTTGAAAACGAACTCCTTGGTTTCCTTCCCGCCCAAAGCCCAAAAGGGAAAAGCGCTGATTCCCCAAACCCCCTCGGGGATCTTTCGCTTCATGGCAACCAGCGATTCTAGTTTGCCGGATTCGAGCTCCAAATGATGGATTTGCTTAAAATATCCCGCTTTTTGGGCGAGGGGGTAAAAATCCAGCCACTCCCTCACCCCCAAATGGCTTAGGCAAACTTCAGTTTCTGCCGACTTGAGGGTTTGGAGGTAGGGACGATAATCATCGACGCGCGGGGGCAGGAAGGTCTCCCCCAAGCGCTGGGCATCCGGCCTCTGCTTTTTCATGGCCTCCCAAAAGTATCTCACCCAGTTTCTACCCAGGGCTGAGTTCCGGGCCAGGAGGTAAAAACGCTTTTGGGAAAAGGGAATCACTGTCCGGACGGCGGCGCGCTGGAAGGCTTCCGGCGTCGGGCTGATCCAGAAAAGGTTGGGAGGCTCTTCCCCGGTTGAAACGGCCTCCATGAATTCGATCGGGAAACCCAGAAGGGGAATTTGGTGTTCTTGGGCCAATCGAGAAACTGGAAGGATGGCTTCTCGGTGCAAGGCGCCGATCAAAAAAGCTGGGCGCTGTTCGAAAAAGAAATCCCGGATAGCGCTCTGCTCCTTTCGATCCAGAAAATTCCCCCTCCGGGTCAAAAGAAGCAGTTGAACGCCCTGCTTTCCTTCAACGGCGTTTATTTCCGCGACCGCAATTTCCGCGCCGCGCATGTAAGGGTAGTCGGCCTCGGTCCCGGAATCCTGCCAGGGGATCAAGAGGCCGATTTTCACCGGTTCGGCATGGGTCGCCGGGGAAAAAAAAATGGAAGAGAAAAAGAGGGCCAAGCCAAGGATTCCCTGAAAAAACGACCTCTTTCGAGGGACGACAAAAAGGCCGCGGTCATCCGAAAAGGAAAGCTGCCGGGGGTTGCAGATCAGGCTATCGATGGCGATCTGATTTTCCTCCTTTTGCGAAGAAAAAACAAAGAATTTGGACTTACAAGAGAATCAGAATTCGGATCCCCTACCCGATAAAATATTCCTTCCCTTGTTTTCGTATCTATATTAGCAGGGAAGCAGGATAAAAGGAATGCCCAATTGGAAGCCTGTCCCGGTGAGGAGTCTTAGGAAAACGAAAGGCATTTAATATTTGACGAAATGGAAAATATACATTAATCTAATTATTTAGGCTCTATTTTCCCAAACAATAAGGAAATTATGTTTGAATCCCTCACCGATAAGCTGAGCTCGGTTTTCAAGAAGCTGCGCGGTCACGGCAAGCTTTCGGAGCAAAATATCTCCGAGGGGCTAAAAGAGGTTCGCCTGGCCTTGTTGGAGGCGGATGTAAATTTCAAGGTCGTCAAGGACTTCATCGAACGGGTGCGGACTCGTTCCGTGGGGCAGGAAGTTATGGGAAGCCTGACCCCTGCCCAACAGGTGGTCAAAATCGTTCATGAAGAACTCATCGCCCTTATGGGAGGTTCCAGTAGCGGGCTCGATCTTTCCTTCAAACCCCCAATTCCCATTATGCTGGTGGGGCTGCAAGGCTCCGGAAAGACCACTACCGCGGCCAAGCTGGGCAAATTCCTGAAGGAAAAGGGCCGAAAAGTCCATCTGGTCCCGGCCGATGTTCGCCGTCCTGCGGCGATCGAACAGTTGAAAAAACTGGGCGAGCAGCTGACCATCCCGGTTTATCTTTCCGATCCCCAAGAGAGTCCGGTGAAAATCTGCCGCAAGGCTCTCCAGTGGGCCGATGAAGAAAACGGGGACGTGATGCTCATCGATACGGCGGGACGGTTGCATATCGATGAGGCCTTGATGAGGGAGCTGGAAGAAATCAAGAAGGAGATTACCCCCCGGGAGATCCTTTTGGTGGCCGATGCTATGACCGGGCAGGACGCCGTCACCGTGGCTAAAAAATTCAATGAGGCCTTGGACATTCACGGCGTAATCCTGACCAAGCTGGATGGGGATGACCGAGGGGGAGCGGCCCTTTCCATCAAGGCGGTAACCGGAAAGCCCATAAAATTCATAGGAATCGGAGAGAAACTCGATGCCCTGGAGCTCTTCCACCCCGACCGCATGGCCTCCCGAATCCTGGGAATGGGGGATGTTCTCTCCTTGATCGAGAAGGCCCAGGAGGCCATCGACGAAAAGAAGGCCCAGGAACTGCAGAAGAAGCTTTTGAAGGATTCCTTTACCCTGGAGGATTTTCGGGAGCAGCTGCAGCAGATAAAGAAGATGGGCTCCATCGAACAAATCCTTTCCATGATCCCGGGAATGGGCCGTTTCAAGGTCCCCAAAGACCTGCAGGGAAGCGAGAAAGACCTGGTAAAAGTAGAGGCGATCATAAACTCCATGACCCGCCAGGAGAGGAATCATCCGGAAATATTGAATGGGAGCCGCCGCCTGCGGATCGCCAAGGGTAGCGGGACCACCGTTCAGGATGTAAACCAACTGCTTAAGCAGTATCTCCAGACCAAGAAAATGCTGAGGACCTTCCGCAAGGGCGGGATGAAAGGGCTGCCCCGGGGCCTATTCTCCTGAAGGCGGGAAAGGCCTGAGGAAAAGGAAGAATGTTTTTGGAATAGGACAATTCTTACGAGAAGAAAGGAAACAATATTATGGCCGTAACCATTCGATTAACCCGTATGGGAACCAAGAAAAAACCCTTCTACCGGCTGGTGGCTGCTGACTCGCGCTTTCCCCGGGACGGTCGGTTTATCGAGGTTTTAGGGACCTACGATCCCAATCCTGACCCTCCGGCGATTAAATTGAACCGGGAAAAAGTGGAAGCCTGGCTTAAGCAGGGGGCCATTGTTTCAACGACGGTGAAGAGTCTGCTGAAAAGAGGAGGAGTTTCCGCCCCACCGGTCAAGAGTTCAACCCCTGCAACCCAGGAGGGCGGACCCCGGCCGGAATCGGCGGCCTGAATAGAAACCCTCCTGCTTTAAGTAATCCTTTGCTCGACCGGGCGCGGCTTAGATAGAGCTGGCCAAAGGGCCTAATTCACGGGGAAAGGGGGGCGAAGTTCTATGGAAATGAAAGAATTGATCGCATACATTGCCAAAGCCCTGGTGGACGACCCTGAGGCGGTGGAGGTTTCGGAGGTGGAGGGGGAGCAAACCTCGGTGATTGAATTGAAAGTCGCCAAAGGAGACCTGGGAAAGGTAATCGGAAAGCAGGGGCGGACAGCCCGGGCGATGCGCACGATTTTGAATGCCGCCTCGACCAAGATCAAGAAGCGGGCCGTGCTGGAAATCATCGAGTGAACCTCCCATGGAAGATCGACTTCTCTGGGTCGGCCGTTTGGTTAAGACCCAGGGCATTAAAGGAGAGGTCCGAGTTTCCTCCCCGGGAGGAGAGGCCCTGGCGCGATCCCGGGGAAAGGTGGTATACCTGGAGGACCCGAAGGGAAACCGAAAAGCCTTCACCGTGGCCGCCAGCCGGCCTCTGAGAGAATCGACCGTTCTGGCCTTTCAGGAAATCAATAGCATCGAACAAGCCCGGAAGCTAATCGGATGTTCCGTTTACGTAAGCGAGGCCAATCTGGGTACCTTGCCCCCGGATGAATTCTACTGGTTCCAGATCCGGGGGATTCGGGTGGAAACCGGAGAGGGCAGGTTTTTGGGCATTCTGGAGGAGGTCTTTCCCACGGGGAGTAACGATGTTTTCGTCGTCCGCAAGGAGGGCAAGGAAATTCTCCTTCCGGCCACGGATGAAGTGGTGGTCCGGGTAAACCTCAAAGAGAGGGTCATGGTCGTAAACCCTCTCGAAGGGCTGCTGCCGGAAGATGATCTTTGACATTCTGACGATCTTTCCGGAAATTTTCCGGTCGCCCCTGTCGGAGAGCCTGATCAAAAAAGCTCTGGACAAGGGAATCCTTCGGGTGCGCATCTGGAACCTGCGGGACTTCACGGAGGACAAGCACCGGACGACCGACGATTACCCCTATGGCGGAGGGGCCGGCATGGTCATGAAAGCCGAGCCCATTTTCCGGGCCGTGGAGGAAATTAAAACTAAGAACCCCGGAGCCCGGGCCCTGTTGCTGACCCCCCAAGGGGAGCTTTTTCACCAGGAACTGGCCAAAGAGTTGAGCCAGCAGAATCATTGGATCCTGATCTGCGGACGGTATGAAGGTTTGGACGAACGAGTCCGGTTGGGGGTGGTGGACCGGTAGATTTCCATCGGCGATTACGTCCTAAACGGGGGCGAGATTCCCGCTCTGGTCTTCCTGGAAGTCGTCAGCCGATACGTTCCCGGGTTTCTGGGCAGCGAGGAGTCTGTTAAAGAGGAATCCTTTTCGGACGGACTGCTGGAATACCCTCAATACACCCGACCGCCGGTCTTTCGCGGCATGGAAGTACCCGAAGTCCTTCTCTCCGGAAACCACGCGGAGATCGAGCGGTGGAGGCGAAGGGAGGCGCTAAAGCGGACCTATCTGCGGAGGCCGGAACTTCTAGAAAGGGCGAATTTATCCGAAGAAGACCTTGATTACCTAGCTGAGTTGAAGAGCCGGAAGGTGAAGGATTAAATGCGGGGGCGGTTTTGAAACCCGTCCCTACATGGGACGGCGTCGGAGGCTTCCGCTTTTCCAAGAGGGGAAAAAGGGGTTTATCCACCGCAGACCTCCCAAGGGTTCTCCTCCCTTTGAAAGAGGGGGACGGGAGGGATTTTCGGAAAGGCTTTTTTAGAACGATAAAGGCATGCGAAAAGTCATAATTCAGGATTTTGGAGGTTGTCATGAGAGCGATTGAACAGTTGGAAAAAGAGCAGATGCGCATGGACATTCCCGATTTTCGGGCTGGAGATACGGTCAAGGTTCATGTGAAGATCAAGGAAGGGGAGAAAGAACGGATTCAGGTTTTCGAGGGAATCGTGATCCGCAAGCGGCAGGGCGCAAGCCGGGCCAGCTTCACCGTCCGGAAAGTCTCCTATGGAGTGGGCGTGGAGCGAATTTTTCCCACCCATTCCCCCGCCATCGACCGCATTGAAATTGTGCAGAAAGGCAAGGTCCGCCGGGCCAAGCTTTATTATCTTAGAGCCCTGAGGGGCAAAGCCGCCCGGGTTCGGGAGCAGAGAACCAATTAAATTCAGCTTTGGGATTGCCGTTTTTAGATCGGACCCCGATCTTTTCATCTGGCTGCATTCCGAAACGAAAATTGTGGGGCCCGTCAAAAGAAAGCGGGCCTTTCCAGCTCGCCAATCCCCCGCGGTTCCCCCCCTTTGATCAAAAGGGGGCAAGGGGGGATTTGATGGTTAGATTTTGAACGGGGCAGCTGACGCCGTTCTAATCTATCTAATTTATTAAAAACGTTCACTAAAGTTCTTATGGCATGGGAACCCTTCGAGGCGCAGGCACGGACCCAAGGCTTTCGGGTCATTGCCGGTCTGGATGAAGCCGGCAGGGGCCCATTGGCCGGGCCGGTTGTGGCCGCGGCGGTCGTTCTTCCCCCCATGCGCACCCTGAGGGGGGTAGCGGATTCCAAGACTTTGACCGCAGAACAGAGGGAGAAGGCTTTCTTCCTCATCCAGAAAAGGGCCCTGGGTGTTGGGATTGGAGCCGTCGAGGCCAATGAGATTGACCGGCTCAACATCCTGCGGGCCTCCCTGAAGGCCATGGAGCTGGCGCTGCAAAGTCTGTCCCCCGCGCCGGATTGTCTCCTCATCGACGGACTCCACACGCTCAATCTTCCCCTGAAACAACAGGCCATTCCCAAAGGCGACGGAAGATGCCTCTCCATTGCCGCAGCCTCCATTGTGGCCAAAGTCACCCGGGACCGGCTGATGGCCGATTACCACGAGAAATATCCGCAGTACAATTTTGCGAGGCACAAAGGTTACGGGACCCGGGAGCACCTCCGGGCCATCCGGGAGCACGGCTGCTGCCCCATCCACCGCCAATCCTTCCGCACCATCTACCAGCTTTCTCTCCTATGACTCAGGATCGGCTCTCCCTCGGGAAAAAAGGCGAGGAATTGGCCATCACTCAGCTCCAGGCGCTGAAATACAAAATCCTGGAGCGGAATTTTAAATGCCGCCTGGGAGAGATCGATATCATCGCCAGGGATAAGAGCACCCTGGTCTTCGTTGAAGTGAAAACCCGGGCGACCAAAGATTTCGGAGGGCCGGCCGCCGCGGTCCACGAGCGAAAGCAGCGCCAGCTTTCCAAAGTCGCGCTGACCT
The DNA here is from genome assembly GCA_013388675.1 of Syntrophaceae bacterium. Classification (GTDB taxonomy): domain Bacteria; phylum Desulfobacterota; class SM23-61; order SM23-61; family SM23-61; genus SM23-61. The sequence continues at coordinate 6,504 of JACAEW010000083.1, read as the reverse complement.
ATTTGAGTCAGAAGAAGCTCTTCAACATTCCCGCCCGTTTTGACGTGGTAGCCGTTGAACTTATTCCCCCGGCTCCCCGTATCGAGGTGATCCGGGACGCCTTCGAGCTTTGCTACGAATGAATCAGTTTGAACTTTGATATTTCTCTTTTCTCCGCTATTCTATCGGGCATGGGCCCGGACATTCTTCGAGATCCGGCAGGCTTCCGGCAGCGGGTTATCGATGCCCTCTCCGGGGCGCCGGTGGATTATGCCGAGCAGTTTGGCTTCATCAAACGGCAAGAAGAAACGCAGGAGAAATTTGCCGGAGGAGCGGTTCTTTTGCCCCTTTTCTTCCGGGAAGGGGGGAAATCGGGAAAACAGGCACCCGGAGAATACGTTTTCCTTTTAAACAAAAGGTCCCAAAAAGTCCTGCAGCCGGGGGACCTCTGCGCCCCCGGCGGAGGAATTCACCCCTTCCTGGATTCTTTAACCCAGAAACTGTTGCGGCTTAAGCTCCTGCCCGGAATCGGAGGACCGGGTTTGGGACCGGCCAGGAGGAGGGGAAGGGAGGACTACGATCAAATCCTTTTTCTTCTGGGGAACGCCCTGCGGGAGAGCTGGGAGGAGCTTCGGCTCAGCCCGTTCAACGTGGAATTCCTGGGGCCCCTGCCCACCTACCCCCTTTCCAGCCGGCGGTGGATCATTTTTCCGCTCGTGGGCAGAGTGAAGCACAGCTGGAAGCCCAGGCTCAGCTGGGAAGTTGAAAAAATCATTCCCATTCCCCTATCCGCCTTTTTCAAACCGGAAAACTACGCCATCTATTCCCTGGCGGTGCCCGAAAAGCTCATGGCCCAGGGCATCCCCAGCCCATGGGAATTCCCCTGTTTGGTTCATCGCCAAGGCGGTGAAGAGGATATTCTCTGGGGGGCGACCTTTAAGGTGATTCAAACCTTTTTCCAGATCGTTTTAAACTTTCCGTTCCCTTCCCCAGATCCCCAAAGAGTCATCCGCCGCTCCTTGGCGTCAAACTATCTAACCGGAAGGGAAGAGCCGTAGACCCCGTTATGACTCCGGAAACCCCGTTTTTCTTCCGTATTGAATACGTTGACAATCCGGCGGAAGAAAGATTATCTATGAAGGGGTTAAAGTGCCCGACAGAAGAAAGTAGGCATTGCCCCTGGCCAAATTTCCAAAATCCTCCCCTTTTTTTAAAGGAGGGCAAGAAGGGGCTTGCTGCCGAGATTCTTAGCCAATGAGTCAAAGGATTGTCTTCTCTGCGTTTCCATATGAATGAATCGCATTAGGGAAAGGAGATTAACATGGCCATCAAGAAAATCGGGGTGATCGGATTAGGGACCTTGGGGACCCAAATCGCCATTCAGGCAGCCTGCTACGGGTGCGAAGTAAAGGGATATGATCAAGACCCGGAGGCCTTCCAGAAGACGATCCAAAAGGTCAAAGGGATGATGAAGTTCCTGGGCAGAGGCCCCACTAGGCCGGTCGAAGATTGGGAAAAAGCCGCTTTCCAGGTCAAGATCGAGAAAGAACTATTGGAGACTCTGAAGGACGTGGACCTGGTCATCGAAGCGGTGCCGGAAAACCTGGAGCTGAAGAAAAAGGTCTGGAGCCAACTCGACTCCTTGGCCCCGAAGAGTGCGCTCCTGGCTACCAACAGCTCCTCCATTCCCGTCTCCCGGATCGAGAGCGCCACCCAAAGGCCGGAGAAATGCCTGAACATCCATTTTTACCAGCCGGCCATCGGCATGAATATTGTTGATGTAATGGGAGGAACCAAAACCGCCCCGGTGGCGATTGAAACGGCTAAACAGTTTGTCCGCTCCATCGGCTGCATTCCGCTGGGGGTCAAGAAGGAGATTCTGGGTTTCTGCTTCAACAGCGTTTGGAGGGCGATAAAAAAACAAACTCTTTATATGTGGGGAAACGGTTTTGTGGACTTTCGGGACATCGACCGGGCCTGGATGGTCTTTACCGGCCAGTCGCACGGTCCTTTCGGGATGATGGACCTCGTGGGCCTGGATGTTGTCTATGATATTGAAATGTCCTATTACAACGAGTCGAAGGACCCGAGAGACATCCCTCCCCAGGCCTTCAAAGATATGATCGATCGGAAGGAGTTGGGAGTGAAGACGGGGAAAGGCTTTTATGCATACCCGAACCCCGAATATGCCAAGCCGGGTTTCTTGAAAGGACAATGAGTTTCGGCTTTCAGGTTCCAGATCGAAGGCTTTTAACTTGAAACTTGAAGCCCGTAACTCGAAACTGGCTTAGTCATCTTTTCCTTCCAGGGCGGCAAATTCTTTGAGGAGCTCTTTCTGGCGCTTGCTCAGCCTGGAGGGGACCTTGATCGCCACCTGGACGTGCTGATCCCCCTTGCCGTATCCGTCCAGATGGGGGATGCCCATTCCGCGAAGGGTAAAGACCTGTCCGCTCTGAGTGCCGGGGGGGATGGTGATCTTTTTGGTTCCGTTCAGGGTCGGCACTTCGATCTCTTCTCCCAAAGCGGCCTGGACGAAAGAGATCGGAATCTGGCACATCACGTCGTCTTCATGCCGCTCGAAGAAAGGGTGGGGTTCAACGTGCAAGATGACGTAAAGGTCCCCCCGCCGGCCTCCCCGGTCTCCCTCTCCCCCTTCTCCCGAAACCCGGAGACGACTTCCTGAATCCACCCCTGCGGGGATTTTGATGGGTATCTTCTTGGATTTTTTCACCCTCCCCGTTCCCCGGCAATCCGGGCAGGGATGGGGGATGAAAAACCCCTGGCCCCGGCAGCGGGAACAAGTGGTGCGGAGAGTAAAGAACCCCTGGGAATGGGAAACCTGCCCGGTTCCCTTGCAGGCGGAACACGTCTCCCTTTTGGTTCCCGGCTTTATGGCTGTCCCCTTGCAAGTTCCGCAGCTTTCCGGGCGGTCGATCTCGATTTCCATCTCTTTGCCCAGGGCTGCATCCAGGAAGGAAATGGTCAGATCGTAGCGGAAATCAGGCCCTTTTTGGGGACCGGCAGACCTGCGGCGGCCGGTGCCGAAGCCGAAGAAATCCTCGAAGATGTCCCCAAAGCTGGAAAAAATATCTTCAAACCCGGCAAAGCCGGAAAATCCCGTTCGGCTCAGACCCTCATGCCCGTACCGGTCGTAGAGTCCGCGCTTTTCGGGGTCCCTTAGGACCTCGTAAGCTTCAGAGGCTTCTTTGAATTTCTCCTCCGCGGACTTATCCCCGGGGTTTCGGTCCGGATGATGCTGGAGAGCTAACTGGCGGTAGGCCTTTTTAATTTCCGTCTCATCGGCGTTGCGGGGCACACCCAGGATTTCGTAATAATCTCGCTTCACCATCTTGAAACGTGGTTCCTCCTGGAAAATATTAACATTTTCACGGTCCTTGTCAAGGCGGACCGGAATCTCTCTCTTTTGGCAGCAAGAAATTGGTTGAAAGGAATCACCCCGCAGAAATGGGCGTGGGAAGGGAAAAGCAGGGGCGTCAAGTCATCTTAACCACAATATCGCCGATCAGGTTGGCCGCTTCGTCCCCACGGTCTGCGGCATTGGAGAGATGACGGTAGATTTCCCGCATCTTTAGCATATATATGGTGTCTGTCCCCTTAAAAAGGTCGGCCAGGGCCCGGTGGTAGGCGTTTTCCATCTCGTTCTCCGCGGCCTTGGCCTTGGTGGCGTGCTCCAGGGCGATGTTGGGATATTTCTGGATCAGGCGGATAGCGTCGCTTAGCTCCCGGGCCGCCTTGCGCAGGATGCCGATCATCTGAACCACATGATTGTTGGGTTTCACCTCATAGATTTCCATCTCATCCACCGTGCGGTCGGCATAATCCATTACATCGTCAATGGCCCGGGATAAAGAAAAGATATCGTCCCGATCAAAGGGAGTCACGAAGGTCTGATTGAGCTCTTCGATGACGATACGCCTTAATTCGTCGGCCTCCCTTTCGATATCTTTCACCCTTTCGCGCTGGGCATCCACTCCTCCTTCGGCCCAGGCATACAGGGCGTCAAGCCCTTCCAGGACTTTCAAAGCCTGCGCATGGAGCATCTCGCAGAAATCACATTTTTTCTTCTGGAACAGAGCCATAACAAAATCCTTTTTGATTTAGAGGAAAGCACATTTTATGCCAAAAAATTGAGCGAGTCCAGAAAAAATCAAAGGAAAATCTTTAAAACCAAGAAAAAGATAGCTGAAAGCGCAGCCGATCCCGGGATGGTAATCGCCCAGGTTAAGAAGATCTGCTTTCCTATTCCCCACCGAACAGCCCCGAAACCCTGGGCAGACCCCGCCCCCAAGATGGAAGACGAAACGATCTGGGTGGTGCTCACGGGAAAACCGATAAATGAAGAGAGATAAATAATGATCGAAGCGCAGGCCTGGGCGCTGAACCCGTGGATGGGCCTTACCTTGTAAAGTCTTGTACCCAGGGTCTTCATGATTCGCCATCCCCCGGAACTTACTCCCAGGGCCAGCGCCAAGGAGCAAATTAAGATGACCCAATCGGGAACATAAAAACCGTAGTCCGGAAGAGGGCGGTAAATCGCCCCCATTTGCCCGGGAGACATCTTGTGAAAAATGATCAAGGAAAGGCTGATGAGGCCCATCCCTTTCTGGGCATCGTTGGTGCCATGGCTCAAGGCCAGGGTGATCGAGGTAAGTACCTCCAGTTGTTTCAGGCGTGGATTGGCCCGGCTGGGTTTGGCCCCCTGAAAAAGTTGGGAAACCTTGAGGGTCATGTAGCGACCTCCTACCAACCCGAGGGCCGGGGTGAGAACGAGAATGGCCAGGACTTCGCCCACCTTGACCCAATCGATCCATTTTATCCCGGAACCTGTCACGACCGCCCCCACCAGGCCGCCGATCAAGGCATGGGAGGAACTCGAAGGCATGCCGAAGTACCACCCTCCCAGGTTCCAGACGATCGCCCCGCAAACCGCCGCGAGTATGGCCGGGGCGGTGATATACTGAGGGTTCACGATCCCTTTCCCCAGAGTCTGGGCCACGGCGGTTCCCAAAAACCATGCGCCGATGAATTCAAAGACGGCGATCAGGAGAATAACCTTTCGGGGGCCCATGGCGCCGGTGATGACCGGAGTGACGACCAGGTTCGCGCAGTCGTTGAACCCGTTGCTGAACTCGAATAGGAGGACAAGGGCAATCAGCAGAATGGCCGCTGTCGGGATACTGAATTCCAAGGAATCACGCTCCGTAAGCCCGGCGCAGGACCTGAACCGTATGCAGGGTCTTCACTCCGGTATGGTAGCCGATCTGCATCCGGCACGCTTCACAGTCGGAAATAACCGTCCGGGCTTGGGAATCCCGGATTGCCCGGAAAAGTTCTTCCCCCACTTCCCGGGCAATAGCAACCTTTTCCCTCTTCAACCCATAGCTGCCGGCCAATCCGCAGCACGCCTCGGGAAGCTCGATCACTTTGAGGCCCGGGACGAGGGATAGGAGCTCCAACCCCGGAAGGCCGATCTTCAACGCCCGCAGGTGGCAAGGGACGTGGTAGTAGAAGGTCTCCCGAACTTCCTGAAACCGGGTGTTCAATTTTCCCTCTTGGTATTGCTGCAGAAGAAACTGGCCTATTTCAAAAACGTGGTCTTTCAGGAAAGAGGCCTCCTTCAGGCCCAGGAGCCTTTCGTACTCCTCCTTCAGGGTCATTCCGCAGGACGGGGAAGAAAAGATCACCTCGGTTCCCTGCTCCACCGTCTTCCGAAGAGAATCGATGTTCCTTTTAGCCAGCCCGCAGGCCAGGTCAAAAAAACCGTTGCCGATCAGGGGAAGGCCGCAGCATTCCTGCCGCGGTAGATTTACCCGGAAACCGTTTTTTCCCAGCACTTCGACAACCGTCAATCCGAGGTCCGGCTCGATGTAATTCGTATAGCAACCATGGAAGTAGGCTACGGGATTGCCCATTTCCTGCTGAAAGGATTGGAATTTTTTAGAAAAAGTCCTGCGGCGGTAGGCAGGCGTGGGGGTTTTACGGCCGATTCCCAGTCCCCGGTCAAGAAGCCAGCGGAAAAATCCACGCCCAAAGACCCAGTTGGAAATGGGAGCGCCCCAGCTTCCTATTTTTTGGATAAGGTAGGCATGGCCGAGGAGCCAATCCCTGAAGGGCGGCTTGCGAGTTTTTTTCCAGGCCAGGCGGGATTTAAGATGCAGTTCAGGAATGGGGACGTTCTGCGGGCAGACCCGCTCGCAGATCTTGCAATAGTCACAGAACTCCAGCCATTCGGAGGGAACGGGCTTCCCCCGAAGGCGGAAGCGCTCCGCATCGGGCCCGGCCAGCTTCGGCCCGGGAAAGAGCCCGGTGGCCCTGAAAACGGGGCAGTAGGCGTTACAGATGGAACATTTAATGCACTGATCGATATCGGGTTTCATTTTAAATTAGGGTCTTCTCCCAATCGAGTGGGTGCTTGAGGAAGATTTTGAGCTTCCCGGGTCTACCCCCTGCCGGAAGAGAGTTGGCCGGGCCCAGGGCGGCATCCCGCCCGGGGCCGGACATCCT
>JACAEW010000119.1 GCA_013388675.1 Syntrophaceae bacterium | reverse complement strand
AGAGGGCGCTGGAAGAAGAAGGGGGAACAGAGATCGAGGAAGACAGGAGGTTGAAATCGGAACAGGACAGCACTTGGCGAAGTTCCAAGGCTTTGGGGGAAAGGATTTTTACGGCTCCCCAAGGGAGGGGAATCATTTGGAATAAAATGAGACCCAGGAAGAGGCAGAGCAGAATCGCGGGGAAGGCTGGGAAGTTTTTTTTTATGGCTGTAAATCGGATTCCTCCCTCGGAATCTGCCTTAGCATTTTGGGGCGCGGAGGCAGGATTACCGGAGAAATGAAAGAAAATCCATTGGATCGCATAAAGAGATATGATCAGGAAGATACCCAATTCCATCAGCGAAAAGGCCCAAATATCCATCGAGCCATAGGCGACAGGGGTAAAGATAAAAAGGCAAACGAGCACGAATTGAATGGCCTTGCGAAACATTTCTTGATTCAACTTAAACGATGGAAAAATTCTCGCCGGAGATCATCCCCACCCAGGCCCTCCCGCATCGAGGGGGTGGGAAATTCTTTATGTATTTCAATCTGTTCCCCCTCTCACCCGGAGGAAGAGCGGAGGGTGAGGCGGAATATTTCAATTTTTTCACATCTCCGGGAGGGTTAGGGGAAAAAGGGTTTAATCTTTTAGGAGAGGCTCGGGGAGGGAGGGTTTGCGGCCTTCGAGGACCGCCTGGGGATATTCAGTAACCATCTTGCAGGCTTGCTCTTTTCCCACAAGGCTCGCCGCTGCCCGGACGGCCTGAGAGAGCACGGGGGGCCTCCCGTTTGCCGAATGGGCGTCTGTAGCGATGAAGTGGACGAGATTTTCCCTAAGAAGCTTTTCGGCGGCCTGCTTGGCTCCCCCTCCAAAACCGCCCGTTAAGCTTGCCGCGGTAATCTGACCCATGCAGCCCATCTGGATCATAGTTCTATACCTTTGCGGGCGCCGGGCGATTTCCAAGTTCCTCTCCGGATGGCTGATGATCGGGGTAATCCCTCTGGCCAGCAAGTCAAATAGCACCGCCTCCGCTCGATGAGGAACCCCCCAAAAGGGGAATTCAAGAAGGAGAAATTTCCCCCCGTCCGCAATGGTGGGGACCTTCTCTGGATTTCGCCGGGATAGGACTTCTTCCGAAAAATGGACGTCAGCCCCCGGTACGATCTTCAATCCTGCCAGGTTTGTTAAGTCATATAGAAATTCGTCCATGGAACTCCAGGGCCGGCCGTTCTCCGATAGGGCCGGGAATTCGAGGGCAGAAGCGGAGAAAATCTCCCGGATCGCCGCATTCAATTCCTGGACTTTGGCCAGAATCATGGACCGGCTATTTTCGTAAACGGAATTCAGGGTGTGCGGAGTCGCCACGATTGTTTTAATCCCGTCCCGGAAAGCGATCTGGCACATGGCCATCGATTCTTCGAGGCTTTTCGGGCCGTCATCCAGCCCGGGAAGAATATGATTGTGCAGGTCGATCATTTCATTTACTTCCCTGAGGCTGGTAGTCGAGGGAGATGATTTTTAAGGCCCCGCCCTCTCTCACCAACACCCAGCGAATTTGCCCTTTCCAGTTTTGCATCTTTCTCCCTTTGGCCACGATGCCTTCCAGCTCATACCTGGCTTTCACCTCCACTTGATCCCGTTTCGGCTCGATTCCGGTTATGGCGATTTTATAGTTGACGGACTCCATCTGGGCGAAGAAATTTTCATAGGTCTTTCGTATCCTTTCAACATCATCCTTCTGATTCTGAATCGCTCTGGCGGAGAACAAGGACATAAAGCCGCTGACTTCTTTGCGGTTGTATTTGAACAAATAATTCTCGAAAAAATTCCTCACCTCCTGCTCACTGGCGATCGCCGAGGGGGAGACCGAGGCGACCTTTTCTTCTTTCTCCCGCGCCGGTTCTGGAGCCCCAGCGCTCTCCGGCTTGGCGATCTTGGTTTCCTCCACGGGGGACGCCTTGGCCACCTCAGCCGCGGGCGCGGCCTTCGGTGGAGGGAGTATAGGGATAGGGGGTTCCGCCTTGGCCTTCAATTCTTCAGGCTCCTTCATGGGAATCGGGACAGGCTCTTGCGGGATCGGCTTCGGCGGTTCCACCCTGGCGGCCGCCTCAGCAGCCGGCTTGGAGGTTTCAGCAAGGGGCGGCGGGCTTGGTTCCTGGGGGACGGCCCTGGCCACCTCAACAGGAGGAACGGGCTTCAAAGGGGTGGGTACGGGCGGTGTTTCTTTGGCCTTCCAATCCTCGGCTTTGGGGCTTGAAACCGCAGAAGGTGCCTTCGCCGGCAGGGGAGGCTTTTCGGTTGCTTTCAACTCCACGGCTTTGGGAGTGGAAACCGCGGTAGCCTCCCGGGAGGAAGATTTGAAGGGCAAAAGCTCGCGACTTTGGGGCGGGGCCAATTTACTGGGCTCCTGCGGAGCGGCCTTCGCCATTTTTTCGGGAGGTTTTGTTTCGGCCGAAGAAAAGGATCTGGCTTTTTCCAAAGATCCCTTCACCCTTATTTTCCGGTCTTCGGCGGATGTCGATTCCGGCGGAAGAGTCTTTTTCGATCTTTCCAAGACCAAAAGGGATCCGCCCACAAGAAGCAAAACGGCGACCATGCCCGAAGCAAGGATCACCTTTCTTTTCCGCGCTTTCCTTCTTTCGGCCCGGACCGAGGTAAAGGATTTGCGCAGATGCTCCTCAAGGTCAAAATCGACCGCCAGAGGAACCTTGGACTCTTTCAGCTTTACGTAGGCTTCGTTGATCTGGGGGATCGTTCTATCGAGTTTTTGTCCTCTCTCAACGGCAGATATTATGTTTTTTCTCAGCGAAAGGTAACTAGCCGTAACCTCTTCCAAGGAGGCGCCCTCTTTGAGTCCCAAGACTTCATAATAGGGCTTCAAGGAGACGTCCCCTTGGGAAGCCTCACCGGGTCTGTTCATTTCAGGATTCGGCATGCTTACCTCGTCGATCTTCCACCAGGCGAACATTATCGATCCAAACGGTCCCGGAAATGAACCTATCGAACTTATCGGTTCTTTCCCTTCTAACTTTGACGACTCCCCCTTGCGATTGGGGGGGGGTCTCGAAGGAGAGGGAAACCTCTTTCCAATCATTGTCTCCGATCAATGGTTCCGAGGCTTGGTAAAAAGCCGGGCCGATTCCCACAATCTCCAACTTAACCCCGTTCTGCGTGGTCAGGGCTTTGGTTTTCAGATGGGCCCGCAATGAATACTTGCGACTCGGCTTCAAGGAAACAAATTGATAAACTTGACTGAAATCCACATTCTCTTTTCCATCGAAGAATATTTTAAGGGACCTTTCCCCTTCCCTGGCAAAGGTGCGGTCAAAAGCGACCTCCGCTCCGCGGACGGCCTCGATTTTCCAGTCGAAGCCGCCCCCCAATACCCGATCCATTTCAAACCCTCCATTCACGATCAGGTTTTCCCGGGAAGGTACGGGGCGCCCCTCCTCTTTAAGACTGGCTTCAAAGATTCGATAAGCCTCGTTTAATTCGCCGTGGGATATAAGAAAATCCATATGGCGGATGGATTCCGGGGATTTGGCCTTATAACCCAGGGAGGCCCTCCTTTCCCATACCTTTTTTACCGCTTCTTTATCCCCCGCCCGGTAAAGGTACGAAAGAAATTGCGTGTATGCGGAAGGTTCCCGGGGGATTAGATTCTCCAGAATAAATTCAGGATCGCCGGTAACTTTTCCCCAGATATCGTACACCATGTCACTTTGATCCGGGTAATGGGCCAGCAGGTGCGAAAAATGGGGTATTGCCTTGGCGGGTTGCCCCTGTTGAAGGAAAAGATTGCCCACCGTCCACCTTGCCCGGTATCCCGTGGGAAAAACCAGAATTGCATTCCGTAGCGCCTTTTCCGAAGCTTCCTCCTCCCCCATTCGCTGAAAGATTTTTGCCAGTCCCGTCCAGTATTCCATTTCCAAGGGGTTCCGCTCCACCGCCTGACAAAAAAATTCGGCCGCCTTCGCCGGCTGAATGGAATCAAAATCCAGCAGGTGAAATAATCCCAGCCGGTAATGGGGATCGGGATTCAAAGGAGCCGATCGACTGGCCTCAAGAAGCCTTTCCGAAGAAGGGACCGGCCCATAGGGGTATGTCCCCCGCCACAGACAAAGGACATAGAAACCGCTGAGGAAGGCCAGGAAGAGAATCAATAGAGGGGAAATCAGGCTTCTCATAAATAACCAAGGTTGACGATCTCGAAAACAGTGAAATCTCCCCTCCCCCGGTGGGAGGGGATTAAGGGGAGGGGGATTGATAAGGGATTCAAATCATTCTATTTATCACCCCCGCCCTGATCCATCCCCATCAAGAGGGAGGGGCTATTTTCGACTTTTTACGAGATCATCAAGGTTCGCTTTAAATGGGTTTGTCCTCGCTGGCCGCAGGAAGCTCCTCTTTTTTCTTATCCTCCTTCCCGTAATAGTGATAATACCTGTGGTAATAGGACCCATATTCGGCTCCCCGCATCCTGGCCCGGTTGATGACCACGCCGAGAATTCTGGCGTCCACTTGCAGAAGAATCTCTTTTGACCTTTTGAGGGTTTCCCTCGGGGTCTTCCCTCCGATCACCACCATGACCACCCCGTCCACATTGGTGGAAATAATGACCGAATCGGAAAAGGCAAGCAGCGGGGGAGAATCGATGATGAGGTAATGGAAACGGCTTGTCAGCCCTTCGATCATTTTCTTGAAAAGAGCCGACCCCAGGAGTTCCGATGGATTGGGAGGGATGGGTCCGGAAGGGATGTAATAGAGGTCGGGAATCTTCGATTTTTGGACGACCTCTTCCAGTTCCGCATTCCCCGAAAGAAAGGATGAGAGACCCACGCCGTTCTCTTTTCCGAAGACCTTGTGAACCCTCGGTTTTCTCATGTCGGCGTCGATGATGATGACCCGGGCCCCGTTTTGGGACAGGACAATGGCCGTATTCATCACCGTTGTGGTTTTCCCTTCGCCGGGATTCGGGCTGGAGACGGCGATGGTCTTGGGTGGATTCCCCGAAGAGGAAAGAAGGATGGAAGTCCGAATGCTCCGGTAGGCCTCGGAAAGCATGGATTTCGGATAGTCCGAAGTCGCCAGCTCGACGGGGAAAGAATGGTTTGATCCCGCCAATCTTCGCCTTTCGTAAGCCCCTTCCGGGACGATCCCGAAGGAGGGCAGCCGGACCAAGTCCTGCAGGTCCTCCGGGGTTTTTATGGTGTCATCGAGATGTTCCAAGAAGAAGGCCAATCCCACTCCCAGGAATAAACCGACCGCCGCGGCCAAAAGAAGATTGAGCTTTTTGTTGGGCCGGAAGGGCTTGGTGGGCATTTCCGCCTGGTCCACAATCTGGATGTTGCTGGCGGTGATGCCCGCGGAAACCCCGGCTTCCTTCATCCTTTGCAGAAGGCCTTTGTAGAGCTCCTTATTCGTGTCGGCCTCTCTTTTCAGGATATTGTACTGGATGGCCCTTTGCTGCATCTCCATGGCGCGGGTCTTTTGCTCCTCAAAGGCGTTCCGCAGCAGAAATTCCTTCCGCAGGCTGGATTCGTACTCATTTTTTATTCCGGCGACGATTTTTTGGACCTCTCCGTTGAGCCGGGTTTGAACCGTGTCCATCTGATCCTTCAGACGCTTCATTTCCGGCCAATCCGGCTTGAACAAGGATTCGGAGAGCTTCATGTACTGGGCTTCCAGTTGAATGGAAGTTTGTTTCAGCTCCTGAATCAGCTTGTTCTCCAGGATGGGCGGGAGAGATTCGGGATGGGGACTCTGGCTCTGCCGATACAGGGCCTCCTTGGCCATTCGTTCGGCCTCCGCTTTGGCCAGGGCTTCATTCAGCTCGGTCAGACGCTGGATGACGATATTCTCCTTTTCTTCCAGGGAAATGATTCCGTGCTTGGACCCGAAAGCCCGGAGGGCTTCATCCGCCCTTTCGACTTTGCCCTTCAGGTCATCCAGCTGCCGGGTCAGCCATTCTTTGGCTTGCTCCGTAGCCTTGAAGCGGGCTTCCAGATTTTGCTGGATGTACAACTCCGCCAGGGTGTTGGGAACCTGTTTGGCTAGGATCGGGTCGTGAGAATCAAAGTGGACTTTCACCAGGCGGGAATTCCGTATGGGTTCGATCTTCAACTTCTCCAGAAATTCGTTGATCAGGAGGGAGTCTTGGGCGGTCTCCTTTTCGTTCTGGAAGGCGAACCAATCGGAGCCTTTTTTTACCATTTGGGAAGCCCATTTTTGAAACGGGGAAAGCCCTTTGTCCAAAGAAAACTCGGGATGATTGGAAAGGCTGTTGGCCTGGATGACGCTTTTGGCCAGGCTTCGGCTCTCGAGGATCTTGTACTGGGTCTGGTAATAATCCATATCCATCGTATTGATGGAAAAGATCTCCTTGAAGTCGACGATCTGGGGGCTTTCTTTGTTGATCTGAATGGTCGTCGTCCCACGATAGATGGGCCTCATGGCAAAAGTAAAGATGGCCGTGGTGATCAGGGTGATCAGGAGGGTGGCGAAGACCGTCCATCGCCTTTTGCGCAGCACCTTCCCATAATCCCGGAGGCTGAATTCATCCTCTTTTGCCGGAAGCGCGTAGGAAGTCCCCGTCGGAGGAAGTTGGGGATATTTGGACGCGGGGATCTGTTCCATTTATCTTAGTCCAGGGGTTTTCAAAACAAGTCCCTTCTCCATGCGCTCAATCTCAACCGGGGCTGGGTCTCAGAAAGGCCTCCAAAACCCGACCCCGAAGGAGAACCGGAAGAAATCCCGGAATCCCGCCCAAAAGTTTTTCACTCCGCTCAGGGGAACAATGACAATATCGTTCTCTTTCAGGGGCAGGTCGATGGCTTTCCCCTCCACAATCTCGTAGTAGTTGACGGCAATGACTTCCTTTTCGTTTCCCTTCCCGGAAAAACGAAAAATCCTGATATCCGCCCCGTCAGCCTCGGACTTGAGACCTTCGGCCAGGGCGATCGCTTGCGTAACGGTCACTCTTCTTCCTTTTAAGGGGAATCCTCCGGGCCGGCTGACCTCTCCTCCCACAAAAACCTTTCCCGAGGTCGGCACGTTGATCACGTCGCCCGAAAATGTGGGAACGTTAAGGCTTAGGTCTCCTTTGATAAGTAACTCGTCCAGGTCGATCACCATCGCCAGGGGGGCTTGCAGGGCAGGCCCTGTCATGGGTTTCGGGTCATCTTCGTTCGAAGGGGGCGGCCGAAGGAGGAAGAGTAATCGACCCGCATCCTCCTTCAACCCCCCGGCCATGGCCAGCATCCCCAACACTGTTTTCTGGCCCGCGACCTCATAGATGCCGGGCTTTTCCACCATTCCGATCACCGAAATTCGCTGATTGCGGTACTCCTTGATGAAGACGGTGACATAAGGATCCTTAAGGTATTTTTCCGCCAGGAGATCGCTGATCTTTTTCTCCAATTCGTTGGCCGTCAGCCCTTTCACCTTTAATATCCCAAGCAGGGGCAGGCTGATGTCGCCCCGGGCGCTCACTCGGACCGTCTTATTCAGCTTCTCGACTTCGAAGACCGCGATTTCCAGAAGGTCTTCCGGCCCAATTTTGTAATCCCCGGAGGTTACCCTGCTCGTGGCCATCGTGCTCAATAGAATTCTTTCGTTCATTTCCCTTACTTGCCTGGCCGATTCGATCTCCTTCTCCTGGACCTCGCGAGCCGAAACCCCCTTTAAAGAAGGATTCCCGGAGGCACAGGAGCCCAAAAAAAGTCCAGCCAAAAGAGAAGGCAGAATCGCTCGATAAAAGCCCAATCTCATAGTCCTGTTCATCTCTGCGGAAAGAACTGCTGATGGTTACAGGAAATCACCGCCGGTTCTGTTTACCCCCTACCCTGGCCCTTCCCCCTCCAGGGGACGGAGACAGAACTTGTAAAGAATATTTTTGCACTTGATGGGCTTACTCAAATCCAAGAAAGCATCAAGAAGGCGAATCAGGGGCGATAGAACGATTAGAAAAAGGAAAGCCGATAAAACCAAGGGATAGAGGTAAGGTGATAGTCGGGGGCGGAAAAATCAACCATCCATGATCGGAGTTGTTTAAGATGGAATTTTGATGGCTAAACAAAAAGTCAAAGTTAGCGCCCTCCCCCTCGATGGGGCAGGGTCAGGGTAGGGGCGATAAATAGAAGGTTTTGAATGGCTTATCAAACCTCTTCCCCTGAATCCCCTCCCACCAGGGGAGGGGGAAATCTCCTTTTTGCGAGATCATCAATTTTGAAAAGAAGTTGATTTCCCCTACGGAGGACAAACGGGCGGCGGGCTGCTGCTGCCGCCACCCCCTCCGCCGCCGCCCGCTGCAAGCCCGATTCCCGCCAGGGCGAGAACCCCCAGCCCGATTCCGCCCCAAACCCATTTCGACAGTCCCAGGTAGGTATCCTCTTCCGGGGCGGGGGTAATATCCCCGACCTGGGCGAGCATCATCTTTTGGGATCTTTCACTCGGGGGATTCTCGAGGAGGTTCCGGGGGATCGTCAGGGAATCTTTGGGAGAAAGGGCAGCCAGGGTCACTCCCTGCGGGTTCGACACCAAGAACCGACCCTGAGCGCTTTGAATGGCAACCGAGTCGTCCGCTTGAATCCGTATCGTTCCCATGTCGGCGCTGGCCTTTTTTGCAGCCACCGGGCTCGCCGATGCCGCCGGTGAAGGAGCATTGGCCACCCTGATTTTGCCGACCGCGATGGATAATCCCTCCGGAGAATTAATGCGAAAATGGATATGCCCCTGGAGGAGCCGAATTTGATCTCTGCGCTCAATATAAAGGGCCGTGTTGGCGCCCATTTCAACCAGGATATCGTTTTTCAAAGAAAGGAGGGCCGAACCTTTTTGGGTCTTGATCTTTGATCCTTGAAAGATTGGGAAGTAGGAAAGATCGACTTTTTGCCAGACTCCTTCCCTCGCTTCATACTGGACTTCTCCCCTGGAGACCATCTCTCCGATGGGAAAGTTTTTCCCTCTCTCCTGCGCCAGAATCCCCGAAACGCCCCCTGCCTGAAGGAGGAAGGAGACACAAAGAAAATAGCTGAAAACTCTGAAACCAAATCCGTGGCCCATTTTCATTCCTCCTACCCCGTTTCTCCCTCTCTATTCTGACCCTTTTGAGAAAAATAGCAATTCCTATTTATTTTCAGGCCTTCTCCCATCGGATGGTTCAAAGGAATTTGTTTACATAGCTCCGCTCTCTCAGTTACATTTTATCAGAACTTCCAGATTTTGTTCTTCTTTTTTGATCAAAGCCTTCTTGGCCGGGGGGAAAAAGAAAATTTGGACCGATTTTCCGCTTTTCCCCCACCACGGAATCGGCCAAAGAATAATTTTATCGAATCATAGCAAAAACTCCTTTCCAGGTCAAAACTTTAGAAGAGTTTCTCATTGCCTAACCCGGGGCATTATGTTATATAATACCGCTTATTCGATTTGGAGAATGCCTTGAAAGAATCCAGCCCACACGCCGGCTTCAATCAGGATCGTGATTTGAGAGCATGAAGGGTTACATTTTAAAGCGGCTCTTCCATTCCATTTTTGTGCTGGTGGGCATTTCGCTCGTGGTCTTCATCATACTTCACCTCACCGGGGACCCCGCGGCTCTGCTGATGCCCATGGACGCCACTCCCGAGCAGGTGGCTCAATTCCGCAAAGAAATGGGATTCGAAGACCCCCTCATCGTCCAGTATTGGCGGTTTTTTAAAGGGACTCTTAGGGGAGATTTCGGCCAGTCTTTCCGCCACAGCCAGCCCGCTCTTGACCTGGTTTTGGAGCGAATGCCTGCTACCATTCAGCTCACTGCAGCAGCCATGGTAATCGCCCTTGTGGTAGCCATTCCCGTGGGAATTATTTCGGCGATCCGCCGCAATTCCATTTTAGACCACATCGGGATGACCGGAGCTTTATTGGGTCAATCCACCCCGGTTTTCTGGCTGGGCATAATGCTGATCCTGATCTTTTCCGTGACGATCCAGTGGTTCCCCTCCTCCGGGCGGGGAGAGATTCAGCACCTGGTCCTGCCGGCCATTACGTTGGGAATGTTCACCATGGCCCGGACCGCCCGGATGATGCGGTCCAGCATGCTGGAGGTTCTCGGGCAGGAATACATGAAGACCGCCAAGGCCAAAGGGCTGAACCCGGGAATGGTCATTTTTAAGCATGCATTGAAGAATGCCGCGATCCCCGTGGTTACCATTATCGGCATGGAGTTGGGAACTCTCCTGGGCGGGGCGGTCATAACCGAGACCATTTTCGCGTGGCCGGGAGTGGGCCGCCTGGCGGTTCAGGCGATTTACAACCGGGATTACCCGGTGGTTCAGGCCGCTGTGTTTATCCTGGCTTCGATCTTTGTTTTGGTCAACCTGATTGTGGACCTTGTTTATACCTATTTGGATCCAAGGGTAAAGCTGGGGTGACCCGAAAGGCAATGATAATTCATCCGCAGATTTCGCAGATTACGCAGGAACATATACTTAAAGGCGGAAAAAAATTTCAAAACATCACCCCCACCCATCCCTCCCCCCTCCGAAGGGGAGGGTCAGGGTGGGGGGGGAATGAGTCGTTCATCGAAGAAGGATTGCTTGAATGGATGTTGGAGAAGGGACCGCCAAAGCGCTGGATTTCGGGGCTGAAGATCGAAGAGCCTTGCGCTGGCGGAAGATTCTAAAAAAACTTATCGAGAACAAAGGGGCGGTTTTTGGGCTGATCATGGTTATGGCCGTTATCTTTTCGGCCATTTTTGCCCCTTTCCTTTCCCCCCATGATCCCATCTTTCAGGATGTGGAAAAGCGGCTTTTTCCCCCCATCGGGCAGGAAGGGGCAAACCGGGAACATCTTTTAGGAACGGACCACCTGGGGCGGGATATTGTCAGTCGTCTCATTTACGGGGCTCGAATCTCCATCGTGGTCAGCGTATCGGCCGTGGCCTTATCGGCAGTGCTGGGGACCCTGATCGGCCTTTTCTCCGGCTTTTACGGGGGGAAGGTGGATAACATCTTCATGCGCATCGCCGACGTGCAGCTGGCCTTTCCCTTCATCCTCCTGGCCATCGCCATCATTGCCGTGCTCGGCCCCAACCTGCAAAATATCATCCTAACCATGGGTATAACCGGATGGGTGATCTATGCCCGGGTCGTCCGCGCGGAGGTCTTATCCCTTCGGGAAAAGGAGTTCATCACCTCGGTGAGAGCCCTGGGCGGCTCCAACGGCCGGATCATTTTCAACCACCTCTTTCCCAATGTGGTTCCGCCGATCATCGTAATCGTCACCCTGGAAATGGCCCGGATGATCATCATGGAGGCGGCGCTCAGCTTTCTGGGCCTGGGGATCCAGCCCCCCACCCCGACCTGGGGAGGTATGCTGGCAGACGGCCGGGTGTACCTGGTCACATCCTGGTGGCTGGCTACATTTCCAGGGCTGGTAATCATGCTGGTTGTGTTGGGAATTAATCTTCTTGGGAACTGGCTCAGGGACATGCTGGACCCGCGTTTGACGCAGCTTTAGAAGAGGTACGGGGTTATGGGTAAAGGGTGAAGGGTGAAAAGACGCGGAAAAATCCGGGGTTTCGAGTTTGAAGTTAAAAGATGATTTTGGGGCAGAAAATAAACGAGAAGGAGGATGTTTGTATGAAAAAAGTGTTTTTGTGGATGCTTGCTCTGATGTTCATCGCGCTGGCCTTTGGATCTGCGGGGGCGGCCCGGGACAAGGATACCTTGGTAATTGCTCAGGGGGTCGACCCCACGACGATGGATCCTCAAAACCATATGGAAACCCCGGCCTGGAATGTTCACCTGCAATTATTCGACACTCTGCTTCAAAGGGACTCGGAAATCAAGATTAAACCTCTGCTGGCCGAATCGTACAAGATCGTCAATGACCTTACCTGGGAATTCAAGCTGCGGAAGGGAGTCAAGTTTCATAATGGGGAAGATTTCAATGCGGCGGCGGTCAAGTTTGTCCTGGAACGTATGGCCGATGCTAAACTCAAACTCCGGCAAACCGTATTTCAGGGAGTCATCGACCGGGTGGATGTGGTGGATGATTACACTGTCCGGATCGTAACCCAGAAGCCCTACCCGGTTATGGATGCTATGCTGTGCATTTACGGCCAAGTGATTCCGCCAAAATATTTTCAGGAGAAAGGGCCCGCTCACTTCGCTTTGAATCCTGTCGGAACGGGACCTTATAAGTTCGTTCGCTGGGTGAAAGACGATCATATCCTTCTTGAAGCAAACGCAAATTACTGGCGCGGGGCACCGAAAATCAAGAAGGTCATTTTCCGCCCGATTCCCGAGGCCACTACCCGGGTGGCAGCCCTGCAGACCCAGGAAGCGGACATCATCGTTAACATACCCCCCCACCTCATGAAATTGATGGACTGGAAAGGCCGTTCCTATGTTTCAAAGGTGCCCAGCGTGCGGGTCATCTTCATGGCTTTCGACACCACCAAGCCAGGGCCTCAAGCAGACAAAAGGGTGCGCCAGGCTATTGCCATGGGGGTCAACATGCCGACCAACATTAAGAAAATCCTGGACGGCAACGGCATCCTGTTGGGCTCTCCTTTGACCGATAAACATTTTGGGTATGATCCCTCGGTCAAGCCATACGCTTACGATCCGGAAAAAGCCAAAAAGCTTTTGGTCGAGGCCGGGTACGCCAATGGCTTTGATTTCATCATCAATTCCCCAAGCGGCCGGTATTTGAACGATAAGGAAATGGCCGAGGCGGTTGCCGGGGACCTACGGAAGATCGGGATTCGGGCAAATGTGAAGACCCACGAGTGGGGGCACTACATGAACAACATGATGTATGCCCATAATTCCGCACCGGCCTACCTCCTGGGCTGGGGAAACACCAGTTTCGACGCCGATTACACCATTGCCCCCTTAATGCGGACCGGAAAGCTGCTTTGCAATGTATCCTTTCCCAAGCTGGACGAATTGATCGACCAGGGTATCAGCACCATGGACCCGAAGAAGCGTCAGAAAATCTATTCAGATGCGATTAAAATCATCAAGGAGGAAGTTCCCTGGGCTTGGACCTATCAGCAGATTGACATATATGGAGTTAACGAAAGGTTAAACTGGAAAGCCCGCACGGACGAGCTTTTGGTCGTTTTTGACATGTCTTTCAAGAAGTAATATACACCTCTGCGTAGGGGCGACCCCCCCGGTCGCCCCAACGAATTTACGCAAATTT
>JACAEW010000220.1 GCA_013388675.1 Syntrophaceae bacterium | reverse complement strand
CCCACTCGATTGGAAGAAGACCCAAGAAATCCTTGTACGATTACGATATAAACAAATTTTTCGAGGAAAAGTTCGGATCGCTGGTCAGGTTGACCCCCAGCCGTCTCAGCCCGGCCTCGTCCCCGGGGGTAGGAATATGGGTCATATGTACCTCGCAACGTTCCAGCTCCTTCAATTTTTCGATGGCGAGTTGGGCCGCGGGATTGGTGGTGGCGCTGATGCTGAGCGCAATGAGGGTCTCTTCCAGGTCGAGGCTGACGGTTTTCTCCTTCAGGATTTCGGTCTTTAAACTGCGGATGGAGTTGGTGATGTAGGGCGGGAGCAGTTGGATCTTATCGGGAATGCCCGCCAGGTGCTTGATCGCGTGGATCACTACACTGGAGGCGGCGTGGAAGAGGGACGAGTTGCTCCCCGTCACGATGGTCCCATCCTTCAATTCGATCGCCGCCCCGCAGTAAATCCCTTCATTTCCCCTCCCGTCCCGCTGCGCGTCCTCGGCGGCCTTCCGCGCCGGCTCCACTGCCTTTCGGTACTCGGGGGAAAGCTGAAAATCCTTGATGAACAGCTCGACCCGCTGAACCGTCTCCTTGTCCGCAAACCCCATGGCATATTCACAGCGGTAGCGGAAGTACCGCCGGATCACCTCCTGTTTGGCTGCCTCCCGGGTAATCCCGTCGTCCACGATGGCCATTCCGGCCCGGTTCACCCCCATATCGGTGGGAGACTGGTAGAAGGACGGGCCCCCGGTGATCTTTTCCAGGATCCTTTTCAAAACGGGGAAAACCTCCACATCCCGGTTGTAGTTGACCGCCACCTTATGGTAGGCCTCCAGGTGGAAGGGATCGATGAGATTGAAGTCCCGGATATCCGCCGTCGCCGCCTCGTAAGCGATGTTCACCGGGTGCTTCAAGGGGAGGTTCCAGATGGGGAAGGTCTCGAACTTGGCATATCCCGACTTCACCCCCCTCCGGTAGTCGTGATAAAGCTGGGAGAGGCAGGTGGCCAGTTTCCCGCTGCCCGGGCCGGGCCCGGTGACGATGATCAGGGGCTTTTGGGTTTCGATGTATTCATTGGCCCCGTAGCCTTCGTCGCTCACGATCAAGTCCACATCCGTGGGGTACCCCTTGGTGTACCGGTAGGTGTAGACTTTGATATTCCTTCTCTCCAGCTTGTTCTTGAACAGGGTGGCCGCGGGCTGGTTGTCGAAACGGGTGATGACGACACCGAGGACGTCGATCCCCCAGTTTCTCAGTTCATCGATGAGCTTGAGGGCGTCGGAATCATAGGTGATCCCGAAGTCGGCACGGATTTTTTTCCTCTCGATGTCGCCGGCGTAGATGCAAAGGAGGAGATCGGCCTTGTCCTTCAACTCGGAAAGGAGACGCATTTTGACATTTGCGTCGTACCCCGGCAGAACGCGGGCGGCATGGTAATCGTAAAGCAGTTTTCCGCCGAATTCGAGGTAGAGCTTGTTGTTGAACCTCTCCACCCGCTCCCAAATGGCCGCCTTTTGTTCTTTCAGGTAACGGTCATTGTCAAAGCCCTTCCGGCAGTTCATGTTGGCCTCTTATTCCTTTCCTCCGGAATTAGCGTATGCGTTGAATAGACCGGATTTCCGCTTTCGCGAGAATGACGACGAAAGCCCCAAATGGGATTTTTCCGCTTCCTGCTGAAGTGCTGCCTCTCTCTTTTGCATATTATCTTCTTTTGGGGTTGGGGGCAAGTTTCGGTGTTTTTTTGATGCCGAGCGGGAAAACGGAACCGAAGGCGCCCAGAGTTGATGATCTCGGAAAAAGTCTAAAATAGGCCCTCCCCTTCGATGGGGGGGACAGGGTGGGGGTGATCAATAGAATGATTTGAATCCCTTATCCATCCCCCTCCCCTGAATCCCTTCCCGCGGGGGGAGGGAAGGTTTTACTTTTTCCCAGTTCATCAGAGTTGACTCTCAAAACCTCTTTGCCTATTCCTTCTTGGATGGGTTAAACTGCAATTCTCCAGGACAATAGAAATCGCACCTTTCCTCTCTTCCAGACTCGTCGCCGTGGATCGGACCAAGAGGGGGTTCGGAAGGATTTTGATATCGCCTCAGGTTGACCTGAAAGGAGGCCCTATGGCAGGTAGCTGCATTGCCGTTCGGATCGAAAAAAAAGGCGCCGTTACGACGGTGATCCTGAGCCGGCCCGAAGTGAGAAATGCGGTGGACCAGGGGACTGCGAAAGCCCTGGCCGATGCCTTCCGGGCCTTCGAGGCCGATGGAGAAGCCAAAGCGGCGGTCTTTTGGGGCGACCATGGCACCTTTTGCGCCGGCGCGGACCTGAAGGCCATTGCCCGTGGAAGCAGCCAGCGAGACTACTCCAACAAATTCGAAGGAGACGGTCCCATGGGCCCCACCCGCATGGTCCTCTCCAAACCGGTCATTGCCGCCATTTCCGGTTACGCCGTCGCCGGAGGGCTGGAACTCGCCCTTTGGTGCGACTTAAGGGTCATGGAAGAGGATGCCATTCTCGGGGTATTCTGCCGCCGCTGGGGAGTTCCTTTGATCGACGGGGGGACCGTCCGCTTGCCCCGTTTGATTGGACTGGGGCACGCGTTGGACCTGATCATCACCGGCCGGCCGGTGACCGCCCATGAGGCCCTCGCCATGGGGCTGGTAAACCGAGTTGTCCCAAAGGGGACATCCCGGGAGGCAGCCGAGAAGCTGGCCCTCGAAATCAGCTCTTTTCCTAAGGCCTGCATGAATGCCGACCGTCTATCCGCCTACCGGCAGTGGGACCTTTCCCTGATGGAGGCCCTGCGGAATGAATTTGAAAGAGGCTTCCCCATGGTCGAGGCGGAGGGCCTTTCCGGGGCCGCCCGTTTTGCCGGAGGCGCCGGGCGGGGAGGGAAATTCGATTCATGACCTACGACAGGGTAGAGGCTTGAAAAACAGGGAACCCCGCAAAGCGGAATAAAATCGGCAAAGCGTTTTGAGAAAGGGCACGCCCGGCCGATGCTCCTACGCCCAATGCTCTTGCCCCTGGCCCGCAATCCCAGAGAATCGGGAAATGCGAATCCGCCGCAGCAAGTTCCCCTGGCGCTCGACAAAGACGCGCCAATTCTGTATAATCAGGCAAATTCCAGGGATTCGAGAGCCTTATGCCTTCTGAAGTTTACGTGGCCGGTGTCGGCATGACCAAATTCGGGAAGAGCGATTTGACTCTCCCCCAGCTCATGGTTGAGGCTGCCTCTCGCGCCATCCAGGATGCGCGGGTGAACACCATCGATTATGTTTTCATCGGAGTCATGAGCGTGGAGGAATTTACGGGAGAGAGTAATTTCGCGGCCCTCATCACCGACCGGTTGGGCCTGCCCGGGATCCCTTCCTCCCGGGTGGAGACGGCTTCCTCTACCGGGTCCGCCGTCTTTGAATCCGCCTTCTATGCCGTAGCTTCCGGGTACCAGCGCAACGTCCTGATTTTGGCCGGCGAAAAGATGACCCATCTGCCCACCGCCCAAACCACCAAGATCCTGGCCGAGGTGATCGAGCGCAACGAAAGGAAATACGGGGCCTCCATGCCCTCCCTCGCAGCCATGATCACCCGGCGATACCAGCATGAGGCCAAGCTTTCCGATGAGGCCATGCAATCCGTTCTGGCCAAGGTGGCGATCAAGAACCACTACAACGGCTCCTTGAATCCGTATGCCCAGTTCCGCAAAATCATCACGGCGGAGGATTATTTCGCCGCCCGTTTTGTCTCCACTCCCCTGCGGACTTTCGACTGCGCTCCCATCACCGACGGAGCGGTCGCCGTCATCCTGACCCTGGACAAGAAACCTATCCGGGTCTCCGGCCTGGGCCATGCCACGGATACCATGGCCGTGCGCCACCGGGACTCGCTAACTTCCTTCAGGTCCACCCGGCTGGCCGCCTGGCAGGCCTATAACATGGCCAGGTTAAGCCCCAAGGATATCTCCTTTGCCGAAGTTCACGACGCCTTCACCACCTTTGAAATTATCGGGACGGAAGATTTGGGCTTCTTCCCCCATCGGGAGGGATGGAAGGCGGTAGAAGAGGGGGGGACTTCCATTAAAGGGAGGCTGCCCATCAACCCCTCGGGAGGACTGAAGGCCCGGGGGCATCCGGTCGGGGCTTCCGGCCTGGCCCAGATTGCCGAAGTCGTTTTGCAGCTCCGGGGAGATATGGAACCGAGCCGGCAGATCCCGGGGGCCAGGATCGGGCTCACCCAAAATATCGGAGGCCTGGCCAACAACAACCTGGTAACGATTCTAGAGCGGGCGGACCGGTACCGGCCCATTCCGGTCTATTGGAAGCCCGATTATGACCCCGGGAACGTGAAGCCCCGGGAGATTCCCGATGAGCCGCTGTCGGTGGACAAGGGGACCCTGGAAACGTTCACCACCCTCTATACCACCCCCGAGGGAATTCCCTCCCCTCTCACTTTGGGGTTCGTGAGCATTTCCGATGGACGGCTGATCATGGGCCGGGCCGCGGACGAGAATTTGAAGATCGGGCAGACGGTGAACGTGGAAAAACAGGGAGACCTCTTCTACATCCGGCCGAGCGCCCCTCAGCCCCCACCTTCCCCGGAAAAAGGAATGGAAGGAGTGAAGAGATGGCTGCACCGGGCCCTCAGCTCCCCGGACCCAAAGGGAGATGACCGTTGAACGGAGAAAAAAAAGAAACCGTCGGGCTGTTTCTCCGAAAAGAGAGGGAGAAAAAAAACGTGTCCCTCGATGCAGTCGCAAAAGTAACCCGCATCACGCGGGAAAACCTGGCGGCCCTGGAGAATGACGATTTTCAGTTTATCTCTGCCCCGGTTTTTGTCAGGGGTTTTTTGCGCAATTATGCCAACTACCTGGGCCTCGACCCCAAAGAGGTCATCGCCCGGTATGACTCGCAAACCGAATTGCTCCCCGCTATCCAGGACCAAGAACCTCCGCCCCCGCCACCCCGGGAGGAAAACCCTTTATTTAAGACTCTATTGTTCCTATCCATCCTCCTGGCGGGGGTAGCGATTAGCTTTTGGTACTACCAGAAAACCTCCGCCCCCCCCTCTCCCCTGCCCCCATCCCCATCCGACTCGAGAATTCAGTCTTCTTCATCAAAACCCACCCCACAAAAACAAAAAGCCGCCAACCGAGTCCTCCGGGCGGAAAAGGGGAAGAAGCCGACGGATAAGCCTCAGGCCTCCAT
>JACAEW010000054.1 GCA_013388675.1 Syntrophaceae bacterium | reverse complement strand
CCCCCCGATGATGGCTGCCTGATCCGACCCCTTTTCTCGCAACCGGTCAAGAAGGACTTCTGCGGCTCCTTCGGCCACGCAAATGAGGAGACCTCCGGAGGTTTGCGGGTCAAAGAGGATGTCCCTGAAAACGTTATCCAGGGAAGGAGAAAAATCAGCGATTCCCTCGCGAAATTCCCGGTTTTGGTGGGCTCCTCCTGGAACCAGGCCCATGGCGGCGAATTCAAGAGCTTCCGGAATGATGGGAATGCGATCGGCAAGGATCTCTATCCCGAAATTTGAATCCGCAACCATTTCCGCCATGTGCCCCAGCAGGCCGAACCCGGTGATGTCGGTACAGGCGTGAACGGGGAAATGCTTCATCACCTCCGCCGCGTCCCGGTTCAGGGTGGCCATGAGCCGGGTGACGGAATCCACAATTGTGCCTGTGGCTAATCCTCCCTTAATGGCCGTATTGATAATCCCGGTGCCCAGCGGCTTGGTCAAGATCAAACGATCCCCAGCTGTTAGATTCCTCTTGGTAAGAATTCGCTGCGGGTGTATGAATCCAGTAACGGCCAAGCCGTATTTCAGCTCTTTATCCTCCACGCTGTGGCCCCCGACCAGAACGACTTCCGCTTCCCTCATTTTGTCCAAACCGCCTTGGAGGATCCGCCGCAAAACCGATAAATCCATATCCTTGAGAGGAAAGCCCACCAGGTTCATCGCCGTTTTGGGCACCCCGCCCATGGCGTAAATATCGCTCAAGGCGTTGGCCGCCGCGATCTGGCCGAACCAATAGGGATCATCCACAATCGGCGTGAAGAAATCCACGGTCTGCACCAGGGCCAGGTCTTCCGAGATTTTATATACTCCGGCATCGTCCGCCCGTTCCAGGCCAACGATGACGTTGGAGTCCGTGGGGATTTCCAACCCGCACAGGGCCTTCTCCAGGTCCCCTGGAGGTATTTTGGACGCTCACCCGGCCCCCCGCACCGTTTCCGTCAGCCGCAACGCTTTTTGCCTTTCCATGTTTTTCCCCTTAAAGAACGGAACCCCTTCTTTTCATTTCGCGGAATGAAAGCCCGGCGCCCCTTCCAGGTCGCAGCCGCTCCGGATTTCGGGAGGGAGCCCCATCACCCGGATCTTCCAGCCTCGGGCTTTCAGGAGGTTTTCAGCCCGGATGACCTCGCTGGTATTGGCAAATACCAGAAATCACCGGTCCGTCTTTCCTTGTGCCGGTGAAGACTCTTTCCTGCGTTTCAGAAAGGTAAAAAAGGATATGCCTATCCCTTGGCCAGGGTGATCTTGAACCCGAGGCCCTCCGGTTCGATTTTTTTTGCCTGCCATCCCTGACTTTTTGCGGCGCGGCAGACGTTTTCTTTGGAGGTATCCGTATCCACCAGGACAACAATCTCCCCCGTTTCAGGTTTCTTGATCTCCTTCAAGGCGGCTATTACCGGCTGGGGACATGAAAGGCCTCGCGCGTCTACGATTCTGCTCATTTTCTTTCTCCTCAGGCCGTTTTTTCTCTCATGGTGAACCCTATGAAAAGGCAGGCCAAAAGCCCGATGATCACGGCGGGAATGCCGAAAGGTCCAACACCATCCGGGGAGCTGGCCAGGCCGAAATTATGGGAAATGCCGGCCCCCACGATCATCCCCAGGACGAAGACCGCCGCGTCGCCATCCCCTTCCCCGGCCAAAAAGAGCTGCCGCCCGGGGCATCCCCCGGCAAGGGCAAAGGCCAGCCCGGCTAAAACCATCCCCCCGAAATTCCAGAGCGTCATCGTATGGGCCACCGGCTGTTTGGCAAAGCCCGGGTTAAACTGACCCAGGATCAAATTGGTCACAAAGGCGGCAACCATCAGGGCCAGCACTCCCCAGAATAAATGCCCCTGCCGGAAGAGGATTAAATCCCGAAAAGCCCCCATGGTGCAGAACCGGGCTTTCTGGGCCACGAAACCCACGGCAAGGCCGACGATCAGGGAAATAATTAAAGGAGCATGCATGGACCCCGGCCCCTTCGAGCTGTAGAACAAGACCCCGCTTTTTTCCTGGCCCGCCACTTGGGGAAAGACGATCATGAGCAGGAGGAAGCCAAGCATGATGAGCGGCAACATCCATCCTACCGAAGTGTAGGTCGCTTGCGAGCGTCCGAGGTTGTATCCATTCCTTAAAAATACGGTGCCGATCCCGATTCCTCCGACCAAGCCCAGTAAACCGAAGATGGCGTTCCCATCTCCCCCCGCCAGGCGCAGCATGGCCCTCCAGGGACAACCCAAAAAGACCAGCGCCCCGATCATGGCGAAGATGCCCAGGACAAATCGGACAATAGGGGCGGAAC
Source organism: Syntrophaceae bacterium (assembly GCA_013388675.1). Lineage (GTDB taxonomy): Bacteria > Desulfobacterota > SM23-61 > SM23-61 > SM23-61 > SM23-61. Next base: position 17,623 of record JACAEW010000054.1, on the reverse strand, counting down.
CTGCCCGTGCCCGGAACTCCCTGAACGCATAGGCGGCCAGGAGTGCACCCAGGACAAACCCGATGATCTCCGGCCTCATGTACTGGACCACCACGGCCCGATGAAGGCCGACGGCCCCGGCCATGTCCCTTTCGAAGCAGGCCACGCAGACCCCCATGTTGGCCGGGTTCCCCAATTTCTGCAGCAGCACGGCCAAGATGCCGATAAAGATTCCCGCAAAGACGATGCCCGAGCGGGAGGCGAAGAAAGATAGAAAAGTAGGCATTCCTGTCCCTCCTTAACAAACGGTTTGGTATTTTCTTAGATGAAAAGGGTTCTCGTTGAGAACGAAGGTGGGAGAAACGGGCAGGGTTACTCAGCGGTGAAGAGAAAAGGGAACATCAATCGGGACCGGCCTCATCCTCCTCTCCCTTCGAATTTGCTCGAGACCTAACCTAGGCCCCTTCAGGCCAAAAATCGGCCCTCAGATAAGAGAAAGAGGCGTCTGAAGCTTCGCCATTATTGTCACCCCCCTTCAAGGTTTTAATCAAAATTAACACTTTCTCTCTTATCAGTCAACAGTTATTCATTCTGCCTCGGGGGTCCGATACGTTGTTGCCCAGGTTGACTGAAAAGCGATGACTTGGCCGGGTTAGACCCGGGATCTAAGGAACCCATGGACCCCCCGGCTATTGAATGATATATACATTCATTGCCTTACATCGTAGGATATAAACAAACTCCAGCGACAGAAAACAAAAGAGGTTGGATCATGGCCGGTGTGCAGAAGAGCTTACGGTTGCCCCGGGAAACCTTGCGGGAAATTGAGCGAATGGCCCAGGATTCAGGAAAAGACTTTTCCGCAATTGCCAAGGATCTCCTGGAAGAAGCCATCAAGATAAGACGTTGCCCCGGGATTGTGTTTGTGGAGGGGACGAGCGGAAGGAGAGCCCGAGTGGCCGGGACCGGAATCGAAGTCTGGGAGATCATCGCTACCTATCAGAGCGTAAAGAAAGATGCCGGAAGGCTCAAAAAAGCCTATCACTTTCTATCGCCCGAACAACTTCGGGCGGCCCTCGCCTACTACTCCATTTATCCCCAGGAAATTGACCAACAAATCGATAAGAACCGGCGCTGGAGTCAGGAAGAGATTCGCAAACGCTATCCCTTTATGAGCCCGCCCGCATGAAATTCTATCTTGACGAAGGCCTTAGCCCGAAGATCGCCGATATTCTGAGAAAAAAGGGAGTTGACGCTCTAAGTGCCCACGAGATTGGAGCTGTGGAGGCTTCGGATTGGCAACAACTGGAGTTCGCGGCCAAAGAGCGCCGATGCTTGGTAACCCGGAATCGCGACGATTTCGTCAAACTCACCCTTCGCTTCGTTAACGACCATCGACCGCATCATGGAATCCTCATCATTCCCCACACCATTCCCGGCGATCAATTCTCCCGGATGGCTACCCTATGGAAGACCTTCTCCTTCCATCATCCTGCGGGATTGTCCCCTTATACCATAGCCTTTCTTCCGACATAGTAAAACTTTCCCAGATTCAGGCTTTCTGTCAGGATCTCCCAAACGATTTTCTGTTGAGCGATGTCAAATAGTGCCATAGGAATCACCTTTGGCGGCCTTTGTCTTTAAACAAAGGGGGGCAGGCTTGCAAAGTTTCCTATGGAAAGAGCACAGGTTTCAACTCATCCCTTCTGCCAGTCAATTTGATCAATAAAAGCGCAAAAGATCTTTGGGATTTAGGTAATTTCTATCACGAAGTCCTATCAAAAGGAAAAGTTCCCAATTTCCTGGACGGAGCCCTTTCTCGTTTCACCGGTTCGATCCGGATAGGGGAGTCGGAAAACGGATTTGCCAATGGCCCGACGCTCACGGAGAGAAGGGGACCGCTCCGCCGAGTTCGCCGAATTCCTTCTCCAAATGGGGGTAGACGGGTTTGCCCAGGAGGAAGGAGTATATCTCATCGGCCTTCTTTTTCGTATCCAGATCGGCAAAGCTTTGGGGATAGAGGACCTTGCCCGCCGCGAAGCCATCCGCGACAGCCGTATCGATATTGGTCACATACCAATTATAAGGAAAAAGGAGAAAAGCCTGTCGGTTCTTGAAGGCCTTTAATTGGCGGTAGAATTCCGTTTTTTTCTGGTAATCCTGGCGGATATTTCCCAGGCCGCCCCCGTCGATGAATAGAAGGTCGGGGTCCCAGGAAAGGATTTTTTCCTTATCCACGAAGACGTGGCCCTTGGGTTGGATTTCCTTGGAGAGGTTTCTGGCCCGGACCCAGTCCAGGGGGAAATAACTGGCATCGGTGCTCTCGATGCCCTGGGTGCCGCGAAAGCCGATGCCGCCGATGTAAACCCGGGGTTTCTTGCTCTCTTCGTGACCTTCCGTTCGTTTCAAAAGAGCGCGGCGCGCGCCCTCGATGAAGGCCACCACTTCTTCGGCTCTCTTTTCGGCCAGAAGAATCTTTCCCGCCAGACGAAGGGATTCAAACACGATATCGTCAAAGGTGGCAAAACCGCCGTAAGAGAGAAGGACCACGGGGATGTTCAATTTCTTTTGAAGAGCCTCCGCCTTGGCCGGTTCCATGTTGGCGATGAAAATCAACTGGGGGTTGACCCTCAGAACGGCTTCCAGGTCCGGGTCCTTGTTGATCCCCGCGGGGCCCCCGGGACCGACCGGCGGGAGTTTGGCCAAATCCGGGTTTGCCCATAGATACGCTCTTCCCACCGGGGGGGTTTTTTCGAATTTTTCCACCCCCACCACCTTCTGGGCCATCCCGAGATAGCAGATCAGCCGCAGGGATCCGGGGCCCAAGCAGACGATTCTCTCCGGATTTTTGGGCACTTGCACCGTTCTTTTCTCCAGATCGACAACCGTCATTTTCTCCCGGGCAAGAGCAACCTTCCCAAAAACGGCTATTAAAAAGATCAGGCATAGCGATAGCTTCAAAACCCTACCTCTTATTTTCATGACTCTTTCCTTCCCGTTTTTCTTTCCATCCATTCACCGCGATCACCACGGGATACCCCTGGACTTCCTGAAGAAGCACGTCAACCCCGTACACCTCGCGGATCACCCCGGGAGTAACCGTTTGGGGGTCGGCAAAGGCGTGGACCTTCCCATCTTTCAAAAAGAGAAGCCGGTCGGCGAAACGGAGCGCCAGATTGATGTCGTGAATCGCCAGGATGGCCGAAAGCCCTTGATCTTTCACCACCCGCCAAATCAGTTCCATCACTTCCAGTTGGTTCTTCAAGTCCAGGCTGCTGATCGGCTCGTCCAGGAGGAGGACTTTAGGTTCTTGGGCCAGGGCCCGGGCGATGATGACCTTCTGCATCTCCCCCCCGCTAAGCTCATGGACCGGCCGCATGGCATAATCTTCGAGGTGCATCACCTGCAAGACTCTTTCCACGGCCCGAAAATCGGTTTCCGCCGCCGCCCAGCGGATGTAGGGTTTCCGGCCCAAGAGAATCGTGTCATAGACGGTCAATCTCTCTTCCCCGTATTTTTGGGGAACATACCCCAGCCTGCGGGCCACTTCGTTTCCGTTCATCTTCAATAGGTCTTCTCCGCCCAGAAGCACGGTTCCCTTTTCCAGCCGCAGAATTCTGTTCACGCATTTAAGAAGAGTCGATTTGCCCGCGCCGTTGACCCCCAGCACCCCCAGGATTTGCCCTTCCGGCAGCTCAAAGGAAACCCCTTTCAGGACCGGGCGGCTGGGATATTGAAAATGGACCCCGGATACGGACAGGATCATCGGTGGTACCCCTTCCAAATCAGATAAAGGAAGAGAGGGGCCCCCATGAAGGAAGTTAAGACCCCCACCGGAAGCGTCCCCGACCCGACCACTACCCGTCCCACCGTATCGGCCAGTAAAAGAAGGAGGGCCCCCAGAAGGCAGGAGTAGGGAATCAAAAGCCGGTGGTCCGGGCCGATGAGGCGTCGTCCGATATGGGGAGCCAGAAGACCCAGGAAGGCGATCACCCCGTGAAAGCAGGTCACCAGGGCGGCAAGGACCGTGGCGATCAGCATTCCCAGGACCCGGATTTTTTCCACTTCTACCCCGAGGCTCTTGGCGGTTTCTTCCCCGGCCAAAAGGGCGTTCAAATCCCAGCGATAGAGCACAAAGTAAAGGGTGATCGCCAGGGTGGCGATGGCCAGGAGGCCGATTTCCCTCCAGGTGGACCGGGCCACGTCGCCAAAGGTCCAAAAGACTACCGCGGCGACTTCCACCTCCGAGGCGAAATACTGAATCAGGATGGTTCCGGATACAAAAAGCGAAGAAAGGGCCACCCCGGCCAGGATGATCGCTTCCGGGGACATCTTTTTGATACGGGCCAAAGCCAGGATAACGAGGGTCGCGGCGACTGCACCGGCAAAAGCAAAAAGGGTGACCGTGTAGAGGCTGAAAATGTCCAGCGGGCTGGCCCCCTGGGTCCGCAGGGCCCCGGCTTTCATCCCTCCGGCTCCAAACACCACGATGGCCATGGAGGCCCCGAAAGCCGCCCCCTGGCTGATTCCCAAAGTGGACGGGGACGCCAGGGGGTTTTTGAGCAGGGATTGGAAGGTGACTCCCGCCAGCCCCAGGCCCCACCCCGAAAGGATGGCCGCCATGATTCGGGGAAGGCGAATGTTCCAGACAACGGTTTCCACCGGCCCATCGGCCTGTCCCAATAAGGCCCGGATCAAGGTAGCCACGGAAAGATCGTAGGAGCCCACGGCAATGGCGTATACCATGAGGAATGCCAGGATTCCCAGGATCAGGAAAAAAAGCTGGATTCGCTTCCGGATCACCCCGCGGTAAACCAGGGTGACCGGTCCGAGGGCTACCGCTGGAAGGCCATCTCTCATAAAGGCACCTTTTCGAAAACCGCCAGGGAGCGGCTCCTATTCCCTAAGACAAGACCTGCAGATTTCTTTTCCGTCACGGACCTGGACTTTTGAGCCCATCACCGGCTCACCGCAGACCGGGCACGTTTTGGACGGCTCGATGCGGGCCTTGGGGGGTATGAGCTGGAAGATTTCCTTCAGGCTGAAAAGTTCTCTCAAAGGCTTCTCCAGGATTTCCCGGGATCTTTCCCGGTGAATCCGGCTGAACTCTTCCTTTTCTTCCTGGGTTGCTTCGTTCCGCTGGACCCGTTCCATCAGCTCGCGATGCCTAGCCATGGGTTCCATGGCCCCGGCCCGCATGCAGACCCGCACCCCCCGGCCGGATTTTCTTCCCAGAAGGGTGAAGGCCTGCTTGCCGTGATCCCGGTAGAGGAAGTTTCCCTTGCCGAAGGTGCATCCTGTCAGAACCTGGACGGCATCGGCCCCGCAGGCGTCCGTCTCCACGATGGCCACCAACTCCTCATCTTCCGCGCGATTCTCCTTCAGCCATTCCATCGCCGCCCGGGCCGCCCGAAAACCGATGGCCAGGCCCGGGCATTCATGGCCGTGAAAATCCACGCACTTTTTAAAATCTTTCGACCATTCCTTGTTCATGGAAGTCCTTTCTGCAGTCCTGAATCCCTTCGCAGGCCAGGACCGCCCCTTCATGACGCCGGGAGTCGGAAAATAGAGGATGAAACTAGCATAACACATTTCCAAAACCGGTAACACTTTTTTTCGCCCCCGGTCCCCGGCTGATCCTTCCTTCCCGTTCCAGTCCTGCTCCGGGGGGGAAAAAGGGGCCTGAAAAGCGGCGGGGGCAAGCGATTTTTCCGCTTGACCCTGGGAGTAATACGAAGTAATAATAACGATCGGGAAGACCGGGATGAAAAAGAACAAGGAAACCATTATCACCTTCAAAGTGGACCCCTCGCTATCCGAGGCGATGAAAGGAGTTTCCAACCGTTCCGAGTTCATCCGCTCGGCCCTGCTCGCGGCCCTGGACAGCGCCTGTCCGCTATGCAACGGAAGCGGGGTGCTGACGCCCAACCAGAAGAAACACTGGCAGGACTTTGCAGCCAGTCATCCTTTTTCCGAGTGCCGGGACTGTCACGAACGACACCTCGTATGCGGACTAAGAGGAAGGGATAAACCTCGCGGCAGAAAAACGCCCCGTCCGATGGAATAACCCGAAACGATCTGTAGAAGAATCATCGTCCTAGTTAAGGGAGCTATCCTCTGGATGGCCGAACTGAATCTGAAAGGAACTTCATTCTTTGCCAAAGGAGCAAAAGGAATGGGGGAAAATGGTTTCTTTAGGCCGTTTTGGATCCTCTGCTTTACCGTTTTTCAAATGCTCCTCTTGCTTTCTTCAGGAGGCCATTGCCAGGCAAAGCTGAAAGCCGTAGCTAGCCTTTTTCCCCTCTACGAATTTGCCAGGGAGGTGGGTGGAGACCATTGCGAGGTCACTCTGCTGCTCCCACCGGGGGCCGAGGCCCACTCCTGGGAGCCCAAGCCCGGCGATATCGCCAAAATATCCAAGGCGGATATTTTCATTTACCTGGGGGCCTCCATGGAGCCCTGGGTGGATAAGGTTCTCAAGGCGACAGGGGGGAAAGAGGTTCGGGTGGTGGAGGCGAGCCACGGGTTGCAGCTCTTAAAAGCGGAACCCCATGAAAAAGAACAGGGGAAGAAAGGACATTCCCACGGTCACTCCCATGGGGAGATTTTCGACCCCCACATATGGCTGGATTTCCAGCTGGACCTGGAAATCGTGGAAGCGATAATCAAAGCCTTTGTGGAAAAAGACCCGGTCCATAAAGAAAGCTATTTGAAAAATGCCGAAGCATACCAAGGAAGGCTGAAAGAGCTTGACCGAAGATACCGGCTTTCGCTGGCCGATTGTCGCCACCGCAAACTGATCCTGGGCGGACACGCGGCCTTCGCTTACCTGGCGAAGAGATACGATCTTCAACAAATCTCGCTCTCGGGAGTGAGCCCCAACGCCGAGCCGACCCCCAAGCGGATGGCTGAAGTGATCGAAGTCACCCGGAAAGCGGGAATCCGGCATATTTTTTCCGAGGAAACGGTCAACAAGAAACTGGCGCAGGCGCTGGCCCGGGAGGCGGGAGTATCGGTTCTTCTCCTGAGTCCGGGAGCCAATCTCACCCGGGAAGAGGCCAAAGAGAAGGTAACCTTCATAGATCTTATGGAAAGGAACCTGACGAACCTGAAAAAAGGATTGGCCTGCGGGGATTGAAGGTTCCGCCTCCTCGTGGAGCGGCCGGTAGGCGTCTTATCTCAGATTTTTGCCCGTGGTGGTCAGCGATAGCTTTCCGTGTTTCACCCCTCTGGTGCCGATCAGCCGATCGCCGATTTTCTTTATCTCCCCGCCTTTGCCTTTCACCACCAGGACTTCCAGGCAGTTGTGTTCATCCAGGTGAATATGGAGGGTGGACAGGATGGTTTTGTAATGATCATGCTGCATCTTGGTCAGAATGCGGGAGAGCTCGCGGGTGTGGTGGCTATACACCAGGGAAATCGCTCCCACCATCTCTCTGTTTCCCGCTCTCCATTCCTCGGTCACCAGGCTGTCGCGGATGAGGTCCCGGATCGCCTCGGACCGGTTCTGGTATCCTTTCTGGTGGATCAATCGGTCAAAATCTCCCAGAAGGCTATCGGGAATCGATACTCCAAAACGGGTGAGTCCAGCCATGCTTCCTCCATTTTCCGATTATTTAGAGAGAGGGAATCTCGGTGAGGTCTTTCTCTTTCAGAATCCTTTTCTTCCAAGAATCCAGGGCGGGATAGTAATAAGGCAAGAGCCTCAAAGAATAATAAGGGGGGAAAACGGGAACCCCCAGAAGGTCGCCGAAAGAAAACAAAAGAATAAGGTCATGTCGAGCCAGCTTTTCCTGTCGGACCGTCTGTTGAATCTCAAAGGCCGTCGCCCCAAAGAAAAAGTCTTTGAGCGCCTTTTTCAGGGTCCCAAGCCGATGATTCAATCCCTCCTCCTTTTGCCGGGGCTCTAACTCCTTCTTTTCGGCGGCCCATGGAAGCGCCATTTCAATATACTCCGAATCCATTTTCCCGTCAAACCCCTGGATTCCTCCCGGTTAATTTAAAATGGACAGAGATTTTTCCCTGGGGTAATATAGGGTCCGGGGGCCATTTAGAAACGATGACCCCTGCAATGGACTCCCCGTCATTATTCAAAAGGGTTTCGCCTTGAAAGAGATTCTACGCCATGCCCGGGAAGTCATCCAGATCGAAGCCGAGGCTGTTCAAGGTTTGCTCGACCGCCTGGATGAAAATTTCGTCCGGGCCGTGCAGCTTCTGCTGGAATGCCAGGGACGGGTTGTCGTCACCGGCATCGGCAAATCCGGGCTGGTCGGACGCAAGATCGTCGCAACCCTCACCAGCACCGGGACCCCGGCCGCCTTTCTCCATCCCGTGGAAGGATTGCACGGAGATTTGGGGATGGTCACGGCCAAGGATGTGATCCTGGCCATTTCCAACAGCGGGGAGACCTCTGAAATCATCCACCTCCTTCCCAGCCTGCAAAAGATCGGGGCCAAGATTATTGGCCTAACCGGCTCCTTGGATTCCACCCTGGCCCGGAGCAGCCACATCGTCATCGACGTGGGCGTGGAGCGCGAGGCTTGTCCCCTGGGGCTGGCTCCCACCTCCAGCACCACAGCGACCCTGGTCATCGGGGATGCCCTGGCCGTGGCCTTGATGCGCCAGAGAAAATTCGGGGAAAAGGACTTCGCCCTTTTCCACCCCGGTGGAAGCCTGGGCGAAAGGCTGTCCTTCAAGATCAAAGATATCATGCGCCCGGCGAAGGATTTTCCTTCCCTTACTTCCGAAAAAACGGTGGGAGAATTCCTGTCGGCCATCAACCGCTGCGGGGCTGATTTCGCCCTGGTCCTTCAACCCGGCGGAGGACTGGCTGGAATGGTCTCGGACCGGGACCTCCGGAGAGGAGAGATCGGCTCGCCCGATTTTCTGAAACGGTCAATCAAAAAAATCATGGACCCCAATCCTCCGACCACGGAAGAAGAGGCTCCAGCATCCGAAGCCATGAGAACCATGGTGGAAAAGAACCTCCTCGCCATGCCGGTCCTGGACAACAAAAATAACCTAAAAGGCGTGGTCATCCTTCGCGACCTATTGAGCTGGAAAGACCGGGGGGATGCGGCCAAATGAATCCCCTTCCCCCCAAAGGTTTGATCGTAGCGCTCATTACTCCCCTGAACGGGGAGAATCGGGTTGATTGGGAATCTCTCCGCGGGTTGATCGAGAGGGTGGTCAGCTACTGCAATGCCCTGATGGTCGGAGAAGGCCTCTTCGGAGAGGGCTTCTCCCTGCCGAACCCTCTTCGGCTGGAGCTCCTTCAGGGCTCGGCGGAAATGATTTGGGGGAAAAAACCTCTTTTCCTATGTCCCACGGCCGGGACCACCGAAGAGACGGTGGATAACATTCTCCTTCTCACCAAAGCGCTCAAGAATTACCCGGATCAAGATTCCCTTTTCTGGGTGGACACCCCCCTTTGGTATCACAGCAACCGAAAATTGCCCCAATTTTATCGGGAATGGCAGGAATATACTCCCTATCCCATTCTCCTCCATAATAACCCGGTGCTAATCGGTAAACGCAATTGTACCCTCAAGCGGACGAACATTCGCACGGCGGTCCTAAAAAAGCTGGCGGAGAATGAGCAGATCGTCGGCCTCATTCAGGCGGGCGACCTCAAAAGGACCTTCCATTACCAGAGGGCCGTCCGGGCCCGCCGGGACTTTCGTTTCTATGACGGGGACGAAGGGAATTTCCTGAACAGCCCGAGCTCTTCGGGGGTGGTTTCGGGGGGGGCAAACCTTCTCCCCTCCGAATGGAGCCAGATTGTCACCGCCTCGTCGGAAATGTCCGAAGACCCAGCCCAGAATCTGCTCCTCCTCAAACAGAGCCAAAAGCTTCGGGATCTCTGCCGGGTTCTGCAGGAAAACCCGGCCCAGAGATTGAAAGCGGCCCTCCACCGCTTGGGATGGATCCAGTTTGCCAAAGGAATTGATTTTGCTCAGGAAACCTATCCAAAAGGCGAAGAGGGCCTGATCGACTTCCTCCGGGCGCATTTTTCTTTACAAACTCCCCCCTGAAATGCTATTCATATACCCACGAAGGCATGGAGGTAGCCGAAACCATTAAAGCTTTTCCCATATTCGGCCGATTCTGTACTTAGACTTGGCGGGTCTTCAATCTTTTTCAACATCCAAAACAGCATGAATCTCTTCCTCAGGTTCAAATTTATAATTATTTATGCAGTGTTAGCTGCCTTTTGGGGAACCCTCGCCTCCTGCGGCCATAGACCCGCCTATCTGAAGGAAGGAAAGACGGCGGAGTTGTCGGAAAGATGGAGGGTAGCCAAGATCGACCCCGCCCTTCTTTCCGCCGATGAAAAAGCCGTTTTGGAAGGGTTCGGGACCCCCGATTACATCCGTTTTTACCGTAAGCGCTCGTTGGACCGGGAAAAAGTCTATGCCTGGATTTACGCCGAACCGCCCCGATTCGTTACTTTCGTAGAAGGCAACAAGGTGGATTATGCAGTCCTGGATGAGGACCTCTCCTCGTTCAATGAACATCAACGCAACATGCTCTTCTGGGGAGGGATCGCCGCCGGAACTCTAGCCGCCGTTGGACTGGTGGCCTTCTATTTTGCCACCAAAGAATAGCCAAAGGAGTGCCCCATGGTGAAACTGATCCTGAAGCTGAAGGAAACCCAGAACGAAGAGTTCGCATTGGAGAAAGCTCAGATCAACATCGGGCGCGACAAGGAGAACGACGTCGTCATCGACAACATCGCCGTCTCCGGCAAACATGCGCTCATCCGGCGAAAAGAGGGGAAAGGTTATTTCATCCGGGACCTGAACAGCTCCAACGGCACTTTCTTGAACGGAACGCAGATCGATACCCAGGATCACCCTCTTACCGACGGGGCGGTCATCGGCATTGCCAAGTTCGAAATTAGGGTAAAAGAAATCTCCCCGCAGGCCCCTTCACCGGCCCAGGAACACGTTGAAGCAAAGATGATCTTCGAAGCTGCCCAGCGAAAACCGGCGACCGATCCCCCGGTTCCCGCCGAACCCAAGCCCATCCGCTGGCCGGTCCTCTCCGCCACCAAGGGCCCCGATAAGGGCAAGGAATACAAGATCACCAAGGAAGTCACCCTTTTGGGCAAAGACCCCGAAAACGACATCCCGGCCGAAGGGTGGTTCGTTTCCTCCCCCCAGGCCAAGATCTTCCGAAGGGGAGAACGTTTTTACATCTCTCACCTGGGCGGGTTCCTATCGGCCACCAAGGTAAACGGCATCGGGATCAAAGACGATCACATCCTTAAAAACAAAGACCAATTGGAAATCGGAAACAGCGGTTTTGTTTTCACCCAGGCTCCCGCAGAGCATACCGATTGAACCGTAGGTTCTTCTCAGGGCTGAAGTTGAGGTGTCCTTGAAGATTCGCCATGCAGCGGCTTTAGACCGCGGCCGGGCGAGGAAAAACAACGAGGATGCCTTTCTGGCCGACCTGGACCTGGGGCTCTTCGCCGCAGCCGACGGCACGGGGGAAATGCGGCCGGAGAGATCGCCGCCCGACTCGCCCCTGAACCTTTGTCCCCAGCAATCACTCAATCATAAAAGCAACCGGAAACCGACTTACCTTGATCCGACAGTCCCTGGTTTCTTAACCAGCATGATCCTCAGGTCCATGACGTTCGTTCCCGTGGGGCCGGTGATCAAAAGGTCCCCGATTTTCTGGAAAAAAGTGTAGGAGTCGTTCTCCTTCAGAAAAAACCACGGGTCCAGGTCCATGGTTTTGGCCCGATTCACGGTCTTTCCGTCGGCAAAGGCTCCGGCGGCATCGGTTGGCCCGTCGGTCCCATCCGTACCCGCGCTCATCATCAGAATTTCTTCCCACCCGGCGATCTCCAGCGCGGCGGCCAGGGCAAACTCCTGATTCCTTCCGCCCTTTCCCTTTCCTTTCAGGGTCACGGTCGTCTCTCCCCCCGAGAGAATGCAAGCCGGAGGGGTAATGGGGTTGCCGGAGAGAAGGACCTCTTTGGCGATGGCCGCATGGGCCTTGGCGATTTCCCGGGTTTCCCCCTCCACAAGGGAGGATAGCAGAAGGGTGCGATACCCGAGAGCTTGGGCCGCTTTTTTGGCCGCCTTCATGGCCAGAAGGTTGTTTCCCACAACCAGGTTATACACGTTGGAGAAGGCGGGGTCTCCCGCCTTTAGGGTTTCTTCCTTTTTTCCTTCCATGCCTTCGCGGATATGGCCGGCCACCGAGGGAGGAATCTTCTCCCAAAGTTCGTATTTGTTCAGGATGCGGGCACAATCCTCGTAGGTCGTGGGGTCCGGGACCGTGGGGCCGGAGGCAATGGCGTCGAGGGGGTCTCCGATCACGTCGGACAGGATCAGGGACACCAGCGTCGCCGGGTAAACGATCCTTGCCAGCCCGCCGCCTTTAATCCGGGAGAGGTGCTTTCGCAGGGTGTTAATCTCTTGAATGGTGGCGCCGCAGGAAAGGAGCTGATTCGTGGTCGCCTGTTTTTCCGCCAGGGAGACTCCTTCCACCGGAAGCGGCAAGAGAGCCGAGCCCCCGCCGGAGACCAGAAAAACGACCAAGTCCTTGGCCGTTAGATGGCCCAGCATCTCCCCCATCTCCCGCGCTCCCTCCAGGCCCTTCTCATCGGGCAGGGGGTGGCCGGCCTCCTGGACCCGGATTCTTCGCAACTTCTGGGAATGACCGTACTTCACGTTGATCAGGCCTTGGGTAATCCGGGTCCCGAGAATCTTCTCCAGGTTCACGGCCATGGCCGCCGAGGCCTTTCCCGTTCCTGCCACATAGATTCTTTCAAAATTGGACAGGGGATACTTCCGCTCCCCGATGCGCAAGACCTTGTTGCTCACCGAGACGTGGGAGGAGAGGATGGCCTGGGGCTGAACCGCATGAACGGCATGGAGGAATATCTTCTTCGCATCCCTCCGCAGCGGGTCCACGCTTCTTTTCACCGGTTCCTCCTTTTTCAGGGCAAAAACCAGTTTATTCTACGGTCACGCTCTTCGCCAGGTTCCTTGGCTGGTCTACGTCCGTCCCCTTGAGAACCGCCACATTATATGCCAGGAGCTGCAGGGGGACGGTCAAAAGGATGGGGGCCAGGAAGGGGTGCGTCTCCGGCACCAGGAGGGTGTCCCGGGCCTTGGAAACAACCTCCTGGCAGGAAGGATTGGTCAGGGCGATGACTTTTCCGTCCCGGGCCCGGACCTCTTCGATGTTGCTCAGAATCTTTTCATGGGTTTGGCCCATGGGGGCCAGCACGACGACCGGCATATTTTCATCGATCAGCGCAATGGGTCCATGCTTCATCTCCCCGGCAGGGTATCCTTCGGCATGGATATAAGAAATCTCTTTCAGCTTCAGCGCCCCTTCGAGGGCGATGGGATAGTTCACTCCCCGTCCCAAATAGAGAAAGTCCCGAGCGTTCATGTACTTCTTGGATAGGGCTTCAATCTGGGAATTCAGGTCCAGAGTTTGCTGGATATAGTGAGGGACCTTCAGCAGCTCCTCCAGCAATTCTTTCATCGTTTGGCGGCCGATGGTCTCCCGGTTTTCGGCCAGGTACAGGGCAAGCAGAAAGAGTCCCACCAATTGTGTGGTGAAGGCCTTGGTCGAAGCGACCCCGATTTCGGGCCCGGCGTGGGTGTAGAAGACCCCGTCCGATTCCCGCGCCAGGCTGCTGTCCACCACGTTGCATATGGACAGAGTTGGCATCCCCTTTCGTTTCCCTTCGCGGAAGGCGGCCAGGGTGTCGGTGGTCTCCCCCGACTGGGAGATGGCCACGAGGAGGTCCTGGGAACCCACGATGGGGTCGCGGTAGCGGAATTCCGAGCCCAGGTCCACCTCCGTGGGAACCCGACTCAGCCCTTCGATCATAAACTTTCCCACCAGGGCGGCATGGTAGGAGGTGCCGCAGGCCACAATGCAAACCCGGCGGATGTCCTTCAGGGCCTTGGGGTTCAACCGGGAACCTTCCAGGAAGACTCTGCCTTCGTCCATGGAAACCCGCCCGCGCACCGTATCCACGATCGCCCGGGGTTGTTCGAAGATCTCCTTGAGCATAAAGTGCTTGTAGCCGCCCTTTTCCGCGGTCACCGGGTCCCACAGGATCTCTCTGGGGGCCCGCTGCCGGTTTTCCCCCCAAAGGGTGGTGATCCGGTACCGCTTGTCCTGGACGACCGCCATCTCCCCGTCTTCCAGGAAGATCATCTTTCGGGTGTAGGGAAGGATGGCCGGAATGTCGGAGGCCACAAAATGGTCCTTTTCGCCCAGGCCCAGGATGAGGGGGCTCTCTTTGCGGGCGGCGATCAGTTTGTCCTTCTCGCCTTCGTACAGGACGGCGATGGCATAGGACCCGTGGACCTGGAGAAGGGCATGGCGAACCGCCTCTTCCAGGCTCTCCCCTTTGAAGAGGTAACGCTGGATTAGGTGGCAGAGGATCTCCGTGTCCGTTTCGGATTTGAAGGTATGCCCCTCGGCGGCCAGAATATTCTTCAGGGCCAGGTAATTTTCGATGATGCCGTTGTGGACGACCGCCACGCCCCCTGCCTTGTGAGGGTGGGCGTTGGTCTCCGAAGGTTTCCCGTGCGTGGCCCACCGGGTGTGGCCGATGCCCAGGCTTCCGTTGAATCTCTCCCCCTCGGTTTTCCGCTCCAGCTCTTTTAGCTTGCCCATGGCGCGGCGTATGACGACCTTTCCCTCATGGAAGAGGGCGACCCCGGCGGAGTCGTAACCCCGATATTCCAACCGCCGCAGCCCCTCCAGGAGAACTTCCTTCGTTTCCCTGGGCCCGATGTATCCGATGATTCCGCACATATCGGCAACCTCTTTAAATCCAAAGTTAGAAATTCGAAACCGGAAACAATTTTCAAATACTCTGAAATATTACGCGGAGCATATCTAATATCTTTGAATTTAGCTCCTTTGGACTTGTTTCGGATTTTAATGAACTTCTGTGCTTCTGAAGTGAAAGTGATTTATTATGATCGTCTGCGGTAATGGACCTGCTTCCCCCTGGCCACTGCCAGGGTATTCGGCGGGACTTCCTTGGTTATGGTCGATCCCGCACCGATGAAGGCGTTGCGGCTGATTTTAACCGGGGCCACAAGCGAAGTATTGCTTCCGATGAAGACGCCGTTCTCGATGACCGTGGCGTGCTTCTTCTTGCCGTCGTAGTTGCAGGTAATCGTCCCGGCCCCTACGTTGATCTTTTCTCCCAGGGTGGCATCCCCGATGTAGGCAAGGTGGTTGGCCTTGGTTCCTTTGCCGATCAGTGATTTCTTGACCTCAACGAAGTTTCCGATCTTCGAGCCTTCCCGCAGTTGAGTCCCTGGCCGCAGGTGGGCAAAAGGTCCCACCTCGACATGATCTTCAATCCGGCTCTCCGAGATCACGGAAGATGCTTTTATGATCACCTGACTCCCCACCTGGGTGTTGGACACCTTGCACCCCGGCTCGATGACACACCCGGCTCCGAGGGTGGTTTTTCCCAGAAGATGACAGTTGGGGTATATTACCGTATCCTGTCCGATCTTCACTTCCCGGTCGATGTAGGTAGTCTCCGGGTCGATGAGAGTGACCCCCTCCAGCATATGCTGCTCGGCAATCCTCTTTCTCATCACCTGGTTGGCTTTAGCCAGTTCCACCCGGCTGTTGATTCCCATGACTTCCAGGGAATCCTCCACCCGGAAGGGGAAGACCCTTTTCTTCTCTTTATTGGCCAGGGCAACGATATCGGTAAGATAATATTCTCTCTGGGCGTTCTGGGGAGTTACATGGGAAAGGGCGGAAAAGAGAAAGTCGGCATCCACGCTGTAGATTCCGCTGTTGATCTCCCGGACCTTTTCTTCTCCCGGCTTAAGGTCCTTATCCTCCACGATTCGCAGGAGGGATCCGTCGGCATTCCGGAAAACCCTTCCATACCCCCGAGGGTTTTCCAGTTCTACGGTCATGACCGAGAGAATGGCCTGACGATCCCGGTGGGACTGGAGGAAGTTCCTTGTGGTTCCCTCGGTCAGCAGGGGAACATCCCCCGAGAGGATTAGAACGGTTCCATGAAAACCTTGGAGGGCCGGACTTGCGGCCAGGACCGCGTGCCCGGTGCCCAACTGTTCTTTCTGGAGGGCGAAGGTCAAATCCTCGGCCTTGAACCTTGCCTGAACCAGGTCGGCCTGGAAGCCGACCACAACAACCAGGCGGGAGGGTTTCAGAATGCGGGATAAATCCAGGGGATAGAAAAGCATGGGGCTCCCGGCAACGGGATGGAGGACCTTAACCAGGTCCGATTTCATCCGCGTTCCCTTTCCCGCGGCCAGGATTAAGACAGCCAGTTCGCCCAAAGGCGCATTCCCTTCCTAAGCCCTTGATGGGACTAATAATTTCATTATAGAAGAACCCTTCGGCCAGTCAAGGTTTTAAACTTTTTTGAGCCATGGATTGAGGGGGATGTACCAGTCGAATCTAACCTAACTTTTCGTCTATCTTGGAGATTTTCTGAACCATCCGAGCGTCTGGGGAGAGAGGTTTTTCGCATAGAGTTTCTCTTGACGACAAAACCGTTTTAGGCTACATTTTGGTAGCACCCCCTGAAAAGTCCCCACCTTTTGGTATAAAGAGACACAGCTTTGCGAAGAAAAACGCCGGAAAGCATTTTGGTCTTGATAGAATCCTGAAAATCTGCGTTTATCTGCGTCCCATTTTTTTATTTTCCCGATTTACGCTTTCTTATGGGCAAATTCACCCGCCCCATCCTGGCCGATATCTATCCCCGCAGGCGTCTCTTCGGCATGCTGGACCGAATACGAGGGCAGCCGCTGGTCTGGATCTCCGGGCCCGGGGGATGCGGCAAGACCACTCTGGTCGCCAGTTACCTCGATGAGCGCAAAATTCCCTGCCTCTGGTACCAGGTTGATCCGGGAGACCAGGACCCGGCAACCTTTTTCCATTACCTCGCCCAGGCGGCCAAAAGGGCTTTCCCCAAAAAGAAGGCCGCCCTTCCAGCATTTACCCAGGATTTCGCCCAGGGCCTTCCGGCCTTCTCCCAGTGGTATTTTGAAAAGATTTTTGACCTCCTGCCCCCTTCCCACAAGAGCAGAAAACCCCAGGGGGACTTCATCCTGGTCTTCGACAACTTTCAAGAAGTCCCGGAGGATAGCCCCTTACCCGAAATCCTTCTCGGGGGCCTTTCCCGAATCCCCGAAGGGGTCCGGGTGATCGTCCTCAGCCGCAGCGATCCCCCGCCGGCCCTGGTCCGGCTTCGGGCCAATGAGGAGATGGGGATCCTGGCATGGACCGACCTCCGTCTCGACCTGGGTGAAACAGAAGGGATCATCCGGCTCCGGAATCCTGCCGCGGGGTCCGCAGAAACCGTAAGGCAGATGCATACCGCCTCCGACGGATGGACCGCGGGACTGATCCTGATCCTCCAAAAAGCCCAGAGAGAACGCGCCGTCCCGGAGATCCTAAAAAACCTCGGCAAGGAGGAGATTTTCGAATACTTCGCCGGGGAAATCTTCCGGAGGGCGGATTCCACCTACCAGGATTTCCTTCTTCAGACGGCCCTCTTTCCGAGGATGACCGCCGGGATGGCCGAAGAGCTGACGGGCATTTCATCCGCAGATCAGATTCTATCCACCCTGAGCAGGAATAATTTCTT
>JACAEW010000197.1 GCA_013388675.1 Syntrophaceae bacterium | reverse complement strand
ATGAAGATTAAAATTTTTCGGGAGATTTCGTTATCTGCGATATCTCTATCGGTTCCCAGATCATGGAAAAGGTTTCGATATAGATATCATTCATGCAATCGAGCCGGGTCATTTCTACCCATAATGAACAGCCCATAAAGCAGCCCTTGACTGAAGTGTAGGTGCAACCCAGATTTCAGCCCCTGAATAAGCCTCCTCGCGGGCCCAAATCAGCGTTCGGGGTAATTTCCCTTTCTCCAAAAGCACAAGGCAAAAGGTTATCGGCTTTGGGTCAGGGGCTGCGGAAAACAGTTCAAGTTGGGAATCGTCAACCTACTTTAATCCCAGCACATCCTGCATGTCGTAGAGGCCGGGGGTTTGTTTGACCACCCAGGCGGCGGCGCGGATGGCTCCACGGGCGAAGTTGTCCCGGCTGTGGGCGCGGTGGATGATTTCCAGGCGTTCGCCGATTCCGCCGAAGATGACCGTGTGTTCCCCGACGATGTCGCCGGCACGGATGGTCTGCATGCCGATGTCTTTCTTTTTACGCTCGCCCGTAATTCCCTTTCGCTCAAAGACCGCTACCTCTTCATAATTGCGGCCCAGACACTTGGCCAGGATCTGGCCGATCTTCACCGCCGTCCCGCTGGGGGCGTCTTTCTTCATGCGGTGGTGGGCTTCGATCACCTCCACGTCAAAATCGTCCCCCAGGATTTTGGCCAGGTCGCCAACGACTTTAAACAGAACATTTACTCCGACGCTCATATTGGGGGAAAGAACACAAGCGATCTTCCGGGTCAGCCCCTTGACTTCCTCCATCTGTGCGCCGGAAAAACCGGTTGATCCGATGACCGCGCATTTTCCTTTTTCCGCGGCAACCTGAAGGGTCTTCACCGAGGATTCGGCGTTGGTGAATTCGATGATGACATCGCCCGCGTCAATGGCCTGGCGAATATCCCCCACGATGGGGACCCCCCATTTTTCCATCCCGGCCGCTTCGCCGGCGTCCCGCCCCAGGGCAGGATGATCTTTTCGTTCCACGGCTCCGGCCAATTGAATGTTGGGGGTTTCGTGAATCGCCCAAAGGATGCGATTCCCCATCCTTCCGGCTACGCCGACGACGATGGCTTTGATGATGTCCATAACCCCTCCTTAGAAATGCGGAATTCGGAATGCGGATTGCGGAATGCAAAAAAAGAATTCTCAAGTCAAAAGCAAGGGTAAGCTGCGGCTTGATACATGCGGCTTGCACCTGTCAATATTCGTAGGCTTCTTCCCACAGCTCCCCTTCGTAGACCACCCGGGCGTCTCCTTCCAGGAATACCCGGTCGAATTCCTCTCCTTTGGACTGAAAGTGAATCTTGAGGACCTCGCCGCCGCTGGTTTGGACTTCAACCGGTGAATCGACGAATCCCTTTCGGGCCGCGATCAGGGCCGAGGCCACTGCGCCGGTTCCGCAGGCGAGGGTTTCATCTTCGACTCCGCGCTCATAGGTTCTACACTTTATATACTTCCGATCCACCACCTGGACGATGTTGGCGTTCGTCCCGGCGGGCTGGAATTGAGAATGGAAGCGGACCTTTCTCCCCCATTCCTTTACCGGAACGGAAGCGGCCTGATCCACAAACTGAACGACGTGGGGAACCCCGGTGTTGATGAAATGCATCTGGTGCGACTGACCGTCAATGGGTACGTCAATATTCATTTCCAATCCGGTCGGCGGGACCATCAGCACCTTGATCTGTCTCCCCGCAACCTCGGCCTCGATGATTCCCGCCAGGGTCTCGAAGGCCATTTTCGGGGGGGCGATTCCCTTTAACACCGCAAAGCGAGCCACACAGCGTGCGGCATTCCCGCACATCTCCGCCAGGCTGCCATCGGAGTTGAAAAATCTCCACTTAAAGTTCACTTTGTCGGAAGGTTCGATAAGAACGAGTCCGTCCGCCCCGGCAGAAAGTTTATGAGCGCAAACTTTCTGCACGAAAGCGCCCAGCCTGTCGGCATCCAGGATTTTCCTGCGGTTATCGATGATGATAAAGTCGTTGCCGCAGCCGGTCATTTTGAAAAAAGGAATCTTGGTCATAGCCCCCTCAATTCAAGTAAAAAACTGATTCAAGCCAATAAATCCCCAGGGCGCTCATATTAAAAAAGGGTCTTCTCCCAATCGAGTGGGGAAAAAGGGAGAAAACGCCTCCATCGCCCAGGCCCAGGGAGACATCCCGCCCGGGGCGGGGCAGCCTCGGCGGGAAAAATCCGGCGCTCCGGAGCGCTGGCCCGGCTTCCCCAAGGCACCGGTCCCCGAACCCTTCGCCTCAAACTGAATCCCAGCTTAAACAGGGACAACCCCATTCATTTCCAAAGCGACCCGATGGAAGAATCGCTGCCTCAGGATATCCAGCCCTGGGCGGGATGCTGCCCTACGCCCGGCTAATTCTCTCCCGGCAGGGGTAGACCCGGGAAGGTCAAAATCTTCCCCAAGCACCCACTCGATTGCGAGAAGACCCACAATCTGTAAGGTTCAGGAGGGGCGGTCCTACGCCCTTTTTTTTCGGGTTCTTGTTTCGACGCCTTGGGTTTTATCCGGCCTGGCTTCCCGCGGCTTTGTCGGTTGGGGCTTGGACGCTGCCGCGGCTTCGGCCGGAACTTTCGCCGGGTCTGGGGTCTTAGCGATCTTTTTGGTGTAACGGCAGCGGGGATAATTGCTGCAGGCGATGAAGGGACCGAAGCGGCCCTTGCGGTAGACCAGAGGGGCCCCGCATTCCTCGCAATCTTCTCCCGTGGGCTCCGGCTTTGAGCCATCCTCTTTTCCTTTGCCTTCCTGGCCGACCCTTTTGGTGTTCTTACACTCCGGGTATTTGGAGCAGGCCAGGAATTTTCCGAACCTCCCGGTTTTGACCACCAGGGGAGACCCGCATTTCTCGCAGACTTCGGAGCTCACTTCGTCCTGGGCGACTTCCAGGCGGCCTTCCCCATTGACCATCATTTTCTTGGTATTCTTGCATTGGGGGTAGTTCGTGCAGGCCAGGAACTTTCCGAACCGGCCGGTCTTGATCACCATGGGGGCGCCGCACTTCTCGCAGGTTTCTTGCATGGGTTCGGCCTCGATCACTTGAATTTCTCCCGCATCGTTGCGTTGAAACTCCTTGGTATTCTTGCAATCCGGATAATTGGAGCAGGCCAGGAATTGCCCGTGCCGCCCCAGCTTGATGACCATCGGGGCGCTGCATTTTTCGCAAATCAGGTCGGTGGCAATCCCCTTCCATTTGATGTCTTCCATCTCCACCTTAGCCTTTTCCAGGTCCTTTTGAAAAGGCTGGTAAAAATCCTCCAAGGCCTGCGTCCAACGGAGTTCCCCCTCTTCCACTTTGTCCAGTTCATCCTCCATCTGGGCGGTGAACCGCACGTCGAAGATATCCTGGAAATTCATCACCAGGAGATCGGTGACCAGGCAACCCAGTTCGGTGGGGAAAAGGCGGCCCTTCTCTTTGGCCACATATTCCCTTTCCTGGATATTGTCGAGAATGGCGGCGTAGGTGGAAGGGCGGCCGATTCCCTTTTCCTCCAGTTCCCGAATCAGGGTGGCCTCGGTGTACCGGGGCGGGGGCTGGGTGAAATGCTGCTCGGGAGTAAGGCCAAGGAGCTTCAGGGTTTCGCCCTAGGTCAGTTCGGGGAGTTTGCCCTCCTTTTCTTCCGCGTTTCCGTTTTCTTCGACGGCCTCGATGTACAGGGCCATGAAACCCGGGAACAGGAGGACCGACCCCGTGGCCCGGAAGAGATACTTTCCGGCCTCCACGTCCACGGTGGTCTGGTCATAGACCGCCGGGTTCATCTGGCAGGCGATGAAGCGGTTCCAGATGAGGTCGTACAGCGCGAGCTGGTCCTTGGTCAAAAAGGGTTTCAGACGTTCCGGATCGAATTGCATGGAAGTGGGGCGAATGGCTTCGTGGGCCTCCTGGGCCGTCTTCCGGCTTTTGTAGAAGTTCGGCTTCTCCGGCAAATAATCGGCACCGAATTTTTCCTGGATGAATTGGCGAACCGCGGCCAGCGCCTCCGGGGCGATCCGCACCGAGTCCGTGCGCATGTAGGTTATCAAACCCACATGCCCTTCCGGGCCAAGCTCGACCCCCTCATAAAGCCGCTGGGCGATGGACATGGTCTTCTTGGCCGTAAAGCGCAGCTTGCGCCAGGCTTCCTGCTGAAGCTGGCTGGTGATGTACGGAGGGGGCGGATTCTTGCGCCGCTCTTTTCTTTCGATCTGTTTGACGACGAAGGGAACGGAACTCAGGTCCTTGAGAATGGATTGAGCTTCCTCCCCGGTTTTGATCTCCGCCTTTTCCGAATCGATCCGGAAAAGGGCGGCTTTAAAGGGCGGGGGGTTCCGCCCCTCCAGGGAGGCTTCGATGGTCCAATATTCCTGGGGAACGAATTTGCGGATTTCTTCTTCCCGCTCGCAGATGAGGCGCACGGCCACGGTCTGGACCCGGCCCGCGCTCAATCCGCGGCGGACCTTGTCCCAGAGAAGGGGACTTACCAAATATCCAACCAAACGGTCCAGGATGCGGCGGGCCTGCTGGGCTTCAAACTTGTCCCGGTTCAGGCGCTCGGGTTTGAGCATCGCCTCGCGAACGCTTCGCGCCGTGATCTCGTTGAAGAGAACCCGGTGGACCTCCTTGGCCGACTGCTGGATTTCCTCGGCGATGTGCCAGGCGATGGCCTCCCCCTCGCGGTCCGGGTCGGTGGCGATATAGACCTCTTTGGCCTTTTGGGAAGCGGTTTTGATTTCTTTCAGGACTTTGATCTTTCCCTTGATGACCTGATATTCGGGGGCAAATCCGTTTTCGATGTCCACTCCCAGGCGGCTTTCGGGAAGGTCTTTGACGTGGCCCACGGAGGCCTTGATCACATATTCATTTTTCAGGTAATTGGAGATCGTCCGGGCTTTGGCCGGCGATTCCACGATGACTAACGGCTTGGACATTTCATCTCCTCAGAATATTTTGGACCCCGGAAGGGGAGAAACGAGCAGAGTTTTAAACATAATACAACCATTTTGAATGTCAAATATCTTTTTGGAAATTTGCCGGGCGGCAACGCGTAAGATTATGAAATCTAAACAAAAAGATTGCCTATTTTTCTCCCCCCGGATAATCATGACGGGCCTTCCCGCCGACCGCGCAAAAAGAGAGATCCCCGGAAACGACTGCTCCTGAAGGTCCTTTCAACAATTTTTTGCGGGAAGGAGAGGCGTCTTCTCTGCCGTGGCTTCGGATAGGCCGGCCAGGGGTCTCCGTTTCTAAGCACCGGTTTTTACAAAGCGCATTCCCGGGAGCTGCTTGACATGCCCGGCCAGCTCCAGGGAAAGCAGAATGGCCGAGACCCGCGCGCTGGGGAGGGCGCTTTGAGCAATGACCTGGTCAATATGCGCTGCCTGATTCCCCAATGCGGAAAAAACCCTGGCTTCTTCTTCGGTCAGCCTGGGTTTAGGCGGCGTTTCCCCGGGAACGGCCAGAGCAGGCAGGGAGATCTCTTCCAGGATGTCCTCCACCCGGGCGACCAGCTTAGCCCCTTCCCGGATCAACCGGTTGGTTCCCGCGCTGCGGGCCGAATCCACGTTTCCCGGGACGGCAAAAACCTCGCGCCCTTGCTCGAGGGCAAAGCGCGCGGTAATCAACGAACCGCTGCGCAGCGTCGCCTCCACCACGACCACTCCCCTAGAAAGGCCGCTGATCACCCGGTTGCGGATGGGAAAGTGGTCCTTCTCCGGGGGAGTTCCCAGGGGGAACTCGGAGAGGACCGCTCCCTGCCGAGCCACCTCCCCGAACAGCTTTTCATTTTCCGGGGGGTAAACGAGATCGATCCCGCAGCCCAATACGCCGATGGTCCTTCCCCCCGCGGCCAGGGCCCCCCGATGGGCGTCTGAATCG
Source organism: Syntrophaceae bacterium (assembly GCA_013388675.1). Lineage (GTDB taxonomy): Bacteria > Desulfobacterota > SM23-61 > SM23-61 > SM23-61 > SM23-61. The sequence continues at coordinate 24,025 of JACAEW010000197.1, read as the reverse complement.
ACTCCCCGGGCCAGGCCGCTGACCACCGTGATTCCCCGCTGGCCCAACCCCAGGGAAATTCGTTCGGCAAACATCTTCCCATAGGTGGTGGGATAGCGGGAGCCCACTACGGCGATCGCGATCTGATCCTGGGGCTTGATGTCCCCCCGGATGTAGAGCAAGGGCGGGGGATCGTAGGTCTGCTTCAGGCCAGGGGGATATTCCTCATCCGACCAGGTGAGCAGCCGGGCCCCGATCCGATCCAGGGAAACCAGCTCTTTCTCCACCCGCTCTTTCCAATGGAAGCGCTTCAAGCCTTCGATGATCTTGGGTCCGACCCCCTCGACTCTTTCCAGTTCCCTGGCCCGGGCTTGAAAGACCCCCTCGGGGCCTCCGAAGGCCTCGGTAAGCCGCTTGAAGAGGATGCTCCCGACCCCGGGGGCCATGGAGAGCGCGACCCAGTGGTAGAGTCCCTTTGGTTCCATGGGGAGAAAATCGAATAAAAAAGGGATCATGGACGATTTCGGCCACAATCCCTATTCCTGACGGATCCCGGGGTACGATTGCACCCGGGCAATTCTACGATTGAATGATTTATTTCCCTTTGCCCAAAACGACCGTGTCCCCGACATATATGGACTGGGAAGAATGAGTGACCAGCAGGGTCGAGGTTTCCTTCCCCAAGTGGATGACCACTGCTTCCCCGACCTTCATCTGGGGGAGCTTGGCCTCCTTTTGGCGGGTCTCATCGGTGAAATAGGGGAGCTGATAGATGGTAAACAGATCACCCATGATCACTCCATCGCGAGCTCCTCGATCGATATAGACGACTTCCCGCTCGGAGATGTTTTCCTGCTCTTCGGCCGCGGCCACAACAACCCCCTTGATCCCCTCGGGAGAACGTAACGCAACCTCCGACGGAGGGGAATAGGAAATAGGGGTGATTAAGTCTCCATGCCGAATGTCGAAGAAGGATTTTTCGATCTTGGCGGGAACGATTGGCCCTTTCCCATCCAGGATGACCGCCCGCCCGGGAAAGCTCACCTGAAAGCCGATCTTCGCTCCGGTCAGAGGGTGCTCTACTTCCTTGACGATCCGGGTGATCGCCAATTTGTCCCCTGGTTTCAACCGCGTTCCGGGTTCCAGTTTGAGGTAGACCAAGTCCCCCTCGCTCAAGTTGGCGCTGGGGTCCTGGCTCCCTACGATCGATCCCAAAGCAGGAATCTTTTGGGGAACGATAAAACCGCAGGCCCGAATCCGGTCCTGGGCCATCGGGCTGGAAAGGTCCGGGGCTGGGCCGGCCTGGGCAGGACTCTTAACCCCTATCGCCCATAGCCCCAGGCAGCCAATAACCGCCAATGCGGAGATCAGAGTTTTATTCTTGCGTCCCATGGTAGACCCCCCATAATTTTTATTAATTTTTATGCAAGGTCCATGCCTGATCGGCCTGTTGAAAAAATACCTTTGGTTTCCTAAATTTGTCAAGGAAAATGTTTTTGGCCGGGCAGGAACATGTCCTTTTCATACCGCCCTTGTCTTGAACTTTATCGTCAAAAAAGGATAGAAATTCAATGGAGTAGGGAGAATAGGGAAGGAGCGAAAAAAGAGTGGATTGGACGCTTAAAAAAGGGCCAAAAAAGTTAAAAGGAGAAATTCTGGTATAATGGAAAAGGTTGGATAAAAATGCAAAATAAACCAAAGGAGGTTCAAACAGGGGTAAAAATTCCCTAAAATGGGGCGGGCCGCTCGGGCGCCCGGTCAGGCGAAACCCTACATCTGAAAACCCCGGTTATGGGATAAAGAATGGCCTGCCCGCCAGGTCGAAGAAACGACCTTACCCTCATGGTTTTTCCGGGCAATCCCGCCAAAGGCGGGACTTCCGGGCCGCGGGCATTGGCTGGAATCGCCTTTACACGTGCTTGAAGAATGGTAGAGGAGGGCAAGCAAGAATTTGCCTTTGACATTCCTCACGGGAAGTTATTACAATAGCGCCTGTCGTCCAGAATTATTTCAGGAAGCAGGATTGCAACCTCAGGCCTGGAAATCCTAGGGGTTTCCTTAAGGGGCAATTTTTCATAAATTCCATCCCGGCGGGGATCGGGGCAAGTCCGGAGTAAGCGGAGGGACCCCTCCATTCGATTGCCGCCAACGCAGGGATGACGCCCCCTTTGCGGGATGACAGGCCAAAGCTTTTTCTGCGAGAGCATCGTTCTTTCAGAACGGGGAAAGGAGCTGAAGGATGGATTTTGAGCTTACGGAAGAACAAAAAATGATCCAGGCCATGGCCCGCGATTTTGCCGAGCAAGAGATCAAACCCAAGGCCCAGGAGCTGGACCAGACCGAACGGCACCCTTCGGAAATCATCCAAAAAATGGCCGAACTCAGCCTGCTGGGAATCGCCATTCCGGACACCTATGGGGGCGGGGGAGCGGACATCGTTTCTTACGCGGTGGCCATGGAGGAGATTTCCCGGGGCTGCGCCAGCGTGGGGGTCATCATGTCGGTGAATAATTCCCTGGTCTGCGACCCCATTCATACCTTTGGGACCGAAGAACAGAAACAGAAGTTTCTCACCCCTCTGGCCTCGGGAAAGAAACTGGGTTGTTTCGGCCTTACGGAGCCGGAGGCCGGGTCCGACGCGGCCGCGCAGAAGACCACGGCCGTCCTTCAGGGCGACCAGTGGGTGATCAACGGAAAGAAGAACTTCATCACCAACGGGAACGTGGCCGACTACTGCGTGCTCATGGCCATGACCGACAGAAGCAAGGGATACAAAGGGATCAGCTCCTTCATCGTGGATTGCAAGGCGCCCGGATTTTCCGTGGGAGCGGTGGAGAAGAAGCTGGGAATCAAAGCCTCGGGGACCGCGGAGCTGATCATGGAAGACTGCCGCATTCCCAGGGAAAACCTCCTGGGACAGGTCGGACAGGGGTTCTACGTGGCCATGAACACCCTGGACGGCGGGCGGATCGGGATCGCCGCCCAGGCGCTGGGCATCGGCCGGGCGGCGCTGGAGGCGGCCGTCGAATACTCGAAAACGAGAGTGCAGTTCGGCGCTCCCATCTCCAAGCTGCAGGCCATCCAGTGGATGATCGCCGATATGGCCACGGAGCTGGATGCGGCCCGATTGCTGACCCTGCGGGCCGCCTTTCTCAAGGACCACAAACACCGGTACGAGAAGGAGGCGGCCATGGCCAAACTCTTTGCTTCCGAGGCGGCAAGCCGAATCGCCACCCGGGCCATTCAGGTTCATGGGGGCTACGGATACATCAAGGAGTACAACGTGGAGCGCCACTTCCGGGATGCCCGGATTACGGAGATCTACGAAGGGACCTCGGAGATCATGAGATTGGTCATATCGAGCAATATTCTGAAGGGGAAATAATAAGTTATTGGGTTGCTGGTGGCTCGCGGCTGGTTAGGCTTTTCAGCGGCGAAGCAGTTACCCGCAACGAGGAACCGGGAAGGGGTGTGAGCATGATCAAAACCAAAGAGGATTACGTCGAGAGTCTGAAGAAGTTGAATCACGTGGTCTATTACCGGGGGAAACGGGTGGAGGATGTGACCGCCCACCCGGCCTTTGTTCCCCACATCAACGCCGCATCCAAGACCTACGAGCTGGCGCTGAAGCCGGAGTACGAGGACCTCATGACCGCGACTTCCCACCTTACCGGGAAAAAGATTAACCGCTTCACCCATATCCACCAGAGCCGGGATGACCTGATCAAAAAAGTCCAGATGCTTCGCCTGATCTCCCACGAAACCGGGAGCTGCTACCAGCGTTGCGTGGGGTTTGACGCCATGAATGCGCTTTACAGCGTCACCTACGAGATCGATGAAAAGCATGGAACCTCTTACCATGAACGACTGAAGAAGTTCGTCGCCGACATCCAGGAAAAGAATTTCATGGTCGTCGGTTCGATGACCGACCCCAAGGGAGATCGGTCCAAAGGACCGAGCCAGCAGGCCGACCCGGACCTTTTCACCCACGTGGTGAAAAAGACCGATCAGGGGGTGGTCCTTCGGGGCGCAAAAGCCCATCAGACCGGGGCGGTGAATTCCCACGTAATGCTCATCCTGCCTACCCAGGCCCTGCGGCCGGAGGATAAGGATTACGCCATCTCCTGTGCGGTCCCGGTCAATGCCCCGGGGGTGACCCTGATCTTCGGCCGGCAGACCAACGAAGAGCGGAAACTGGAACGGGGGATGGACGCGGGAAACCCGGAATTCGGGCTGGTGGGAGGAGAAGCTTTGGTCGTCCTGGAGGATGTCTTCGTCCCCTGGGAACGGGTCTTTATGTGCGGGGAAGTGGAGTTCGCCGGTCTCCTGGTGGAAAGGTTTGCCTCCCTCCACCGGCAGAACTACGGGGGATGCAAAGGAGGGCTGACCGACGTATTGGTGGGAGCCACCGCCCTGGCCGCCGATTACCAGGGGACCTCGCAAGCCTCCCATGTGCGGGACAAGCTGGCGGAGATGACCCACCTGGCCGAAACCATCTATACCGGCAGCATCGCCTGCTCGGCCATGGGGCACAAGACCAAGGCGGGAAACTGGGAACCCGACACCCTTCTGGCGAACACCACCAAATACAACGTGACGAAAAACATTTACGAAGTGGCCCGCCTGGCCCACGATTTGGCCGGCGGGATCATTGCCACGCTGCCTTTTGAGGATGACCTGAAGAATCCGGAAGTGCGCAAGCACGTGGAGAAGTACCTGAAAGGGGTGAACGAAGTTCCCACGGAGGACCGGATTCGCCTCCTGCGGCTTATCGAGAACATGACCGGGGGCACGGCCCTGGTGGAATCCATGCACGGCGCCGGCTCGCCCCAGGCGCAGAAGGTTATGTACATGCGGTCCGGGAACATCGAGCAGAAAAAGAAGCTGGCCAAGAAGCTGGCCAAGATTCAAGAGAAAAAATAGAAATCCATCGTGACCCAAAAGAGCGCCACTCACCTTCAATATTGGAAATTTCTGTGAGCAAAAATGCAGGGGCGGCCCCCCGTGGCCGCCCGAAGGATGGGCAGCTATCACGCGTCTCGCGGGATGGCCCTTATGATTTGGTTGCGGCGCAGATGCGTTGTGGGTCTCTGTGGTAAAAAATTCGAATGGAGGAAATAATGAGAGAAGTCGTCATTGCCAGTGCGGTTCGGACCGCCGTGGGAACTTTTGGCGGCACCTTGCGGGATATTCCCGCTGTGGAACTGGGAAAGATCGCCGTTCAGGAGGCGCTCCGGAGAGCAAACCTCAAACCGGAACAGGTGGAAGAGGTGATTTTGGGCAACGTTCTCACCGCCGGCCAGGGGCAGAATCCGGCGCGGCAGGTGCTCATCCGGTCGGGTATTCCCAAGGAGGTTCCGGCTACGACCATAAACAAAGTATGCGCCTCGGGCCTGAAATCGGTCATGATGGCCGCCCAGGCCATCAGGGCGGGGGACGCGGATATTATCGTCGCCGGCGGGATCGAATCCATGAGCATGGCCCCCTTCCTGCTTCCCGGAGCCCGCTGGGGCTACCGTATGAATGACGGAGCCTTGATCGACGGCATGATCCATGACGGACTCCTGGATATTTTCAACCGCTACCATATGGGCATTACCGCCGAAAACGTAGCCGAAAAATTCGGCGTCACCCGGCAGGACCAGGATGCTTTCGCCCTAAGCAGTCAGCAGAAGGCGGGGCGGGCCCTCAAAGAGGGTCGGTTCAAGGATGAAATCGTTCCGGTCCTGATCCCCCAGAAGAAGGGGGACCCGGTGGCCTTCCAGGTGGATGAACACCCCCGCCCCTCCACCACCCTGGAAGCTTTAACCGCGCTGAGGCCCGCTTTCAAGAAAGATGGCACCGTGACCGCGGGCAATGCCTCGGGGATCAACGACGGGGCGGCGGCGGTCGTGGTTATGTCGGCGGAGAAAGCCAAGGCCCTGAGGTTGGAACCCCTGGCGAAAATTAAGGCCTACGCAACGGCGGGCGTCTCCCCGGACATCATGGGCACCGGGCCGGTCCCATCCAGCCACAAGGCCCTCGCCAAAGCCGGGCTGACGGTCAAGGACCTGGACCTGATCGAGGCCAACGAAGCTTTCGCCGCCCAGGCGGTTTACGTGAACCGGACCATGGGCTGGGATGTGGAGAAAGTGAATGTCAACGGCGGGGCCGTGGCTCTCGGCCATCCCATCGGGGCCAGCGGGGCGCGCATCCTGGTCACCCTGCTTTACGAAATGAAGAAGCGAAAAGCCCGCTATGGACTGGCCACCCTTTGCGTGGGGGGAGGAATGGGCGGTGCGCTGATCGCGGAGATGCCCTGACCGCACCCAAAACTTATTCATGCGCAATATCAAGCTGGTCATTGAATATGACGGCACGAATTACCATGGGTGGCAGGTTCAGCCCAACGGGTTGACGATCCAGGAAGTCATCGAGAAAAAAATCGAGGTCATGACCCGGCAGCGCGTCCGCTTGACCGGTTCCGGGAGGACCGACGCCGGAGTTCATGCCCTGGGACAGGTAGCCAACTTTTTCACCCCCTCCACCATTCCGGTCGAAGGTTTTCAGAAGGGGCTGAACAGCCTGCTTCCCCGCGACATCGTCGTTCAGTCCGCCGAAGAAGTGGACCTTCAGTTCCACGCCCAGTTGGGGGCCAGAAAAAAAACCTACCGCTACGTTATCCTTCATCGCGAGGTTCCTTCCGCTCTGCACCGAAATTATTCCTGGCGGGTTCCCGGTCCCCTGGATATCTCCGTTATGGAGGAAGCCTCGCGCCTGCTCGAAGGGAAGCGGGATTTTACCTCTTTCCGGGGGGCGGACGCGGACACGGAAGACCCGGTGCGGGAAGTGTTCCAGGCCGGATGGTCGCAAAAGGAGCCCGATTTTCTCCACTTCACCATCGAAGCCGACGGATTCCTGAAGCACATGGTTCGGAACATCGTGGGCACGCTGGTAGAGGTGGGAAAAGGGAAGCGCACCCCCGAGCAATTCAGGGAGGTTCTCCACGCCCGGGACCGCCGCCAGGCCGGCATGACCGCGCCCCCGCAGGGGCTTTACCTCGTGGAAGTCAAGTATTAGCCGCTCGGGCCAACTCCGAATAACCTTTGGCCTTGCCGAAGTTCTGAGAATATAACATAATGATTTCAAAATCATTCCAGCCTGTCACCGACATATGAGCGCTCGGGAAGGAGACCCAAGGCCGCTCGGCTGGGGAAAAACCGGTAAAGGTCCATCGGGTAAAACACAGGCGGGACCCCTATCCCTGATGGCTAAGAGGCGTTATCTAGGGGAATTCCATGAAGGTGCATAAGATCAAAACCCGTTCGCTGCCGCAAGAGGCTTCCGCTGACCTGATTCTCTGGGGAGGAAAGGTCATTACCATGGACCCCCAGAGGCCCGCGGCCCGCGCCGTGGCCGTCAAGGACGGACGGTTCCTGAAAGTCGGGAGTAATGAAGAGGTGAAAGCCCTGGTTGGCCGGAAGACGCGAAGGATCGCCCTGCGGGGGCGGACCGTGACGCCGGGCTTCATCGATTCGCACCAGCATCTGTCCCAATACGGGACCGACCTCTTGCAGGTCGATTGCGGCCCCAAACGGTGCAAAACCCTTGCGGACATTCAAAAGGCCGTGCTCCGGGAGACGAGACGAACCCCCCCGGGGGAGTGGGTGCGGGGAGTGGCTTACGACGACATCAAGACCCAGCCGGGCAAGGTCCTGACCCGATGGGACTTGGACGAAGTGGCCCCGGACCATCCGGTTTTCATCCAGCAGATCAGCGGCCACTGGGGGGTCGCGAACAGCAAAGCCCTGGAAGCCGGAGGAATCGCTGAGGATGCACCGGACCCGAAGGGCGGGGCCTACGGCCGGGATCCCGCCACGGGAAAACTGAACGGCATTCTTTACGAACAGGCCGAGTTTGCCTTCGTCTTCGAGGGAACCACCGGAAAGCCGCCGATCATTCCGCCTTTCTCCCTGAAGGATCGGCTGAGGGGCATGCGGCTGGCCGCGGATCGTTACCTGGCCTCGGGAATCACCAGCATCCACGATGCCCTGGTTTCCGCGAAGACCCTGGAGACCTACCAGGAGGCCCTTAAGGCGGGGGACTTGAAACTGCGAGTTTACATGCTCATCAGTATCGAGTACCTGCCCCAGCTCCGGGCGTTGAACTTGAAAACCGGCTTCGGCAACGAATGGCTGAAGATCGGTGGGGTGAAGATCCTGGCCGACGGAGGGATCGCCGGCCGGACCGCTTATCTGCATGAACCATACGTAGGGTCCGAGGACCGGGGAATCCTGGCAGTGGAATCGGAGCAGGTTCTTCATGATTTAATCCGCCAGGGACATTCCGCCGGGTTTCAAGTCTGCGTTCATGCCAACGGGGACCGGGTGATCGACATGGCCCTGGCCGGGTTCGAGAAAGCCCTGGCGGAGCATCCCCGGAGGAATCATCGTCACCGGCTGGAACATTGTACGGTGGTGAATCCGGGGATATTGAAACGGATCAAGAAGCTTGGAATCCTGGTCACCCCCTTCGGGTCCTACATTTACCACCACGGCGAGAAGATGATTCCTCATTACGGGGCAAAGCGGGTGGAGATGATGTTCGCCCACCGGTCTTTTCTGGATCATGGCATCGCCGTTTCGGGCGCCTCCGACAATCCCTGCGGTCCCTATGAGCCGCTCCTCGCCATCCAGAGCTGCGTGACCCGGAAGAGCTCCGCCGGTGAATCCCTGGGAACCCGGCAGAGGATTACGGTGGATGAAGCCCTCCGCCTCTATACCATGGCATCGGCTTACGCTTCTTTCGAGGAAAACATCAAGGGGTCCATCACCCCCGGAAAGTTGGCCGACCTGGTCGTTCTGGGAGAAGACCCCCGGAGGGTTGACCCGGATGAGATCAAAAACATCCCGGTGGAGATGACCCTGGTGGGAGGGGAAATAAAACATTGCCTATAGAAAACGGTAGGGGCGATCCCGGGGAGCGCGTGACGGGTCGCCCGCATGGCGGCAGGTAAAAAAAAGAACAGATTGAATCAAAGACAGATAGGAGGAGGAAATCGAAAAATGGGAATCCAATCGACAAGAGCAGGGTGGATAAGATTTTGGGGGCTCCTTTCCTGCCTGGCTCTGGGAGCCTTTTTTGCTTCCGAAGCCCCAGCCCAAAAGCCCGTGCCCGGCGGAATGCTGACTATCGCCCTGGCCGCGGAGCCCTCGGGCCTCGATCCAACCACCAACCCGTCGGCGGCGATCAAGCGGGTGGTGCATTACAATTTGCTCGAGGGTCTTCTCAAGGTGGACCGGAACGGGAAGGTATCCCCGGCTCTGGCTAAGAGTTACAGCGTCTCTAAGGATGGGAAGGAATATACCTTCGTCCTCCATGGAGGGGTCAAATTCCACGACGGGAGCCCCTGCACGGCGGAGGACGTGAAATTCACCTTCGAGCGGCTGCTGGACCCCCAAACGGCCGCTCCTTATCGCATGTACTATGAGGCCATCGATTCCATCCAAGCGGTTGATTCCGCCACGGTCAAATTCAAGATGAAGAAGTTTGACTCCAACTTCCTTTTTAACCTAGCCCGGGGGGACGCGGTCATCGTCTCCAGACAATCGGCGGATAAGCTGAAGAGCGCGCCGGTGGGGACCGGGCCTTTCAAATTCGGGGAATGGAAGCGGGGGGACAGTGTGGTCATGGTCAAGAACCCGGACTATTACCAGAAAGGGCTTCCTTACCTGGATAAGGTGACCTTTAAATTTATTCCCGACCCCAGCGCCTAGCTGGCCGCCCTCCGGGCGGGGGACGTGGATGTCATTTCCTATGACTTGGCCCCGGAAAATGCACCCGCCTTGGAGAAGGACGGGCGTTTCAAGGTCATGAAGGGGCACACCACCACCGACGTGATCATGGCCATGAATCATTCCCGCAAGCCCTTCGACAATCCCAAGGTTCGTCAGGCGATTACGCTGGCGATTGACCGGAAGGCCGTGATCCAGGGAGCGGTGGCCGGTTACGGAACCCCCATCGGCAGCCACATGGACCCCACGAATCCTTATTATGTAGACCTGAGCGGGCTATACCCCCATAACCCTGAAAAGGCCAAGCAGCTTCTGGCGGAGGCCGGATTTCCCGCCGGATTCGGGGCCGTGCTGAAATTGCCCGAACCTTATGCCTATGCCCGCAGGTCGGGGGAAATCATCGCCGACCAGCTTTCCAAGGTGGGGATCAAGCTGATCATCGAAGTGATCCCCATGGGCCAGTGGGTCGACCGGGTCTTCAAGAATGCCGACTACGATTTGACGGTCATGGGGCATGCCGAGCCCTTCGACATCGAGGTTTACGGCCGGGCGAATTACTACTTCCGCTACAACAAACCGGAGTTCCAGGAGCTCCTGAAAAAGGCCGAAGCGGAAATGAACGAACCGGCCCGGAAGAAGCTTTATGAACAGGCCCAGCGGATGCTGGCCGACGATTTCGTGAACGTCTTCCTTTTCGTCTATCCCGCGCTCCCGGCGATGAAGAAGGAAGTCATGAACTGGTGGAAAGACTACCCCACGATCGTCGTGGATGCAACTGAGGTTTATCTGCAAAAATAAGGGCCTATATCCCCCTCCCCCTCCCCCCCTCCCGCAAAGGGAGGGGGAATGGGGTTCGAAAGAGATTTCCCTTCCCCTTTATGGGGGAGGGCCGGGTGGGGGTGATCGATCCCGTGGCTTTTCTCCTCATCAAACGTTTCCTTATTTTGGTCGCTACCCTCCTTCTCGTCTCGGCGGTGATCTTTCTCGTCCTCCAGGTCATCCCCGGAGACCCGGCCCAGATCATCCTGGGGATCCAGGCCACCCCGGAAAACCTCCAGGCCCTTCGGCATAAATTGGGATTGGACCTTCCCCTGCCTTTGCAATACTGGAAATGGATGAGCGAGGTCTTACGCGGGAACCTGGGGGTTTCCATTACCTATGACCTTCCCATCAGCGAGCTGGTCCTGTCTCGCCTGGCGGTAACCTTTCCCCTGGCCCTTCTTTCCATCTTCTTTGCCGTGCTCTTTTCCATTCCCCTGGGCATCTATGCCGCCCTCCACCGCAACCGCCCGGGGGATTACGGGGTGATGGTCTTTTCCCAGATCGGGCTTGCGGTTCCCGCGTTCTGGGCCGGGATCCTCCTCATCCTTTTTTTTGCGGTTTTCCTGCAATGGTTTTCCGCGGGGGGGTTTAAATCCTGGCTGGAGAGTCCCCTGGGGGCTTTTAAGTCCCTTCTCCTTCCGGCCCTTTCCCTGGGCCTGATTCGGGCCGCCGTTCTCGCCCGCCTCACCCGCTCGTGCATGCTGGAGACCCTGGGGGAAGATTTCATTCGTACAGCCAGGGCCAAGGGCCTTGCGGAGAGGGTCGTGGTTTACAAACATGCCCTGCGAAATGCGCTCATCCCGGTGGTCACCATCGTGGGGCTTCAGATGGGGGAGCTTCTCGCCGGGGCCATCGTCATCGAAAATGTCTTCAACCTGCCTGGCCTGGGCCGCCTGATCTTCCTGGCCATCGGCCAGCGGGACCTGCCGGTGGTCCAGGGCGTGAGCCTGCTGATCGCCTTTTTTATCGTGATCGTAAACTTTGCCGTGGACGTCATTTATGGGGTCCTGGACCCGCGCATTCGATCGGGAAGCGAGGTAGCTTGAGAGGGCATGAATCGGGGCCTTAAGAACGTGAACCTGATCATTGGCGGTGCCCTAGTGCTGGCCATTGTAATAACCGCCGGCCTAAGCCTTTTCTACACCCCCCACGACCCCAACCGGATGAACCTGGCCAAGCGCTTCCAATCGCCGGGAGCGGAATTCCTGCTGGGCACCGATCAGTACGGCCGGGATATTCTGAGCCGGGTCATGAAAGGGGCGGTGAATTCGCTCCTTGTGGGCTGGGTGGCGGTGGGGATCGGGATGGGGTTCGGGGTCTTTTTCGGCTCCCTGGCGGCTTTTTGGCGAGGATGGAAGGACGAAGGAGTCATGCGGCTGATGGATGTGTTGTACGGTTTCCCGGCGGTGCTCAGCGCCATTCTCATCACCTCCATCCTCGGGCCGGGAATGGTGAACAGCATGCTGGCCATCGGCATCTTCAACATCCCCATCTTCACCCGTCTGACCCGGGGCGCTTCTCTTTCCATCTGGCAGAGAGATTTCGTAACCTCCGCCCGGGCCGTCGGACAAAGGAACGGAGCAATCATTTGGGGCACAGTCCTCCCCAACACGCTTTCTCCCCTCATCGTTCAGGGCACGGTCCAGTTGGCCATCGCCATCCTGGCGGAGGCGGCGCTGAGTTATCTGGGATTGGGCACCCAACCCCCCCATGCGAGCTGGGGGCGGATGCTCAACGAGGCCCAAACCTTCATGGAAATCTCCCCCTGGCTGGCCATTTTCCCGGGCCTGGCCATTGCCTGGGCGGTTTTGGGTTTCAACCTTCTGGGCGACGGCCTGCGCGACCTGCTCGACCCAAAGCTTTACCGGACAAGAAGGTAATTCAGGATTCAGGATCTCCGGGAGTTCGGAAGGGCTAACGCGATCCCCTTGGCATGAAGCCGCCCCTGGAGGTATTTTCCGAGGGGGCGGCCGGCTCGGTCGCTTGAACGAAACACGGACAGTTCTCACGACCTTGAACCGGAAGGTCCTGGAAGCGGGTTCCGGCAAGGAATCTTGAAAAACGGAGGCTGGGAAATCCTTCCCTTCCTCCAACCCGAATCGTTCAGGTTTCTTCCGAGCTCGAAGGGGCGATCGGCTGGGATGGAAGCTACGATTTGCGTCCTTCGGGCCGATGGAGAAGGGCAAAGACCGCCCCTCGGCCCAAAGACAGGGCTCCGGTGCCGATTTTCTTGAAAAGGGACCTCGCCCGTTGGAGTCCCGTTTCTGGCGGGCGGGTCGATTTTTCCATTCCTTCGAGGGGTTCCCGCGGGGATATCTTCTGGGGTGCAACTGTCCCCTCAAGGGCAGTTTCCTTCTCTTCGCCAATTTCTTCCCGGACTATGGCCCCTTGCGGGAGGAGGTCTTCTTTTTCAGCGAAAGCCTCCTCCTCCAAAGTTTCTTCCTCTTCTTTATAGGCAAGCTCTTCCTTGGCGATGACATCCTTGACGATTGCGGCGTTGATTCTTGGGGTGGAGGTATCATATCCCGCAAAAAGGGCCGCATCGCATAGCTTATTGATGATTCGGGGGATTCCCTTGGCATATTCACAAATCAAGTCTACGGCATCCGGGGTGAAAATCTTCGAGCTGTTGCTTCCCACGACCTTCAAGCGATGGTCGATGTAGGCTTTGGACTCTTCGGAATTCAAATGGAGGAGCCGATATTGGACGGTTATTTTCTTTTTGAGGAGCCGCAATTCCTCCGAATCCAGCTTGGGTTCGAGCTCGGACTGACCCACAAGGAGAATCTGCAACAATTTTAAGGCGGGGTAATCCTCCTCCAAGAACCAGGCCAGGTCGTTTAAGACTCTGGCGCTCAGTTGGTGGGCCTCGTCGATGATAATCACCACCGTTTCGTCCTCGTCCAATCTCTCCCGGAGAAATTCTTTGAATTTTTGCAGAAGAGTAAAAGTATTCTCCTTCGCCACCGGTACCTTGAGGTCCAAAAGGATAGTCTTGACCAGTTGGCGAAAAGTCAGCCGGGGATTAAAAATAAAGACGGTCCTCAACCGGCCCCCCAGGTCCTTGAGCAGGGTGTAAATAAGCGTAGTCTTGCCGGTCCCCACATCCCCCGTAATCGTGATAAGTCCCATCCTTCTCTCGATTCCGGACATCATGGTGGACAAACCTTCCCGGTGGGTCACGGCCATGAAAAGAAAATCGGGGTCGGGGGTCAGGTTAAACGGTTCTTCCGAAAAGCCAAAATACTGATTGTACATAGTCCTACCTATGATCGATTTTTCCCCCTTCGAACCCCGGAGAACTCCGAAATCGCCCTATCCGCACGGGTCGTGCCCACCGGTGGGATTTCCGCCTACCTCTTTCAGGGTCCTGTGGTAAGCGGCCATAGCGAAATCCTTTCCCGGCGGGAGATCGTCCCAAGTTCCTCCCCTTTTCGTGGGTGTATTTTACCGAATTGGGAAGGGGGTTTCAACCCCATCCGGTTGAGGGGAAAGGTCAGCGAGGTCTTACCTGAGTTTTTTTCCACTCGTAATTCGGGCGTTTTTCATGTTCTTGGGGGTTGTAGGTACTTTCGTCGGTGTAGAGGATATCCCCGTGGTTGTTCATCCAGCGGTGGCGGTAGGCGGAGGTGTCAAGCTCTACCTTTTTGGTAAAGGGGTTGATGTATTCATCCTGCCCGGTGATGAAGAGGTAGTTTTCGTAGCGAATCTCGGCGTGGGTGCGGCGGCGGTTTTCCACGATCTCGTTGGCCACCTTGTTAATGTACCGCTGGGTGTCCAAGGCCATCTTGGCCCTCTGGTCCATGGCCCGCGTGACCGCCGCGATCCACTGGGGATTCAGTTCGATGGAATTATGGATCACGTCCAGGGCGGGCTTCCAGGCTTCAAACTCGTTCATCGGGGCCCGGAACTGAATCGTGTGTTCGTTGGTCCACATGAAGGCGCCCGTGCGGGCGTCGGTAATGATGGTTCGCAGCACTTCGCGGTACCGCTCTCCCCCCTCGGTGTATTCCACCAGTATGGCCAGCCCATCGTACCGATTCGGCTTGAGTCCCATCTGCTGGAGCTGCTGGTTGACCTGCTGATTGGCCCGGTAGACGGCCGCGACCATCTCTCGCATCGGGTCCTCGGCGACGACCGTTACCTGGCTAGCCTGGGGGCGGGCCGCTTGGAACAGTTCGGTCAGGAATTGTTTTGGGGTGGGCATGACCTTGACCAGCATGCCCTGGTAATATTGGCCCGGCTTGAAGAAGCTGAACCCGGTTGGAGAATAGGTAAGGTCGGCGTAATTCCAGCTGGGGGCGAAGCGGATCATCACCGTTCCCCGGTCGTCTCTTTGTACCACCAGATCACACTTCGGGGCCATGGAGTTTCCCGGGCCGTTCTGAGTCAGGGGATTCACATTGAAGACCCCGCCTTTAAAAATCCATCCGTTGGGGACCAGGAAGGTAAAGGCCTTTTCCTTGGGCTCCCAGGTGCGCTGCATGAGAAGGGTTGGACGCTTGCCGGTCGGCGAAAAAGTCGCGGGGCCTGCGGCGCCTTTGACCGCGGCACCGGATTGGGGTTCGGGGGCCTTTGACGGCTTTTCCTGCGTTCTGGCTCCCTTCAGGCGCTTCCACTGCAGGGTTTCGCCAGAAGGGTAGGTGGCGAGGATGGTATCGGCATCTGCGAAGCGGCAAATGATCTGCTGGGGCTGGGGAGCACCCTGGGGGTGGATGTTTAGCGTTTGACCAGCCAACTGAAAACGCCCCGTGTAGGTCTCCCTCCCCTTGGGAGTGACGTTGACCTGGCGAAAGGTTCCGTCCGGCAGAAATTCGGCAACTATCTCGATCTGCTCATTCTTGAACTTCCAGCTGCCGATGATCGAAGAATTGCATTCCGCCGAAAGGGGAAAGCAGATGAACAAGATCAGAAAGGAAAGGAGCAGGCGACGCATGACCAGCCTCCTGATTTAAACTAACAAGAGTATACCTGAAAGGAAAAATTCGGGCAATCTTCTGGATGGCCTTGAAAATGCATGTCTATTGAGGCTCTTGCAAAAGTCACTTCATCCGTCATTCCTGCGGAAGCGGGGATCCAGAATTCATTCAAAAACCTGGATTCTGGGTCGCGCTTCGCTTGCCCGGGATGAGAATTTTCTCTTATTTTAAAAGTTTTGCAAGAGGCTCTATTAATTAGCCGATAATTGGATGGGCGCTAAAGAAGGAATCCACATCCGTTCGTGCTGAGCTTGTCGAAGCATGAACGGCTTGCAAAGCACCCTTCGACAAGCTCAGGGTGAACAGCAACAACTTTTTAAGGGAAGAGCTTGTTTATTCAATTATGAGTTCCTTCTAATGACCCGGCTCAAAACTGTTTCTTGTATCATTTTTGCAACCTCTATTCCTACGTCGATGTGCGCTATTGGATTATGGAGCAGCCGCCATAAAACTGGCTGCCTGTTTAACATTTCAATTTATTTGAGGAAAAAAATCATTACCCCTGTGTCAACCATTAAAGGAGTCATTCGTTAATTGGGAATATATTTTGCAGGGACCACCGGCATGAGTTTATAAATGGTATGATACGTCTTAAGCCCAGAAGGGCTTTTTGAAAGGAGGCAGAAAATGAGTCAAAGCTCAGGTTTTCATGATCAATGGCGAAGGGTTTCCCATTTCTTGATCGGTGGCCTTATCCTCTTGGCCTTATCCCTGGGCGGGTGCGGTGGAGGGAGCGACGGCGGGGGGAGCAGCAGCAGCGGCGCCGGCCAGACCCCCAGCGGTGAAGTGGTCATCGGCATAACTGATGCGGAGGGCGATTTTATTTCCTACAGCGTGGATATCCTTTCGATTACCCTCACCAAAGCAAACGTCGCGGTAGTGGAGACCCTGCCCTTAAGGACCCGGGTTGACTTTGCCCAGTACACGGAGATGACCGAATTTGTCACCGCCGCCACCATTCCTCCCGGAGTCTATACGGGCGCGAAAATCCGCCTGGATTATACCAACGCCGATATACGCGTGGAAGATACCGGCGGGCAGGCGGTGGCAGCGGTGGTAAAGGACCCAAATGGGCAGCCCATCACCACCCTGGAATTAACCGTGAAGCTGGATGACCGAGCTTCGCTGCTGATCGTTCCAGGTGTTCCGGCGCACCTGACCCTGGATTTTAACCTCAAGGCTTCCAATACGGTCAATACAAGCGTGAGCCCCCCGGTCGTTACGGTCCAACCCTTCCTGGTGGCCCAGGTCAACCAGGAAGACCCCAAGACTCACCGGATTCGAGGCCCCTTGAAATCGGTGAACCTGAGCAATTCCAGCTACCAGGTGACCCTCTGCCCCTACCACCGCCTCACCGGCGACTTCGGGACGCTGACCATTCTGACAGGTCAGGACACTGTGTTCGAGATTGACGGGGTGAGCTACAAAGGGGCAGAAGGCTTGAGTAAGCTTGCCGCCAAACCCTTCGGGACAGCCACCGTGGCCGTTGGAGATCAGCACATGGGCTTTCGTCGATTCGTTGCCCAGGAGGTGTACGCCGGGTCCAGCGTGGCTTATGGGACTAACGACGCTGTGACCGGAAGCGTGATCGCCAGAAGCGGCGACAACCTGACTCTGCGGGGTGCAACGCTGGTACGAAAAGACGGAACGGTGATTTTCAACGACAACGTGACGATTCAGATGGCCGATTCCACCATTGTAACCGGCCAGGGCACGCACGGAACGGTTTACACCATCGATGACATTTCCGTGGGCCAACAGATTTCCGCCCTCGGCGTCCTCTCCGGGGCCCCAGGATCGTACCTCCTGGACGCCAAACAGGGATTGGTCCGTATGCAGGCCACCGTCCTGACCGGAACCGTCAACCACCTCTCCAGCGGATCGCTCAACCTCAACCTGCAGACGATCAACGGGCGGAAGGTGTCGCTCTTCAACTTTGCGGGAACCGGCACGATATCGGCCAACGATGCGGACCCCGCCGATTATCGGGTAAGCACGGGGACCCTAAGTTTGAGCGGCCTCTCTTCGGGAACGCCGGTGCGGATTCGAGGTTTGGTTCGGCCTTTCGGACAGGCACCGCCGGATTTTAGCGCCTGGACGATCATCAACACCGCAGACGTTCCGGCGACGCTCTTCTTCGATTGGGACCCGGCCAGTGCAACGCCTTTCTCGAGCGTTTCCCCAACCGGCATCGCTCTCAATACGACGGGGGTAGGTCCTCTCCATCATGTCCTGCGAGGCTGGGTATGGACGGATGTTCTCCCTAAGTCACCCGGGGTGCAACCCAAGAGCGCTTCCTTGCCCTTGTATGCGATCGGCTACCAAGGTTCGGTCCAGCTGTACACCCAGTTTGATGCCTATTCTCAGGCTCTTCAAGCCAGCCTGAGTTCCGGAAAAAAGGCCCGACTGCTGAGCGCTTACGGCACATTCACCGATGCTACCACCACCCTCGACGCCACGCAGGTCTTTGCCGCCTTCCAATGATCTTCCAACCCCCGAGCAGGCAGCCCTAGCCTGCCTGCTCGGACAAAAGGCATGGCGGGAGACCCGATTTTTCGGCACCCCCCTATTGGCCCTGGGGCTCGTCTTTTTCTCCTGCAGCAAAACTACCTATATTCATTCCGCTCCAGCACGCTCCAGTCGTGCCCGGGGAGAATCCGGTCGCCCAGATTCTCCATCCGCCGTAGGGATTGGAAAAAGACCTCCAGGTCCACGTGGATGCCGTTCGGCCAATGGGGGGCTCCATACTTCTCCTGAGCATCCCAATTTTCCATCAGAGGGACATTGTCCCCGGCGAGAAAATAGACCCCGCCGCTCGTCGGTACCCTCACCCCTTGAATCCCGGGGGTGTGGCCCGGGGTAAGGTGGAGGGATAACCCCGGGGCGATTTCTTTATCCCCGTGGATCACCTCAAAACGCCCCAGGCTCTGGACCCATGGAGGTATCGACTGGTAAGGTAAGCGGTGAGGGTCCAGGGGGGCGGCAGCGTAGCGGACCTCTTCCCGCTGGATGATCACCCGGGCTTTCGGAAACAGGTGGATGTTCGAGGCATGGTCCCAGTGGAGATGGGTGAGGACCAGAATATCCACGTCCTCCGGCCGAACCCCATGGGCCGCGAGCTGCGCGATCGGGTCCTGGCCGGGCTCCCGTTGGTATGGCTGGCCCAAATCTGATTGGGCCGGGTCGTGCCCTCCCGTGTCCACCAGGACCCGGCGCCCGTGCCCCTCAACGAGCCAAGCGAGGATGGGAATTTCGATCGGGGTTCCCATGTTCCGGAGATAGGTAAAGATCGACTTGTCTCGCCGAATCTTCCCCAGGTGAAGGGCATGCAGAACCCAGCCTTCCATATTTTCTCCTTTCGAATAAAAAAACATCCATCTGCAGATTGCGCAGAGCCAGTCATCGGTGTCTCATGAGGCCTTCGGTTTTCCCCTCTGCAGAGGCAGCAAGATATGCGAGGGATGGCCAGCGTCATGGTAAACGGCCTGGTGGGCAAGGTGGTAACGCTGCTCAAGGCCCAGGGGGCCCCCGGTGTTGGGGTTGACGTCGAAACGCGGCCAGTTGCTGCTGCTGATGTCCAGACGGACCCGGTGTCCCTTCTTGAAGATGTTGGATGTGGGGTAAAGGGGAAAGACGAACTCATAGGGTTTTCCCGGTTCCAGAAATTCCGGTTTCTCAAATCCATTTCGATAGCGGGCCCGGAGGATGGAGTCGGTGAGGTTGATGGCCATTCCGTCCGGCTCCTCCTCGGTGGGTGGATACACATCCATGAGCTTGGCGGTAAATCGGTATCCACGGCAGAGGACGAGGCCCACAGGTGCATTTCGATGGGGCCGGTGATTTCCAAGTCCGAATCCAGCGGGGGAGTCTGGAAAGACAGCACATCGGACCGCAGGTTGATCGGTTGTCTGTCCGTGAAGCCTATGGCCCCGCTCCGGCCGCGCTGATCGAAGGCGCCCGGCTTCATCACGATATCGACCGCCGAAATTCCGCCGCCGAGAGTGGGCACCGGGTCCCGGGGGTTGAACGTATAACGGCTGGGGGGAATGTCCGGTTTCCCGGGCTTTTCCGGAGACAAGGCCCCGTCGGAATGCAGGTAGTAGGGAGTGAACCGGGTGCCGGGGATGGGCCATTCACCCATGCTTCGCCAGAAGCCGCCGTGGTAGATTCGCCCCGGATAGTCCGAGGCCTCCCCCGGCGCACCGTCGATAACCCGCCTCCCGTCGCCCGTTCCCATTGTGAAGATTCGCACGGGCTGCCAGTCGGACACCTCGGTATTCAGGTCTTTCAAAAAGCGGTCGAACCAGGCCAGCTTCAAGTCCAGGTAATGGACCTCCGCTTCCGTTCCAAAGTCGAGGTCTCCGGAGTAGGTGATCTCGTATTTTCCGTGAGTCCATGGCCCCATGAGAAGGTACTGGGGGGCCTTCTTCAATTTTCTCAGCTTCACAAAGCTTTCACAGGTGTTTCGGGCATAGGAGTCATACCATCCGCCCAAGTAGAGAGTCGGAACGTCGGCATGCTCCCGGTAGTACTCCGAGATCGCGTAACCGCGATGTTCTTTCCAGTAGGAGTCGTAGTCCCCGTGGGTGAGAATGTCCAAGGCCCATTGCTCGTAAGAGGGCAGCCTGCGCAGAATGGTTGCGCCCTTCTTGAGCGGGGCCCGCCGCAGGACCTCGGGCATCTCTTCCGTATAGGCTTTGATGAGCGCCTTTTTGAGGTTGGGGTCGGCCGCCGCCTCCTTGCTGGTGATGGCCATGCGGAAAACATAGACATGAAACCGCAGCTCCAGGGCCCCGTTGTGGCGCATGGAGCTGTGGTAATAGTTGGAGGCGCCCACGGCCACGATCATCGTGGAGAGATGGGGGGGGGCCAGGGTGGCCAGAGCGCTCTGGTCGCTTCCGGCATAGGAGTCGCCCATGGTGCCCACTTTTCCCGTGCTCCATTCCTGCGTTCCCAGCCACTCTACAGTGTCGTACCCATCGTGGGCCTCTTTGGCGAAGGCATAGAACTCCCCCTCGGAATCAAAGCGTCCCCGCACGTCCTGGATGGCGCACACGTACCCCCGGCGGGCAAAGTATTTGCCCTTGAGAACATTTCGGGACGAGCCTTTTCCATAAGGGGTGCGCTCCAGAATGACCGGGAACGCTCCCGCCGCGCGGGTTTGGCCTGAGGCCGGAAAGTAGAGATCGGCGGCCAATCGGACGCCGTCCCGCATGGGGATCATGACCTTCGGTTCAATGAGCGCATCATACTGCTGGTGAGATCCTTCGTAGGGTTGAGGCATGGGGGGTTCCTTTCGACGTTCATAAACTCAGCCGGCCGGGCCGGAATCCAATAATCAATCGTAGGGGCGCGTTGGCAATGCGCCCCTACCCGGGCTCAAGAACTTGATAGACCGCTGCCTCGGCTTTCACCCGTCCCCGGGTGTAGCGCATGGGAATCAGGTCCAGGTTTCCCCAGATGGGGGCCTGGTCCGCATAATGCGGGCTTCCCGGATGGCCGGAGACGCCGAGGGGTACGGCCCAGCCGGAATTGTCCCAGTCGGAGACGTCGAAGATATATCGAACCACGGAAAGAAGGGTCACGTTGAAGGGACGGCCGGGCGAATACCCGGCGGCATAGGGCGTGTCCCCATCTCCCCCCATCGAAAGAGAAGAAGGATTCAACAGGGTTTCAAACCCTGGAAATAGACGGGAGATAGGATGCTGGGGCGAGGTCTGGTGGACGGCGCCCCACCTCCAGGCGTCCATGTCGTCCCCCAGGCGCCGGCGCAGATATTCCACCGCCTCCTGCAGGGCCGCGGCGGTAATCGAATTCCATGTGGTCCCGGGTGGAAGGAAAGAGGTATCCCCGGTCCTGGCCTGGTGAACGATTTGGGAAGCCAGTTCACCCAGGTGCCTGGGGGCCCCACGCCCGGTGGCTTTGAACATCACGTCGACCAACGGACCGACCAGGTGGCCTATGATTTTATGCAGCAGCTTGAGGCGAAAGGCGCTGTAGATCGTCGGGGCGACGGCATCCCTTTCCATGAGTCCGTTCCATCCGGCCAGGAGGGATTTCGATCTGGCCGAGAATTCATCGGCCGGTTCGGCCGCGGCGATCCGCTTTTGGAGCACCTGCGCGGGAATGGACAGGGAATCCCCGTGGATGGAGCGCATGTCCTCAAGGCTGGCCCTGGTCAGATTCTCCAGACGCTCGTAGATCCGCCGGGCCCGGTAATCGGGGGCATAGCTCAGGGCGATATAGTAGGGATATTTCTCGTCCGGGATTCGGTTGTTGGCGGAAACGATAAACCCCGCCGCAGGGTTGCGCAGCCTGGGCTGCTTTTCAAAAGGGATGCTACCCTGCCACTCGTGATCCCCGCTCCAGCCCGGGACCGGGAGCCAGGCGTTGGAAATGGACCGGATGGGCACCTGCCCCCGGTGGAGGTAAGCGATGTTTCCGTGGACATCGGCGGAAACGAGGTTGTTGCCGGGGTCCACCCATTTCCGCATGGATTCGTTCAACGCATCCACGGAATCGGCCTTCATCATGGGAAGGAAGCATTCAAACCCTCGGTAAGGGAAGGCTGTAGCGGTGTATCGCAAAGCGAGTCCGAACTCCTTACCCGGACCCCCGGCGATGATCGGGCCGTGGCGGGTGATGGTCACCGCCAATTCCTGGTCTGGTTCCCCTTTCACCCGGATCCGCTCCTGCAGGACCTGGGCCTCTTCCCATCGGCCCCGGAATTCATAACGCCGGGTCCCGTCCGCGGAGAACCGTTCGATGAAAAGGTCCTGGTAATCGGCCTGCGCATGAGTCACGCACCAGGCCACGTGGGAGTTATGGCCGAAGTGGGGAAAGCCGGGAACTCCGGGAAAGGAGAGGCCGATGACGTCGAAATCTTCACAGGCGATGTGATTCTGATAATAACAGTTCGGGGTATCCAGGGCGCGGTGGGAATCCCCCGCAAGAAAAGGCTTTCCCGACGCGGTGCGGCTGCCATGGATAGCCCAGTTGTTGCTGCCCGAATCCGGGTCGTCCCGGAGCCAGCGGATGCTCTGCAGATTCCGGCTCAGTTCTTCAAGCCCGCTCAGAACCGGACCTGGGTAAGTTCCCCCGGGGGGCACGATCACCAGGTGACCGGGGGGATGGCCCCGCAATAGGGCTGCGGCCTTTTCCGGCCCCAGGTGATTGACCAGCTTTGCCCTCCAGAGCTTTCCCTCGAAAACCCCCATCATGAGGTGTCGTACTTTGAAGACGGCAAAGGAATCCCAAGACTGCCAGGGCTCCGGCCGGGCGTCGAGAAGGGTGTATTCGATGGGCAGTGCATCCGTGGTGGCGATGAAGGCATTGACCCCGGCCGCGTAGGCATCCAGCATAGCCCGGGTGGGAGCGTCCACGGAATGGTAATCATCCTCCACGGTCGCGCCGATCTGAAAACGGCGCATCACCTTGTCTCCTTCGAGGGAAGACTTTCCCATCCACTCGGCCAGGCGGCCGTAGCCATTATGCCGGTCATAATCCATGTGCCACAGACGGTCCTGGGCGGCCACGAAGCCCTGCCCGAAAAAGGCGTCATGGGCCGTTTGGGCCAGTACATGGGGCACGCCGAACCGGTCCCGGTAAATCTCGATGGGGGCATCCAGCCCTTTCAGCTTAAAGGTCTTGGAAAGATCGGGGAGGGCGGCCTTCAAGTCTTTTGCGGTGATCGTTTTATCCGACATCCTTCAATCCTCATGGCCTAGGAGGCAGAGGGCATAGCGAATAAGAAACGACTTTTCAGGTCTTTGCTCCTTGAAGCGATGCTCTATCCCTGTGCGCTTTGCGTTTTTTCCCTTATTTCCAGTACGCCTCCTGATACCTGGGCACCTCGTCTTTGCCCACCACGATCTCGAGGTTTTTATTCCGCCCGTAAATCTGATGGACGACGAAGAAAGGCATCCAGTAGGCCTCTTTCATGATTTTGATTTGGGCCTTGGAATAGAGGGCTTTCCGCTTGGCCGGGTCGACGCTGTCCCGGGCCTCTTGCAGCCAATCGTTCAATTCCGGGTCGAGGTTGTAACATTTCCCTTCCCGGGTCATGAACCAGGCGGGAAGAATCGCATCGGCGTCGAAAATATTGTAGGAACCCCAGTTGTAATTCCCGATGCCGGTCACCTTGCGGGCATCGCGCAGCTTGATCAGCTGCCCCGTGTTCCCCACGTATTCCTTTACGCTCACTTTAATTCCCACCGCTTCCAGGTATCCCATGGCCGCCTGGTTGGGCTGCTTCTGAATTCCCTCGTAATACCAGAGATCGATGGGAAACCCTTTTTCGTACCCCGCCTCTTTCAAGAGGGTCCTGGCCTTATCCGGGTTGTAGGGGTAGTCGTATTGTTTTACCGCCGGATCATACCCCCAATGGAGGGGGTTACAGGGGCCGAAGAGTTCGCTGCCATGCCCTCCCATGACCTTTTGAATGATCGCTCTGCGGTCGATGGCGTGGATGAT
>JACAEW010000082.1 GCA_013388675.1 Syntrophaceae bacterium | reverse complement strand
TAAAACTGAATCCCAGCTTAAACAGGGACAACCCCATTCATTTCCGACGCGACCCGATGGAAGAACCGCTGCCTCAGGATGTCCGGCCCCGGGCGGGATGCCGCCCTGGGCCCGGCCAATTCTCTTCCGGCAGGGGCAGGCCCGGGAAGCTCAAAATCTTCCCCAAGCACCCACTCTTCTTGGGAGAAGACCAGAATAACATATCCAGGTCCCAAGGCCGGGGTGGGGACGGTTCGCGAACCGCTCCTGCGGATTTGCGTCCCCATCTTTCCTTAAATAACTTTGGAAGACTTCTTCACCGCGCAGAGTTCCCCGCACATGGTGCACACATCGCTGTCGTGGGGAAGGCTGGATTCCCGGAGCTTTCGGGCCCTCTGGGGATCGATGGAGAGCCGGATCTGCTCCTGCCAGTCCAGCGCTCTCCTGGCCCTGGCCATATCGGAGTCCTGTTTCATGGCTCCCTTCAAGCCCCGGGCGATATCCGCCGCATGTCCGGCGATCCGGGAGGCAATGACTCCTTCCTTTACATCCTCGACGGTAGGAAGACGAAGGTGCTCCGAAGGGGTGACATAACACAGAAAGTCCGCTCCGGCGCGGGCGGCGATGGCTCCGCCGATCGCCCCGGTGATATGATCGTATCCCGGCGCAATGTCGGTCACCAGGGGACCCAACACATAGAAAGGAGCCCCATGACAAATCCGCTTTTCCAGAAGAACATTGGCCTCGATCTGGTCCAGGGGCACATGGCCGGGGCCTTCAATCATGACCTGCACCCCCTTGGCCCGGGCCCTTTCGGTTAATTCCCCCAGGAGAATAAGCTCCTGGACCTGGCCCCGGTCCGTGGCATCGGCCAGACACCCTGGACGAAGGCCGTCCCCTAGGCTCAGGGTCATATCGTAAGCTTTGGCAATCTCCAGCAGACGGGAATAATTCTCGAAAAGAGGGTTTTCCTTCCGGTTATAATCCATCCATTCCGCCAGGATGGCTCCCCCCCGGCTGACGACGCCAAGGAGGCGGCCCTCCTTTTTAATCTTTTCCACCGAGCTCCGGGTGACCCCGCAGTGGACGGTTATGAAATCCACCCCATCTTCTCCGTGCCTCTCGATTACTTCAAAAAGATCGTCGGCGGTCATCTCCACCATGGGACGCTTCTTCTTACGGGGCATTTCGACGGCCGCCTGGTAGATCGGTACGGTCCCCACGGGAACGGTGGAGGCCTTCATCACGGCCTTGCGCGTCTCATCGATCCCCGGACCCGTGGACAGGTCCATGATCGTATCCGCCCCCGCCGCGATGGCCGCCCGCACCTTCTCCAGCTCCTCTTCGATGTTGTTGTGGTCCACGGAGGTGCCCACGTTGGCGTTCACTTTGGCCCGCAACCCTTTGCCGATGGCCAGCGGGGCGATGTTCCGGTGTTTCACATTTTGGGTGATGACCATGGTCCCCTCGGCCAGCCCTTGGCGGATCGTTTCTTCCGGGACCCCCTCCGAAGCAGCGCATTTCTTCATGGCTTCGGTAACCATTCCCTGCCGGGCGAATTCAAGTTGGGTCATAATCCCTCCCTATCCTGCCAACATCCCATCTCTGAAATTCCTGCACCCTTCCCTTTTTTCCGCTTTCCGGAATGAGCAAGGGGCGGATTTTCGCCTCCTTGCGGCCGGAAAAAACAAAAAAGCCGACGATTCCCGAAAGAACCGGCGGCTTTCATCCATCTCCGGATTTGCTTCCCTCCGCTGGCATTATCCAACAGGTTCGAGGGGTCGTCCCGCCCTCGGCGGGATCTCTCAGCCGGTCCAGCTCCCCCAGCAAATCTGATTCTATTTTACGCCCTGGCTCCCAAATGTCAAGGGGCAAAGGCTCAGGCCCTCTTCAATTTCCCTTTTAACCCTTTCGTCCTCCTCCAGTCGTCTCCTTTTCTCCAGCGAGGCTCTGGCTTGCTTCCCGCCGATCCTTCCCAGAGCCCAGGCCGCATGGGTGCGGACCAGGGGCTCCGGGTCCTCCAGGACGGAGACGAGAGCGGGAATCGCCTCCGGGTCCTTCTGGTTTCCCAGGGCCACGGCGGCGTTTCTTTGCCAGATCTTCCGGTTTTCCTTGCGGATGTAGTAGAGAAGGGGCCAGACTTTCTGTTCGTAATGATCCTGGGACATGGTCAAAAGCTGGATCAAAGAAAAGTCCCCGGCCCGTTCCAGGAGTTTTGAATTCATGGGTTTCTTTTTTTCCAGCCACTTTCTGTTCCGCGGGCAGGCCTCCTGGCACAGATCGCAACCGTAAACCCAGGTCCCCATTCGATGCCGAAATTCTCGGGGGATTTCCCCGGGAGTAAAATAGCTGTTGTAGGCGATGCACTTCCGGGGGTCCATCTTCAGGGGGGCATAGAGCGCCCCCGTCGGGCAGGCCTCCATGCATTTGCGGCAGTTTTCCGGGCAGTCCACCCTCAAGGTGGGAGGGTCGGCTTCCAGCTCCCGGTCCACCAGGTAGGGCTCGTTGACGATCCATGAACTCCTTTCGGCCGCCTCGTTGGCAAAGGCAAAACAGTTCTTTCCGTAATGGGTCACTCCGGCCCGGGCTCCCGCCAGCCGAGCCGGCGCCGGACCATAGATGGACTGAATTCCCAAGTCCTGAAGGAATTTTTTGAACTCCTTCCGGCGGCGGCTGTGGGAGGTTTCCTCCGGACAGAAGAGTCCCTTCAGGTAACAACGGCCGATTTTGCCGGCCAGGGAGGGAGGAAAATCTTCCTCAAAATAGCTGTCGGTAACTACCACCAGGGATTTAACCTCGGGCAGATATCGGGCCGGGTCCACGAATCGATTCAGGTCCAGGTCTCGGACCGATGCCTGCTGGCTTAACCCCCGGCCCCAGGCGTACATCTCCGGCCGGCTCCCGATCTCCTCCGCATAAAGGGTGAAGGGTTCCGCGGTAGCCACTCCCACGGCAGCGAAACCCAGCTCCAGAGCCTTTTCCTTTATAATTTGGGTGAGAGACATAAAGCCCCCTTCGCATCGGCACAGATATGCTCTATGCCCTTTACCCTCCGCGGGTCATGGTTTCAAAACGTACTTCTGCTCCGCCTTCGGCACATACCATTTGTCCATGTTGTAGGAAATCCCCGCCGGCGCCGGTTGAACCCCCTGAAACCTTGCATGAATCACCGGAAGGGCATAAGGCACGAAGAGGAATGTGTATGGCTGATCCTCCGCCAGGATCTCCTGGACCCGGTCGTAACAGGCTTTGCGGACCTTGACGTCGAAGGTGTACCTTCCCTTTTCCAGGAGGGAATCTACTTCCGGGTTCTTGTAAGAGATGAAGTTCAACTCCTTGGGGCCTACCTTGCTGGAATGCCAGATGTCGTAAAGGTCCGGGTCTTGCCCCAGGCTCCATCCCAGGATGACCGCCTCAAAGTTTTTCTTGTCGATGAAATCGTTGATGAAGGCTGCCCATTCCACCGTCCGAATCTTTACCCGGATTCCCGCCCCGGCCAGCCGCCGCTGGATGATCTCGGCGCACCGGGCCCGCGATTCATTGCCCTGGTTGGTAAGAATGGTAAACTCGAAGGGCTTCCCCTCTTTCTCCAGAACACCTTCCTTCGCCGAGGGCTTCCACCCCGCCTCGGCCAGCAACTGTTTGGCCTTTTCCAGGTCATAGGGATACTGCCTCACCTTGGGGTTGTACCAGGGCGTATCCGGTTTGTAGGGACCCGTGGCGGGCAGCCCCAGGCCCAGGAGGACTCCTTCGATGATCTCTTCTCTGTCGATGGCATGGGTAATGGCCTGACGAACCCGGCGGTCCTGAAATTTCCAGTCCTTCAGGTTGTATCCCAAATAGGTGTATCCGAAGGAAAGGTACCGGTACTTGCGGAAATCCCGCCGGATTCTCGGGCTTTCCGTCTGGCGCTGGTATTGGGTGGGAGTGAGACCCATGAAATCGATTCCCCCCGCCTTCATCTCCAGGAACATGGTGGCCGGATCGGGGATGATCCGGTAAACGAACCCATCGATGTAAGGGCGCCCCTCAAAATAACCGGGGTTGGCCTCCAGGACGATCTTTTCTCCCGTTTTCCATTCTTTGAACTTGTACGGCCCGGTGCCGACCGGCTTGCGGCTGAAAGGGGTGGTGTTGATATCCTGCCCTTCCAGGATATGTTTCGGAAGCACCACCAAAGTTCCCCAACTGGCAAGTCCCGGAGCAAAAGCTCGGCGATAAGTGACCTGAAAGGTATGGGAATCGATCACCCTGGCTTCCTTGACTTCCCGGTAATCGCCGGAGTAGGCCGTCCGGGTGTTGGGACTGATAATGGTCTGGAATCCGAACATCACATCCTCGGCCGTGAAATCCCTCCCGTCCTGCCATTTCACTCCCCGGCGCAGTCTGAAGGTGATGGTCAGCCCGTCGGCGGAAACCTCCCAGGATTCCGCCAGGTCTCCCACCAGGTTCAGGTTTTTATCGTACTTCACCAGGCCGTTGAAAATCAGGCCGGCAATCCCATGAGAGGAGCTGTCCGAGGCCATCATCGGAATGAGGTTGCTCGCATCGCCGATCGAGCCCTGGATCAAGAGGTCCCCGTAGGCCGGCGGGCCCTTTTCGGGCTGGCTCGCCGCTGGTTTGGACGAGGGGCCTTCCCCCCGGTCCGAACCGCACCCCAGGAACAAGGAAACCAAAAGAAAAAAAATCAGAATCCCTTTTATCGGTTTCATGAATCAGGCCTGCGGCAAATCCCAAAGCTCCCGGACGAGAGCCCAAAGTATTCGGTATTCTTAGCTTTTTTGGAGATGGATGTTCCCGCTTGGAGGCCCTTCTCAAAGTTACCCCAGCCCCCCCTCTTTTTCAAGAAAAAAAGCCGGGACCGAAAAACCTTGTCAAGGGATGGATAATTTGATAGGAGAATAGGATTTAGGAAAGAAGGCCGCCAATCCGCCAGGGGTGAGAGCTTTGTTGGAAGAAGTTCCGAGAAAGATAAAAATCGTCGTGAATCCGAATAGCGGAGGGGGCAAGGGCCGAAAGATCTTCCCCCTGCTCCGCCAGAAACTTCTCGACCGGAAAGTGTCTTTTCACCTCCAGTTTGCGGAGAGCGCGGAACACTTAACCCATCTATGCCGCCAGGCCCTGGGGGAGGGATACAACTTCATTATCTCCTGCGGCGGCGATGGCTCCCATCACCGGGCGCTCAAAGCCCTGGTGGGCAGCCGGTTTGTCATGGGCTTCATTCCCGCGGGAACGGGGAATGATTTCCCGGCCAACCTGGGGATCCCGGAAGACCTGGATTCGGCCTGCGACCTTTTGTTGAAGGGGAAAATCCGCAGGATCGATGTAATTCAGGTCAACAACGGAGAATATGTGGCCGGAGTCGGGGGGATCGGGTTTGATTCCGAGGTCAATGCCATGGCCAATCGGCTCAGCCGTTTCGTGGGGGGGCGGGCGGCGTACGTTCTGCCCGTTTTATTGAAAACGCTCACCTATCAACCCAAGGAGGTCTCCCTCCGCCTGAACGACGAGCGAACCCAGGGGAAAGCGCTCATGGTTGCCTTCGGCAATATCAAGAGCTACGGGAAAGGCATGCAGATCACTCCCCTGGCCGAACCGGACGATGGGCTCCTGGATGTATGCTGGGTTGACCCCGTGAAGGCCTTCCGCCTGTACCGCTTTTTCCCCACCGTTTTTAAGGGAGAACATATCGACATGCCGGAGGTGCATTATTTTCGGGCCAGCTCCGTCGAAGTGGAAACGTCGGTCCCCATGGACTTTTACGGGGACGGAGAGTACATCTGCAAAACCCCCTTTACCCTCCGCGTTCTCCCCCAAGCCTTGCGGGTATTGGTTCCGTGAGAAAGCCTGTAGGGCGGGTTTCAAACCCGCCCCTGCGAGCATGCCCAATGAAATTGAACGTCCTGTATATTTGACCGATGTCCGAACTGAATTCTTTCCGCTCGATCTATACTGTCTCCCAATTAACCGGGGAAATTAAAACCCTCCTGGAGAAGAATTTCGAGCACATCTGGGTGGAGGGGGAAATTTCCAACTTTCGCCAGCCCACCTCGGGCCATTTTTACTTCACCCTGAAGGATGCGTCCTCCCAAGTGCGGGCGGTCATGTTCCGAATGCAGAACCGCCTTCTGAAATTCGAACCGGAAGACGGCCTCCAGGTTGTCTGCTATGGAAGACTGACCGTTTATGATCCCCGGGGGGAGTACCAGATCGTCGTCGACCACATGGAGCCCAAGGGCCTGGGGGCCCTCCAACTGGCCTTCGAGAAGCTGAAAGAAAAACTCTCCCGCGAAGGGCTTTTCGACCCGGCCCGCAAGAGACCCCTTCCGCTTCTTCCCCAGAAGATCGGTATCGTCACTTCGCCAACAGGGGCGGCCATCCGGGACATCCTCCAAATCATCGATCGCCGCTTCGCCAACGTCCATATCCTTCTCTATCCGGTCCGCGTCCAGGGCGCGGGCGCCGGTCAGGAGATCGCCCAGGCCATCGATGAGCTCGGCCGTTGGCCCGACTTGGAGGTGATGATCGTGGGAAGAGGGGGGGGCTCTCTGGAAGACCTCTGGGCTTTCAACGAGGAGGTTGTGGCCCGGGCTATCTCCCGCTCTCCCGTCCCGGTGATCTCCGCCGTGGGCCATGAGATCGACTTCACCATCGCCGATTTCGTCGCCGACCTGCGGGCCCCCACTCCATCGGCCGCAGCCGAGCTGGTGGTCCGCAATAAGGCGGAACTGTTTCAAAACCTGGAGAACCGGGTCTGGCGCCTGAACCAGGTGGCCCGGACGATCCTGGAGTCTTGGCAGGAACGGCTGGAATCCCTGGTCCACCGTTTGACCGATCCCCGAAAACGGGTCGCCGATCAACGCCTACGTTTGGATGACTTCTCCTTCCGCCTCGCAACCTCCATGCAGCAGGGCCTGGGGCGGCGATGCGAACGTTTGAGGTTGAAGCGCGAAAGCCTTTTCCTGCTTAACCCCGGAAAGCGGGTGGCGGACTTTTCCCGGCGCCTCAGCCAGGTTTACCGCGGGCTGGCGGTATCGGGCCGGGCCGCTCTGCGCCTTCACCGGCAACGAGTCGAAGTCATTGCCGGGAGGCTTCAGACCCTGAGTCCCCTCGCCGTTCTGGAGCGGGGGTACGGGATCGTCCGGGTCCTGCCTTCGAGGGAGATCATTCGCGAAGCCTCCCGCCTGAAGCCCCAAGACCGGGTGAACGTGAAAGTCCGCCGGGGAGAATTTCTAGCCCAAGTGGAAAAAGTCGCCGGGGAAGAGGAAGACCCCCAGCCCTCCTTGACCCTGAGGCCGAAGGGAGTATAATAAAAATGCGGAATTTGGGATGGGGAATGCGGAATAAAAAGAAATGTAATTTATTCAGCATCAGAATCTATTGGCTCCTCTATTCCGCATTCCGAATTCGCCATTCCGCATTTATGGGGGGGTTGGGTGGCCGAGCAGAAGTTCGAGGATGCGTTCCAGAAGCTGGAGTCCATCGTCAAAAAACTGGAGGACGGAAACCTCAGCCTGGAGGAGTCCCTGAAAGCCTTCGAGGAAGGCGTGCGCCTGTCCCGCTTCTGTTCCAAGAAATTGGATGAAGCGGAGAAGAAAGTGGAAATTATCCTGAAAGAAAGCGACGGACGCCTCGTTCCCAAACCCTTCACGTTAGAGGACGAAGAGGATTGACTTGGACCTGGCAGCTTATCTCCAGCGCCGGCGTCGCCTGGTGGATGAGGCGCTGAAACGATGGATTCCTTCGGAAGATGCGTTCCCCTTCCAAGTTCACAAAGCCATGCATTACAGCCTCTTCGCCGGGGGAAAAAGGCTCCGTCCCATCCTGGCCCTGGCGGCCTCGGATGCGGTGGGAGGGTTGATCCGGGACGTCCTTCCCCTGGCCTGCTCCTTCGAACTCATCCATACCTATTCCCTGATCCACGACGATCTCCCCTCCATGGACAACGATGACCTGCGCCGGGGGAAGCCCACCAGCCACAGGGTTTTCGGGGAAGCGCTGGCAATTTTGGCCGGGGATGCCCTTCTGACCGAGGCCTTTCACCTGGCGGCCCGGCCGGATTTGATGAAGGGAGTTTCTCCCCGGCGGAGAATCCAGGCCCTCTGGCATCTGGCCCGGGCGGCCGGCTCTCTGGGAATGGTGGGCGGTCAAACCGTGGATATCCTGACTCAGGGAAAACGGGTGGATGCGGCCACCCTGGAATACATCCACACCCGCAAGACGGGCGCTCTGATTTCCGCTTCCGTGGCCGCGGGGGCTATCCTGGGAGGAGCCACGGCGCGTCAGTACAGGAGCCTTCAGGGATACGGGGAAAAGCTGGGCCTGGCTTTTCAAATCACCGACGACCTCCTGGATGAGGAGGGAGAGGAAACCAAACTGGGCAAGGCGGTCGGCAAAGATCAATCCAAAGGCAAGGCCACCTATCCGGGCCTATACGGAATTCCCGAATCCCGGCGCCAGGCAGAGGGCCTCATTACGGAAGCTCTCCATCATCTGCAGTCCTTCGACCGGCGAGCGAACCCGCTGAGGCAAATCGCCGGGTTCATTTTGAAACGGACCCATTAAGATGAACTCGGAAACAGGAAAATCTCCCCTCCCCCATCGAGGGGGAGGGCCTGTTTCTCCCTTTTTCCGGGACCACCAATGAATGTATGGGTTAATTTGCGCTAGGCCTTCATTCCTGAAATGGGAGACTTGCTCAAACAAATTCAAAGTCCTTCCGACCTGCGCCGACTGCGGCCCGCGGACTTGATCCTACTGGCCCAGGAGGTCCGGGAAGAGATCATTCAGGCGGTCTCCAAAGTGGGGGGCCACCTGGCTTCCAGTCTGGGAGTCGTGGAGCTCACTTTGGCCCTCCATTATGTCTTCGATACCCCCCGGGACCGGATCGTCTGGGACGTGGGCCACCAGACCTATGCCCATAAGCTGATCACCGGCCGCCGGGAGAACTTTCGCACCCTCCGCCAGAGCGGGGGAATCTGCGGTTTTCCCCGACGCGAGGAGAGTCCTTACGACGCCTTTGGGACCGGCCATTCGGGCACCTCCATCTCGGCCGCCCTGGGAATGGCCCAGGCCCGCTGCCTGCGGGGGGAGAATTTCAAGGTCATCGCCGTCATCGGAGACGGTTCCATGACCGCCGGGGAGGCCTTCGAGGGCTTGAACCAAGCCGGCGCCATGGAAAAGGACCTCGTCGTCATTCTGAATGATAATGAACTCTCCATCTCCCCCAACGTGGGAGCCCTTTCTTCTTACCTGAACCGGCTGATGACCGGCCAATTCGCCACCCGCTTCAGGGAGGAGATTAAGAACGTTCTCAAGAAAGTCCCCGCCATCGGGGGATCGGCCCTGAAATGGGCCAGATACGCCGAAGAATCTCTCAAGGGCTTTTTCCTTCCCGGCCTCCTGTTTGAAGAACTGGGGTTCAAGTATGTCGGCCCCCTGCCCGGACACAAAATCGAGTCCCTCATCGAGACCTTCCGTAACATTAAACAGCTATCCGGACCCATTCTGGTTCATGTGCTGACAACCAAAGGGAAAGGGTATGCCCCCGCGGAAAAAGACCCGGTAACCTTCCATGGGGTCGGACCCTTCATCGCGGAAACGGGGGAGATCTGCAAACCGAAGGGCGGCTGTCTATCTTATACGGACGCTTTCGGGCAGTCCCTGGTGAAGCTGGCGCGGAAGATTCCCTGCCTGGTGGGCATAACTGCGGCCATGCCCCAAGGAACGGGACTGGAGGCTTTTGCCGCCGAGTTTCCCGACCGCTTTTTCGATGTGGGAATCGCGGAGCAGCATGGGATTACCTTTGCCGCAGGCCTTGCCGCGGAGGGGTTCATCCCCGTGGTGGCCATTTACTCAACCTTTATGCAGCGGGCTTACGATCAGATCCTCCACGATGTATGCCTTCAAAAATTGCCCGTGGTTTTGGCCCTGGACCGGGGGGGAATCGTCGGCGCCGACGGACCGACTCATCAAGGCCTCTTCGATTTCTCCTACCTCCGGCACATTCCCAATCTGGTGGTCATGGCCCCCAAGGACGAAAACGAGCTCCAGCACATGCTCAAAACCGCAGTCTCCTGCGGCCGCCCCGCCTCCCTGCGCTATCCCCGGGGAAACGGCTGGTGCGGGTTTTTGGATGAAGAGGCCCAAGAAATCCCCATCGGAAGGGCCGAGGTCCTGAGACCGGGGAGGGACCTCGTCCTCCTGGCCGTGGGCTCCACGGTAAAGCCTGCCATGGAGGCCGCTTCCCGGCTCGAAAAGTGGGAGATCGACTCCGCCGTGGTGAATGCTCGGTTTGTGAAACCCCTGGATGGGGAATTGATCGCCTCGCTGGCGACCCAATGCCGCCGCCTGATCACCGTGGAGGAAAATGCCCTGCAGGGAGGCTTTGGGAGTGCGGTCCTGGAGCTTCTGGAAGAGAAGGGCATCAGCGGGGTGGAGGTGAAACGGCTGGGGATTCCGGATGTCTTCGTCGAACATGGACCCCAGGATTTCCTGCGGCACAAATACGGGATCGACGCGGAAGGAATCGTACGGGCGGCGCAAGAACTCTTCAAAATTCGAAATGCGGAATGCGGAGTGCGGAGGTAAGAACCGGTTTCTGGTTGCTGGGTTTCAAGAACCAGAAGTTCCCCGCAAAAAACCAGGAACCAGAAACATGCAGCTGCAAATCTGTTGTCCCGTAACTGTTTAGCAACACGAGAACACATTTCCCAATATGTGAAGAATCCTAGAAATCCCCCTTGCTCCCCCTTTTTCAAAGGGGGATTTTCGCTTTTATCTCCCTGAATCAATCAAAAAAGCTCTCCTCCCTTTGAAAAGAGGGAGGACGGGAGTGATTTTGGGGGAAGCCTTTTTAAATAGCTAAACAGCAACGTTGGCCCGAACTCTCCACGGGCGACCGGCCGGTCGCCCCTGCGATCTCCGAACTTTTCTTCTAAATCACACTCACCTGGCCAACATCCGGGGGATCCACAGGGCGATATCCGGAAAGATGATCACGATGACCAGCCCCATCCCTTGAAGAATCACAAAGGGAACGATGGAGCGGTAGATGTCCCCCATGGTTATGCCAGGGGGAACTATGGCTTTCATGTAAAACAAATTGAAACCAAAGGGAGGAGTCAAGTAGCCCATTTCCATATTCATGATGAACAGCACCCCAAACCAGAGGGGATCAAACCCCAAGGATTTGATCACCGGGACAAAGACCGGGGTGCAGATCATGATGATCCCCACCGGGTCCAGAATGCATCCTAAGATGAAAAAGACGATCTGCATGGTGATCAGGATGGCATACCGCCCGCCGGGGATGGACAGCAAGATTTTTTCCATCAACTCATGGGCGCCCGTGCCGGTGTAGACCGAGGTAAAACAATAAGCCCCGATCAGGATCCAGATGATCATGGCCGTAAGACTGGCCGTCCGGTAACAGGCTTCCCTGGCCAATTCCCATCTCAGCTTGCGGTAAATGGCTGCCGAAATGATCGCCCCCAGGCACCCCAGGCCGGCGGCTTCGGTGGCCGTACAGACCCCCGCGTAAATAGACCCCAGGACCATGACGATGATCATTACCGGCAGGGTCACGGCCTTGAGGGAGATGATTTTTTCCGCCCAGGTGGCCCTTTCCTCCACGGGGAGCGCCGGCCCCAGGGAAGGCTGGAAAAAGCAGCGGATGCCGATGTAGAGGATAAACAGAAAAGCCAGAAGAAGTCCGGGGAGGATCCCTCCGGCAAAAAGCCCGCCGATGGACTCGGCTGTCAGCGTGGCGTAAAGGATCATGGGCACGCTGGGGGGAATAAGGATTCCCAGGGCTCCTCCCCCGGAAATGCACCCCATGGCCATGGTTTTATCGTATCCTCTCTTCAGCATGGCCGGAAGGGCAATGACCCCCATGGAAACGGTGGCCGCCCCGCTGATCCCGGCCATGGCGGCGAAGATGGTGCAGATTAACACGGTGCCGATGGCCAGTCCCCCCCGCAGAGGCCCCATCCAGCGGTGCATCATGGTATAAAGATCGTCGGCCACGCCGGATTGTTCCAGGATCATGGCCATAAAAATAAAGAGGGGGACGGCTAAAAGGGTGAACTTGCCCATGGCCCCGTAGGTCTGAGCGGCAACCACAAAAAGACCTTTGCTCCCCCAGAGAAAATAACAACCCACCAGCCCGACCCCGCCCAGGACAAAAGCGAGCGGCAGGCCCAGCGCGAGGAAGAGGATCAGAGCTCCAAAAAGGAGGAGGGTGATGAGTTCAATGCTCATACTCCCTCCTCCCTCCCAGTGATCGCCAGCCTAAAATCCCGTATGAATTTCGCCAGGCCCTGCAACAGGAGGAGAAGGGCGCCCAGGGGGATCATCATTTTTATGGGGTAAACCGGGGGACCGAAGGTGGTGGGCTCCGTCTCCCGCACCTTGAAGGAATCCCAGGCCATGGCCCCTCCCTTCAGCAAAAGCATCCCGCAGAAGTAGAAGAAGAGGAGCCAGGTAAACAGGTTTAGGATCGCCCGGGTCCTCGGGCTGAAGCGGTTGAAGAGAATATCCACGTTCACATGTCCTCCCCGCTGCAGGACATACCCGCCCAGGAGGATCACGTAGGCCCCAAAGATCATCTGGGAAGTCTCGTGGGCCCAGATCGTCGGGCTATTCAGCAAATAGCGGACAAATATCTCGTAAAGGATCACCCCCACGAGCAGAAGGATCAAATAACTGACTGCTTTGCCTGTTTTCTCGTTGATGCGGTCGATTGTCTTTAAGAGTTTATCCATCTGCCCTTTGACCCCCCCGGGGCGAAATGAACCAGCCTCCTTCTTTCCTCAGGATGGGCTCAATCGATTTGCCCCAGCTTCTTGAGATAATCCTTGAGCATGCCGACGGCCTTCCCCGCATCGGCATCCTTGGCCGCTACCTTATCCCACTGCCTCATCGCCACCGCCCTCATTTTTTTCTGGTCTTCGGAGGCCAGGGTGGAAACCACCACTTTGTAATCCTTCTTCATGGTTTCCAGGGCTTTTATCTCGTCCTCAATGTATTCGAGCGTCCGGTGTGTGATCCTCTCTTTTAAGGCCGTGTCGAGCTTGGTCTGCAGGTCTTTGGGCAGACCCTCAAAGGCGTCTTTATTGATGATGATCACGTCGGTGCCGGCCATGGCCAGAACGGGCTGGATGTAATATTTGGCCACT
Source organism: Syntrophaceae bacterium (assembly GCA_013388675.1). Taxonomy (GTDB): domain Bacteria; phylum Desulfobacterota; class SM23-61; order SM23-61; family SM23-61; genus SM23-61. The sequence continues at coordinate 8,237 of JACAEW010000082.1, read as the reverse complement.
TCGCAAAGTTTCATGGTCAACGCTCCCATGGCTGCTCCCCAGTGCGCCCCCTCCACCACGCCGGTTTGCAGGGCTAAATAAAGCTCTTCCCCGGGAATCAGGCTGGGAGCAGCTCCCAAATCTCTCAGCATATCGGCGATGGCCCCGGAAGAACGAACCCTGTATCCCTTGAAATCCTCGATCTTGGCGATGGGTTTCTTCCCGATCATGGCCGTGGGATAAACCTTCTCTGTATAGTAGTAAAAATTGTGCTTGAGGTGAGCCGCCCTCAGCATCTCTTCAAAACCTAAATTGAGATGAAAATGCAGGCCCTCCTTGGCATCCCGGAAGGTCATCGGACAGTTGCCCGCCACCGCGGCGATGGGGACGATGGTCATCCAGTAGGCCGGGCTGGCGGTGGCCCCGTCAACGGTTCCCCTCCGGGTGGAGTCGAAGATCTCCTTGGTGGGCACCAAAGCCGCGGCTGGATAGAGGGTAATTTGCAGTTGGCCACCGGTGAGCTGGGTGAGTTTCGTGTCAAAAAAATCCTTGAGCGGTTTAAAGGAGGCGCTGCCCGCCGGCCAGTGTGACTGGAACTTCCATTTGATCACTTTCCCCGTCGCAGGGGTCTGGGCCAGGGCGACCCCCGCCGCGCTGACCACCAAGAAACCGATTAGAACCAGGCAAACCCATTTTTTTCTCATACCTTACCTCCTGTTTTCTCGACCTCGAATCGGGCCGGAATGTCCTTGAGTCCCTTGCCGATGGATAGCCGCTGGATCAATGACTCCCCCGGTCATTCATCCCAACGCTTTTGGGTGAATCAAATTTAATGATCTCGTAAAAAGTCAAATTCCGATGAATTTCGTCATTCCGGCCAAGGCCGGAATCCATTCATTTCCGTAAGTTCTGGCCCCCGGCTTTCGCCGGGGTGACGACCTAGAAGACTTTTTACGAGTTCATCAAATTTGCAAGTCCCGAGATCGAGGCAGGTCGGTTCGCAAACCGCCTCTGCCGATTCAGGCTGAAGGCCTGCTTTTTTCCCCAATCACCCCGGGAAAAAAGCGTAGGACCTTTTTATTTCGAATCGGGGGGAATGTCAAGGAAAAAGGACTTGCAGGCGGGCGGCTGGACCCTCATACGGAATCCGGGGTCCGGGCACCCCGCCGCGTGTCCCTACAAATTCCGAACTGTATCCTGCCGTAACGCCTCGAATAATATGATTCCTGCGGATATCGCCACATTGAGGGAATTTACCGCCGGGTTCATGGGAATGGTGAGCCTTTCGTCCGCCTGCTCCACCAGTTCCGGCGGGAGTCCAGCTCCTTCCTGCCCGAATAAAACGGCCGCGGGGCGAGAGAAATCCGCCTCCCAGAGGGCTGTGCCCGCGCCGGCGGAAGTTGAATAGATCCGATACCCCAGGGATCGAAGGGTTTCCAAAGCCTCCCTGGAATCCTGATCGGAGAGAAAGGGAAGGCGGAAAATGCTTCCCATGGAAGCCCGCACTGCCTTGGGGTTGTAAGGGTCGAGGGTTCCCCGGGTCAAGACGAGCCCCGAAGCCATCCCCGCCTCGGCGACCCGGAAGATTGTTCCCAGGTTCCCCGGGTCTTGAAGCTCGTGCAATAGAAGAATCAGCCCAGGTCTCTTCCGCAGGTCTTCCCACCGGTACTCCCTTTTTTTTAGGACGGCGAGAATTCCCTGATGGGTTTCGGTGTCGCTGAGGGAGTCCATGATTTCGTCGCTGACATAAAACCATTCGCCGGAGGGACATTTTTTCTTTCCCAGGGAAAGCAGGGCGGCCCCCCGGGTGATTTTTTCCAGGCGGGGGCTGTGGACGATCAGCCGCACCGGTTGGGCGGAGCCCAAGGCCTCTTCGGCCAGACGAACTCCTTCGATAAAATATTCCCCCCGGGCCTGGCGATGCTTCGCCTGCTTGAGAAGGCGGACCTCCTTGATTTTGGGGTTGGATTTGGAGGTAATCATTTCCGGAATGCGAAATTCGGAACGCGGAATGCGGAATAGAAAAGACAGGATATTCTTATCCCTTTTTTACAATTCCGCACTCCGCATTCCGAATTCATTCTTCCAGTAGCTCGGTGTTCCAGTACGAAACATCGACCATGAAGTCGATGAAGGGAACCCAATCCTTAAAGCGGGCATCCTGGAGGAAGGGGCTGAAGGGAGGGGTCCAGGCTGGTTTCCGCGGTTGGCTGATCAGCCTCATCCGGGCTTCCGCGGGCGTTCTCCCTCCCTTTTTGCGGTTGCAATCGTGGCAGCTGCACACGACATTTTCCCAGGTGGAGGTTCCTCCCTGGGAGCGGGGAATCACGTGATCCAGGTTGAGCTCGGTCCGCGAGAATCGGCGTCCGCAATACTGGCAGCAGTTTCGGTCGCGGGCAAAGATGTTGTAGCGGCTGAAGCGCACCCTTCTTTTGGGGACCCGGTCGTAGGCCAGCAGCAGGATCACTCTCGGGACCTTGATCACCCGGTCAACCAGCCCGATGGTCTCGTCGTTCCGCTCGATGGTGATCCGGCTCCAGCTCTCGTAATCGAAGGTTTCGTACTGGGCGTTCACCGCCCTGGCAATGCCCGCATAGAGCAGGCAGAAGGCCCGCTTGACCGTAGTCACATGCACGGGAAGGAAGGATTTATTGAGAACCAGCACCTGGGAATTAACCATAGCCACCTCTACCCATGCGGAATGCGGAATGGGGCACTCATAAAAAAGCTCACCCTATGAACTTTTTTATTCCGCATTCCGCCCTCCGCATTCCGCATTCCCCGAGACTTTCTTCACCGCCCCCAGGAGGGCGTCTTCTTCTTCCTCGGCCACGGTCCGCAGGTCCAGCAGGACTTCTTCCTCTTTCACCCGGGCGATGACCGGGGGATCGCTTTTTCGCAGCCTTTCTTCCAGGGAGGCTGCGGCAAGGGTTGAAGGCCGAATGGCCACAACCCAAGTCGGGAGCACCTGGAGGGGTAAAGCTCCTCCCCCTACCTGGGAACTGTCCGCCCGGAGAGTGACCTTAAAATCCCCGGGCAAATCTTGGCTGAGCTTTCGCCGAAAACGCCCGGCCCTTTTCTTAACCTCCTCCTCCGGACAAGTCAGCATTGCGAGAGCCGGCAGGGTTTTCACGGCATCGGCGGGTTCCAGATAAACCTTCAGGGTTGATTCCAGCGCCGCCAGGGTGAGTTTGTCGATCCGCAGCGCCCGGTTCAAGGGGTTTTTCTTGATCCGGTCGATATATTTTTTCTTTCCCAGGATAAGGCCCGCTTGAGGGCCCCCCAGGAGTTTATCCCCGCTGAAGGTGACCACGTCCACTCCCGCCCGGAGGGTTTCCTGCACGGTGGGCTCATGTTCGATCCCGTAGGGAGAAAGGTCGATAAAGCAGCCGCTCCCCAGGTCTTCCATCACCGGGATGCCGCGGGCTTCCCCCAGGGCCGCAAGTTCTTTCAGGGGGACTTCCGCGGTAAAACCCAGGATTCGAAAATTGCTGGTGTGGACTTTGAGCAGGAGGCCCGTTTCTCCGGTTATGGCCTGCTCGTAGTCGCGAAGATGGGTGCGGTTGGTGGTGCCCACTTCCACCAGGCGGGCCCCGCTCTTCCGCATCACGTCCGGAACGCGGAAAGAGCCCCCGATCTCCACCAGTTGCCCGCGGGACACGATCACTTCTTTACCCTCCGCCAGGGTGTTCAGAGCCAGAAAGACGGCGCCGGCGTTGTTATTCACCACCAGGCCGGATTCGGCCCCGGAGACCCGGCAAAGGACCTCTTCCACGTGTTCGTAACGGGACCCCCGGTCCCCGGTTTCCAGGTTGAACTCCAGGTTGGAATAGCCGCCGGCAATTTCTACCAGGTTGCGAAGAGCTTCCGCCGATAGCGGAGCCCTTCCCAGGTTGGTGTGAAGGACCACGCCCGTGGCATTGATCACCGGCCGGAGAGACGGCCGGAAGACGGCCGCCACTTCCCGTTTCACCGCCTCGGTCCATTGGTCCGGAGTCAACCCCGCCGTAGCCGCGGCCTCTTCGGTGCCGCCCTGCAGGATGGCCCGGCGTTTCTCGCCCAAAACCTTACGGATGGAATCGACCACCAGCGGTCGGGAGTGGCTTTTCAAAAGGGATTGAATGGGAGGCCGGTGGAGAAGCTCATCTACCGCTGGGAGGGTTCGCAGATACCTCTGTCTAGCTTCAGGCTCCATATCCCCCCTTCAACATGCGGCGAGCACAAGAGGAACGCTTTTCCGAGGGACAGCCTTTAAGACGACCCTCATCGGCAGCTGCAAGCTGAATCTAAGGCGGTTCTTGTAGGTCATGATTCGCGTTCCCGGTCGAAATCCAGGACCTCCACGAGCTCGATGAGGTCTTTATTGATGGCCAGGTATTTTTTGGGAGAGGGAAAATCCTTGGATTCCACGTCCGTCACGCTGATGAACTGTCTTTCATCGTTCATCAAGTCGGAAATCCGGTCCCGGTCATTCGGAAGGTATAGAGTCCCCGTATAAACGGAGTCAACCGTTTTGATCCAAGCCCTGACTTTGCGGAATTGAACCTTTTTCTTTTCCCTCATTTTCGTTTCCTAAAGGGCGGGGAAATCCCCTTGCTGCTCTGTAACTTATCATAATTAAAGGACTATGCACTTGTCAAGGAATATATGGGATATCCCCTTCAGGGACTGCTCTGAATCATGGGGTTTTTCATGATGGCCGGTTAAAATGTAAATCGAAATATGGGCGACCCCGGGAAGCATGGGGGACAGCCCAAATAAAAAAATTTGACTTTTTTTCCTTGAGGGAATAAATTGTCTATTTGGGTAAAACCCTGGGAGGTGTAAATTGAAGTTGAAGAACCGGACCAACGGAAAACTCACCGAAGCAGAAATCGCCTGGCTGATGAATGCCCTGGCTCCTGGAAACTGCAAGGCCTGCATCTGGCAGGAGAAGGAAGAAGACAAATTCCAATGCTTTCCCAATGGGGATTCCCCCTGTAAGGTTTTTGTCGACAAGGTTTTTCACGGACTGGAGAAGTCGGGCCTCATTTAACCCCCCCTCCTATCCTTTATTCTTTCTTCCGGCGATCCCTCCCACCGCCCTTTCCCCGGTTGCCGTTTCCGGGGTATAATCCTACATCCTTCCTTCCTCCCGCGAGGTCTGACATGGAAAACAAAACCATCGCAGACATTTTCACGGAAATAGCCGACCTCCTGGACATTCAAGGGGAAAACCCTTTTCGGGTCCGCTCCTATCGCAATGCCGCCCGGACCATCGAGGACCTGGGCCAGAGCCTGGAGTCCCTGGTCAAGGCCGGGAAAAACTTGGAAGAAATCCCGGGCATCGGCAAGTCGATCAGCGAAAAGACCCAGGAAATCCTGGCTACCGGGAAATGCCGCTCCCTCGAGGAGCTGCGCGCCCGAGTCCCCCCCGGCTTGACCGAGCTCCTGAAGCTGGAAGGCCTGGGCCCCAAAAAGGTGAAAGTCCTCTACGACGAACTGGCCGTCGATTCGGTGGACCGCCTGGAGAAGGCCGCCCAGGCCGGACGGCTGAGGAATCTAACCGGCATGGGGGTAAAGACCGAAGAGAAGATCCTGAAATCCATCGAGCATTACCGGGCGGGGATGGGCCGATTCAAGCTCTCCGTGGGGTTCCAGTATGCGGAGGCGCTGCTCCGCCATCTGCAAGGGGTCCCCGGGGTCAAGCGTCTTGACCCGGCGGGAAGCTTCCGCCGGCGGAGGGAAACCATCGGCGACCTGGATATTCTGGCCATCTGCGGAAAAGGCTGCAAGGTCATGGACCGGTTCACTGGCTACGGGGACGTGGCCGAGGTGCTGGCCAAGGGAGAGACGAAATCCAGCATACGGTTGAAATGCGGCCTGCAGGTTGACCTCCGCGTCCTGGAGGAAGAGAGTTACGGAGCGGCCCTGCATTATTTCACCGGGTCCAAAGCCCACAACGTAGCCATCCGGGAGCGGGCCAAGGAAAAAGGCCTGAAGATCAGCGAGTACGGGGTTTTCAGGGCCAAGGATGAGAAGCGGGTGAGCGGGGCCCAAGAGGAGGACGTCTTCAAGGCCGTGGGGCTTCCTCCGATTCCTCCGGAGCTCAGGGAAGACCGGGGGGAAATCCAGGCTGCGGAAAGAGGCGCCCTTCCCCGGTTGATCGAACTTTCGGAGATTCGCGGCGACCTGCAGATGCACACCACCGCCTCCGACGGAAAAAACTCCATTCTCGAGATGGCCCGCAAGGCCAAGGAGATGGGGTATGCCTACATCGCCATCACCGACCATTCCAAGGCGGTGCGCGTGGCCGGGGGAATGGATGAAAAGCAGTTGGCCAAACATTTGAAAGAGATCGAAAAAGCCAACGGGCAGATATCCGGCTTCCGGATCCTAAAAGGGGTGGAGGTGGACATCCTACCCGATGGCACCCTGGACCTGAAGGATGATATATTGCGGGAGTGCGAAGTGGTGCTGGCATCGGTCCACTCCCGTTTCAATATGGAGGAAGGAGAGATGACCCGGAGGGTCATCCAGGCCATCCGGAATCCGAACGTGAAGATCCTCGCCCATCCCACCGGACGATTGATCCTTGAAAGAGAGCCTTTTAAGATCAATCTGCAGGAGGTCGTGAAGGCCGCAGTGGACCATGGCGTCGTCCTGGAGATCAACGCCTACCCGGACCGCCTGGACCTGAAGGACGTGGATGCCCGGATGGCCAGGGATATGGGGGCCAAGCTCGCAATCGACACGGACGCCCACAGCGCCCTCCAATTGGAGTTGATGAAATTCGGGGTCTTCACCGCCCGCCGGGGATGGATCGAAGCCAAGGATGTGGTCAATACCCTGCCGTTGCAGGAACTCCTAAAAATTCTGAAGTAGCTCGGCAACCGAGAATAAAAAAGGGGGGCATGGGGGATGAAAACTCGGAAATCTCTGGTGGTGTTTGGCTTGGTGTTGGCTTTCCTTCTGGGGGCTTCAGTTCCCGGGCGAGCCAATGGGAAAATCATGGTTTATTCACCCTGGAAAGACGAAATCATGCAGAAGTTCGGGGCCCTGTTCCAGAAAGAGACGGGGATCAAGCTGGAATCGATTAACATTTCCACCGGGGAAATCCATGCCCGGGTGAAAGGGGAGAAAGCCCGTCCGCAGGCGGATATCTGGCATTCTGTCCGGGCCGAACTCCTGGATAAGGCCAAGGAAGAAGGCCTGATCGCTCCCTATAAACCGGCCAACGCCAAATTTCTTCTTCCCAACTACGCTTACCCCGACGAACCCGCCTTCACGGGAACCACTATGTATCCCCTGGTCGTCGGATACAACGTGAACAGCTTGAAGAAAATGGGAGTGGAACCGCCCAAGACCTACGACGACCTCCTGAACGCCCGGTGGAAGGACAAGATCATCATGCCCCACCCGGCGGCCAGCGGCACCGGTTATGCCTTCCTGGTCACGGTAATCCAGCTCTTCCGCGAAAAGGGAGAAACAGGAATTCAATCCCGGAAAGGCTGGGATTACCTCATTAAGCTGAATCAGAATGTATCTCAGTACACGCGCAGCGGGAGCGCTCCGGCCAAACTTGCGGCTACTGGCGAGTTCCCTCTTTGCCTAACCTTCTATGATCGAGTCTTCCAGTTGGCCGGCGAAGGCTATCCCATCGCCTTCACCGCCCCCGCCCCGACCTTTGCCGAGCCTTCCTGTACGGCGATCGTGAACGGGGCGCCGAACCTGGAGGGGGCCAAGAAATTCATGGAGTTTATCCTCTCCAAGGGCGCCCAGGAGCTGGCGGTAACATTGGGAAACTATTCCGTCCGCCCCGACGTGGCTCCGCCCCAGGGGGCCATTCCGCTGAAGGACATCCAAGTCTTCCGGGACGATTACAAATGGGGGTCCAAGTACAAAAAGGAACTCCTCAACGAGTTCAACTCCAAGGTGGCCATGGGGAAAAAGACCAACTGAATGGGGAATGCGGATTTCGGAATTCGGAATAAAAAAAATGCGTCGCGTGCTGCCGGGTCTCCATAAAATGGACAGCCGTTTGGTGCCAGGGCGGCTCCGCAGCACTGTCTTTAAACTTTAGTCGCTCCCAACTTTGAGGATCTGGTAAAAAGTCTTCTAAGTCGTCACCCCGGCGCAAGCCGGGGTCCAGAACTTATGGAAATGAATAGACATAATAGTTGACAGTTGAACAAAAATACAAAGACCTGCCCCTTATAGACATGGGTTATACTTTGGTTCATATGTACCCAAGTACAGAGCCAAGAATAAGGAGGCAG
>JACAEW010000160.1 GCA_013388675.1 Syntrophaceae bacterium | reverse complement strand
GGGCCAGCGCTCCGGAACCCAGGATTTTGCCCGCCGAGGCTGTCCCGCCCCGGGCGGGATGCCCCCCTGGGCCTGTGCGAGGGAGTCGTTTTATCCCTTTTTACCCCCTCGATTGGGAGAAGACCCACTCTTATTTTTCCCTTCCTGGCGAATGCTGGGACGACCCGCCGGGTCGCCCCGACCCAGGGAAAAGGTTTTTGTTGCGAAGGGGAGAGAAAAATTCTTAGACTTCAAAGTGAAAAATCCAAGCCCCGCTCTCCCCGGAGCCGCCAGAAAGAAAAAGGGGTTACGATTCCCCGTAACCCCTTTTTGCATCGACAGGACGCAGAAAAACCTCAACCTACCCAAGAATGGGTCGAATTTACCCCTGCAAATATTTCTTGGCCCGCGGGCTTTCCCTGCCCTGTTTGCGTAACAATAGGGCCTTTTACTTCTTGCCCACGATGGCTTCCTTGAAGGCTTTGGCCACGCGGACCTTGACCACCGTTTTGGCCGGGATCTTGATGGCCTGGCCGGTAGCGGGGTTGCGCCCCATGCGCGCTTTCCGCTTGACGATAACCGACTTTCCAATCCCCGGAAGAACGAAGGCCCCGCTCTTCTTGGTCTCGGAAATGGCCAAAGCACAGAACTCATCGACCATCGCCGCAGCCATCTTCTTGGAAACCTCAAATTTCTTGGCGAAATGGGCTACGATCTGAGATTTGGTCATGGGCTTCTTTGCCATACTTTTCCTCCCTCGAAAAAAGGAATAATTTGGTAAAACAGAGAAAGTATAGATGAAAAAAATGGCATAATCAAGAAAAAACTGTAAAAATGATAAAAAAGTTTTCATCGGAGATTCCAGGCCTTCGGGGAGCTATGGGTTCTGCCGCGATGATGCTTGGACCCGCAATTCCTTTACTGGGAAATAGGCCCCATTCCCTGGACCTCCCGAAGCGCCGGGGGAGAGTCACCCGAAGGATAAGGACAGCGAGAAAGATTAGAAGGTTCTCGGTAAATACCAAGACCCATCCTGCAAAAGGTGGCTTAAAGTCAAGCATCTATGTAGAGATAGAGAAAAGGGGACCGGGGGATTTCTGGGGGGTCTTTTCAGAGGGCCAAAGTTATCTTTCTCAAAAAAATAAGGGCCTAAAAAAAATGAAAATTTTCAGGGAGGCTTGAATGACCATCGGGTATGAGATCAACGATCTGGCCAAAGAAGAATCCTGGCGCATTTTCCGCTTCATCGGGGAGATGGTAGAAGGGTTCGACAAGCTCTCGGGGGTCGAGCCGGCGGTGACCATATACGGATCGGCAAGGATCAAACCGGGGGATGACTTGTACGAACAGACGGCCGGTATTGCCCGGCGCCTGGGAGAGCTGGGTTTTTCCATCATAACCGGGGGAGGCCCCGGGGTCATGGAGGCGGCCAACAAGGGGGCCAAGGAGGCGGGGGTTATTTCCGCAGGCCTGAACATCCAGCTTCCCGAAGAGCAGTCCCCCAACCCCTACTCCAACCGGTCCATCACCTTCAACCATTTCTTCATCCGCAAGGTCATGCTGGTAAAGTATGCCATCGCCTTCATCATCATGCCCGGGGGTCTGGGAACTCTGGACGAGCTAACCGAGGTACTCACCCTCATGCAGACCCACAAGATCCGGCCCTTTCCCGTGGTTTTGTTCAAGAGCCAATTCTGGGAAGGATTCTTGAGCTGGCTGCGGAACGTCGTCCTCGCCCGGGGATTCATCTCCGAAGAAGACTTCAAATACCTCTGCGTATCCGACGACCCCGGCGAAGTAGTCGAGATGGTCCAAAAGTGGTACATCAAACAAGAAGCGGTCGGGCGCAGAGCCCTGCGCCGGTGACCGGATATTTGGGGGGATAAAAGAAATTTTCAGAGAGGATTTGCCATGGACCAACAAAGGCCTCGTGAAAGAAGAGAGCATACCCACTCCCGGGAATCAAAAACATTCCGGCGTGCCCGAGGAAAAAGAATTAGGACCTTTTTTTTCTTCCTTTTTGCCTTTTCCCTGGCATGGAACGCGTATGGGGCGGAGGAGCAATTTCCGGTCGGCCATCCTGACCAGGGTTTGCCCCGTCCGGAGTTTCTTTCTGCTCCCTATCACGAGGACCCGCAGCACGCCCTCAACCGGGTGTTCCGGGCTTCCTTCCTGGCCACAGTCGTCCCCGCAGAGGTGGGCCTGGCTTTGCCCCGGGAGCACGGTAATCCGTCCGATTTTTTCCGCGGGCCGTGGTACTTTGCCGTTCGTCCCGGCATCCCGGCGGACCGGAAACTCTTCGGCGGCGATGTTCGATTGTTATCGCGGGAAGAGTTTTCGCCCGATGAAGCCGCATCCTTTGCCCGGGCTCTTGCGGAGGTGGATGGGGAAATGGCCTCGACCCTTAAGAAGCGGCCGGCCCTAGCGGCTTTGTTCCAACATGACCTTCTGCGGGTGGCCCAGAGACTCGTCGAGGCGGGGCGGAATCCGGAACTCCTGAGACCGATTGGCGCGGCCGTCAAGCGGGTGGCCCTGAGCCCCGCTCAACTCTCGCAGCTAGCCTCCACCTACGAGCTCGGTTTAAAATCCGGGAGCCTGGACTTCCCTCTGCCCCCGGACCTGCTCCGAATGGACCCGCCCGTGAGCGGTCCTTATTGGGAGCTTCTTCGCAATTCTACCAGTGTTTTCAACGCGGCTCGAACCCTGGCCTGGTCCCGCGTGTTTATCTCCTGGCCTTCCATTCACGGAGGGCTGACGGATTTTCTTTCCGCTCAGGGCAAGGGCCAAAAGGCGGAGGTTCCCGTGGGCGCCATTTCGGTTTTGGTGCAAGGAGTTGTAGCGTGGGACGACCGGGGCTTTCCCCATGCCACCCCTATTGCATTCGACGTGAGGGTGAAATGGCTGGCCAACCGCGACCCCATGTCGGCGCAAAACCGGACCACGTCCCGGGACGGGGTCCAAATCAGGGTTTATGAACTGCGACGCGAATCCCTTCGCCGGGGTGCCCAGGATCGATTGTTCAGGCCCCTCCATGACGACGATCAGGCTCTGTTCCGCGACTACGGCACCCTGAAACACACCACCCTGGCTGCCCAGTGCACCCTTTGCCACCGCCTCCACGGGGTTTCAGATGCCTATTTGGGTGGGTTCATTACCCTCGGTCCCTCGGCGCAACCTCGCCTGGCAAGAACAGGCTCAGAAAGACTGCGCCTGGCCGAACGAGAGGCCTCCCAATTCCTGGCCAACCTCGAAAAGGCAGCCAAAGATTGAAAAGAGAGTTTTTTAGGCCTCCTCTGTTCCTTGGCGATCCACCAAATTTTTAGACAAAGGTCCTAGGCTTTTTCCGTGAACTTGTTCGGAAAAAGAAGCTTGGCCACAATGGTCCGTAGGGGCGGTTCGCGAACCGCCCCTACACCTGGCTGGCAAAGTGGATATTGTTTTCTTACCAAAATGTTAGTATGAATGAAGCGCTAAGCGGCTGAATAATTTCTTGGAGGAGGCCATCACGCCATCCTCCGGGCCGAAGAAATTTCGGCAAATTACGTAAATTGCCGCTATGGGTTCCATCTTTCTTACCCACCCTTTTGCTTAAGAAGCCAAGTCGGAATCCCAAGACCCGGAGAAAACGGGTTTTTTTAATATCGTTTTTCGCGAAAACCCCTTCCCATTTTTATTTCTTTTTTAGTATGATGGTCCCGGACGCAACACCGTGACTACCATGAAAGGGGGTTCCATTATGAAAGCGAAAGCAGCGATATTTTGGGAAGTGGGAAAGAGGTTGGATATCCAAGAAGTGGATGTGGAGAAACCCCACGCAGGGGAGGTTCTCGTCAAACTGGCGGCCGCAGGCATTTGCCATAGCGACCACCACGTGATGACCGGCCATCTCTTCGGCCCCTCTCCGGCCATTCTCGGGCACGAGGGCGCCGGCATCGTGGCGGAGGTCGGACCGGGGGTGACGGCGGTGAAACCCGGAGATCATGTGATCATCATGTGGCGTCTTTCCTGCGGGGTCTGCGAATACTGCAGTGACGGGCGGCCCGCCCTCTGTCCGGCGGGCGGTCAGATTCGCTCGACGGGCAAGCTCCTCGACGGGACCACCCGCTTTAAGTTTAAAGGCCAGGAGATCAAACACTTTGCGGGGGCCTCGACCTTTTCGGAATACACGGTGATTCCCGAGGGGTCCGCCCTCAAAATCCCCCAGGATTTTCCCCTGGAAATTGCGGTTCTCCTGGGATGCGGAGTCATCACCGGGGTCGGCGCCGCCTTCAACTGCGCCAAGGTGAAGCCGGGAAGCACGGCGGTCGTCATTGGAGCTGGCGGGATCGGTTTGAATATCGTCCAAGGGGCGGCTATTGCCGGGGCGGCGAAGATCATCGCTGTGGATGTGAATGCGAAAAAACTGGACTATGCCAGGACCTTTGGGGCCACCCATTTCGTCGACTCCTCGAAGAAAAATCCCGCGGAGGTGGTCAAGGCCCTGACCGATGGCCGGGGAGCCGACTATGCCTTTGAGGCGGTCGGGTCTCCCGAGACGATCCGCCAGGCCTTCGATTGCCTCGCCAAACGCGGCATGTGTGTGGCCGTGGGTGTGGCGCCCATGGCCAAAGAGGTGGCCGTTCCCATCATGGCTCTCGTCTTCGAAGAAAAGGTGCTGACGGGGTCGCTCTACGGATCCGCCAGGATCCGGCAGGATACGGTCATGTTGATGGAAATGTATAAGGCCGGGAAATTGAAGCTCGACGAACTTCTCACCCGGAAATATCCTTTCGTCCAGATCAACGAAGCTTATGATAACCTCATCAAGGGTGAAGTGGCCCGCAGTATCGTAACCTTCTGAGATACGACCCTCAGTCATGGGCATGGGAAATCCCGGCCTGTTTCCCATGACCACCCCCTTCCTCCGCCCTTCGGCAGGGATCCCCATTTAACCCCTTCCTGCTAAACCTCCTTTTTGTGAAGGTCCTTTTTGGCGGAAATAGGATCTTTCTTTAGATCGGGAAATCTTTTACCCCAACCCCCCTGTTGGAACCTTGGTTTAACAAAATTTGATTAAAGAACCCCCCGGTCCGCGTCTCCATCCGCAGCCCCATCCCAACAGGCAAGAAAAACTAAGAGCATGACCGCGATGGACTGGGAAGCGATCGGTTTGCAGGATTTTGCGGGATTCAAAAAAATCCATTAAATAATTTTTTAAAATCATCAAAAAAACATTTAATATTTAATTTTAAAAATAAAATCATGATATTAAGATAAATTATTCAACCCAATTTTTTCATTGACATTTATTTTATTTGGGAATAAAATCCCAAATTATGAGTATTCGAACTCCCCCCAATCTGCCGGCTGCGGTAATCAGGATTCTCAAGCCCTTGGCATCGATTCTCTTGCGGCATGGGGTATCCTACATGACCTTTGCAGAGCTGGCCAAGTGGGTTTACGTGGATACCGCCCTGCGGGAGTTCGGTATCCCGGGGCGCAAACCATCCGTTTCCCGGGTCGCCATCATAACGGGTCTATCCCGCAAGGAGGTCATGCGGGTTCGCGGGCTTCCGCGACCGACCGATCAAGAGAGCGCCGAGCGGTACAACCGCGCCGTCCGGGTCATTACTGCGTGGCGGCAAGAGCCCGATTTTCGCGACGAGCATGGGAAGCCGGCTCTGCTTCCCTTTTCGGGCGGCGAAAAAACTTTCAACGAACTGGTGCGCCGTTTCAGCGGTGACGTACCGGCTCGGGCCGTGCTGGACGAACTCAAAAGGGTTGACGCGGTAAGGGAGTTGGAGGATGGCCGAATCCAGTTGTGCGCTGAAGCCTATGTTCCAAGGGCCCTGGAGTCAGAGAAGATCCACATTCTGGGGACGGACGTGGGCTATCTCATCTCAACCATAGATCACAATTTGCGACCCGATTTGGAGCCGCCTTTTTTCCAGCGAAGGGTCTCCTATGACAACCTTCCCGACCAAGCCCTGCCTAAGTTCCGCAAGCGCACCGTGCGAAAGGCCCAGGCCCTTCTTGAAAACATGGCTGCCTGGCTGGCGAAGCATGACCGGGACACGAATCCTGCCGTGACCGGAACCGTTCGGAATCGGGCGGGGGTCGGTATTTATTATTTCGAAGGACCTCACTCGGAGGAGGACCCATAATATGAACGCTCGAAAGGGAGGTCTCATCCTCCTCGGACTCTTGGCCTCGCTTTGCCTGGTCTCCTGCGGGGGCGGAAATTCAGAGACCGCTTCGGGTGGAGGGATTGGCGGCACAGGCTATGTCAGCAGTGGGACGATCACCGCCTTCGGAAGCATCCGGGTGAATGGAGTCGAGTTCGATACGGGAAACGCTCTTGTCTCTATCGCGGGACGGCCGGCGGGAAGGGGGAACCAGGCGGTCCGGGAAAATCTGGCCGTGGGCCAGTTTGTGGTGGTCGAAGGGACCGTGAATCAAGAAGGATTGTCGGGCAACGCTTCGCGAGTTTCCTTTACCCCCCATGTCAAGGGGCCCATAACCGAACTCGTGGTCCTCGACCCTTTGGTCATAAAAATAATTGTCCTGGGCCAAACCTTGATTATCGACAAGAAAACCGTCCTCCGGGACACAACCGCGGGGGCCCTTGCCGTAAATAATTTCGTTGAAGTGAGCGGCCTGCCGGATGAGGGAGATGTGATCCGGGCGACCTTTTTGCGAAAACGGGAGGACACTTTCGCCCCCTCGGCCGAGGTTGAAGTCAAGGGGATGGTCCAGAACCCGGATTTCTCCGGGAAAACTTTCAGGCTCGGGGCTCTTTGGGTGGATTACAGTCGGGCTGAGCTTTTTTCTCATCCCGACGCCGGCCCCATGGTTGGCCAATGGGTCCGGGTGAAGGGAAGACTGGGAATCGGAGCCCGAATGGAGGCCACAGAGATCGGACCTGCCGATGAAAGTATCATGTTCAAGGCCGACAGACTGGATGTCGAGGGCATGGTCACGGAGTTTGTCTCGGGTGCCGATTTCAAGGTGGGTTCGGTAAAGGTCCAAGCCCAAGAAAGCACAAAATTCATCGGCGGGAAGATCGAAGAACTCGCGCCGGGCTCCAGAATTCGGGTGCGAGGAAGATTTTTAAATGGAGTCCTTATTGCCCAGCAGGTCTTCTTCCATAACCCGGTTCAGCTCGAATCTCGAATTTCCTCCAAGGACTCTGCTAGAAGGACCCTATCGCTCAGCGGGCTCGAACCGATAACCGTCACCGTGACCTGCCTCACGAAAATGGCTCCCGGCTCCAGAGGGTTCGAAGACCTCCGGGTGGAAAATTTTATCAAAATCCGCGGGGATGTGGGGACGGGGAGCTCGGTTGTCGCTGAGCGATTGCAGGTGATCCCTTCGCCTCCCCTCGCGGACTCCGTAGTCCTCCAAGGGCCGGTGGAGGAAATATTCAGACCAAACCTGGTGATCCTCGGAGTGACCGTCGATACCTCATCGATCCCGGGGGATCATTTCGAAGGCTTCACCGGGTCGGACAGACCTTCGGAGTTCTTTCGAAACCTCCAGGTGGGCGATCCGGTGAAGGTCAGGGGAAAAATCGCGGGAACCAATCAGGTCCTGTGGGAAGGAAATTCCCTTGAAAAAGGCTCCTGAGTTCTTTTTTCCCATTCGGGCATGAAATGACCCTGCAAAGGCATTCCTTCCCCGATGGGGAGGGATGGGAATTCTTTCGGAAAAGGAGAATTGAACATGAAAAAGAGTTTCATTCTGGGACTGGCAATTCTTTTCGCGGCGTTGGGGGTCGCGGCGGTTTCTCTCATGAGCTGTGGGGGGGGAGGGGACTCTTCGGGCGGCGGGACTTCATCGGGGAACACAGGAACTGGGACCGTAGCCATGCTTCTCTCGGATGGACCGGCCGATGAATATGACCATTTAAGGGTTCTGATCACCGAAGTCTCGCTTCTCCCCGCATCGGCCGGTGCCGCACCGGTGGTCATCTTTCGGTCCGGGGGCCACTGGGTGGACCTTCTCGAGTATCGGGAGGAGGACTACCTCCTTACGATAAAGAAAGAGGTTCCTGCCGGACGTTATGCAAAGATTCGCCTGAAGGTGGAAGATATCGAAGCGGTGCCGAAACAGAATTCTGCCGCTCCTTGCTCGGGGATCGAAATCAAGCTGCCGGGCGGTAAGATCGATCTCAATCCACGGGAGCCCTTTTTTGTTTCTCCGGGCGGGACGCTGTCGATTCGCCTGGATATCGACGCCAACAAATCGATCAATCTTCATCAGGCGGGAAGGTCGGGAAAATGCATTTTCCGGCCCGTGGTATTCGTGGACGTCAAAGAAGGAATTCCGGTGGGTCGATGTCCCAAGGTCCTGAGCGGAACCATTTCCCAATTGACGCTCAACGGTGCCAATCAAGTTGTGGGATTTTCCCTTGACCTGCAAGGAAGCCGCGGTACGATCGAGGTTGGGGTCCAGGAAAAAACTCCCGTTTTCAATCGCCTTGGTGAATGCGTGACTCCGGGGGTCTTGAAGGCCGGGGATGACGTTAAGGTCAGGGGAAAACTGGTTTCCGGGGGTGTCTTCGAGGCCTCCTTTGTCGTGATGGGGCAGCTGCTGGATGTTGCGGGTACAGTGATCGGCGCTCCCGTATTCAACGGTTCCGCCTTCACCTTCACGCTTGAGCCCTTCGAAGGGCAGGAGTTAGTCGGCCAAATCCCGGTGCAGGGGCAGGCATGTACCCTTACCCTGGTCGGATGCGACACTTCAGTAGGTCCAGAGAACCTCAAAGCTGGGATGACCGTCCGAGTCTTCGGCAAGCTTGTGATCGACGGCCAGGGCTCTGCGCTTCGGGCTGCGGCCATAACCCTTCGAAACAGGGAGATTGAGGGGAAGATTGCCTCAGTTGCAGCGGTTTCCGGCGGAAAAGAAGTTAGCCTCAGCGAAGCCGGAGGGGGCTTGGTTCTTGTATTCATCCCCCATGGGGCTCCCATCTATCTGGAAGGAGATGGCCCGGTTCCGATCGATCTCTTATGCCCGGGTCAAACGGTAAGAGTGCTCCTGGACCCGGCAGTTTCCGCACCCCTAACGGCTGCCCTGGTCAGGGTCCAATCTGAAGGTCATAAAGGAATGGTCACTTCCATTGATGTCCCCGCCCGCACCCTCACTGTGGACCTGGGCGGACGCCTTACCGAGAAAGTATTTGTCGAGCCGGGCGCCGTGATTTTGAAAAACCGGGAGGACTTTCAGGAACTAAAGGGATTTGGAGACCTAAGGGTCAACGACTATATCGCATATTTTGGGCTTAGCGGCTGCGGTTCCGAGCAGCCCTTTCATGCTTTTGTCATTGTGATCGGCGATCCCCAGCCTTGAAGGAATAAGGCTAAAACCAAACATTCCAAGGGGATATTGAAAAAATCACCACCGTCCTCGCCCTCTCCGGAGGTGTGAAAGAATTGAAATATTCCCCTTCACCCTCCCCTCTCCCTCCAAGGGAGAGGGGAACACATTGAAATACAAAAAGAATTTACCTCCCCCTCGATGGGGGAAGGGGTGAAAAAATTGCCTTATTGCCGTCCCCCCGGTGAAAACCGGGGGCCAGGAATTTCTTAAGGGTTTAAAAATACTATTCCGGCTTCCGCCGGAAAAGCAAAAGGACGCAAACCAATTTTTTCAGACCTTATATTATTTTATGAAATAACCCGATACCCGCCAGGTTCCGTCTTTTTCCTTCATGGGAGTGATGGTTTCGACGGAGGATTTCTTCTTCTCAAAAGCGGTTTCAAATTGGATCACCACGTATTCTCCGTCGGGGGCGCCCGGTAAGGAGGTGGCGTACTGTTTCGAAGAGAGTGTCCGGCTAATGACTTTTCCCAAAGGCGATCGGACTGCGGCTGCTGCCTGCTCCCACTGCTTTTTTGTGACCGCCCCCTTGAAATAACCGGCTGCCGATTCCCAGCTCTTTCCATACTCCCCCCGGTCAATCAAGGCCAACCATTTTTCCGCCGCTTCGCCGGCCTTTTGCCGGGCTTCATCAGCGGTATTACCGGCAAAGGCAAATCCCGGCAACAGGAGCACTACTAAGAAAACAACTCGGCCGATTCTTTTTAACATAAAAATGACCTCCTTTGATAAATTTGTCTCAACTACCCCACTCCAGCAACCTAGACCGAAATTTCCTTTCCTTTTCTTTTGGAATATCCAACGCGAAAAGGTAAGCCCAGCCTGCATTTCAAGGTCAATTCGCCGGAGAACCTCTTGGGAAAGCCCTTTGCGGACACCCTACGCGAAGACTGTTGATAAAAAGAGCTCTTTGCTTACCCCTGGCCTTGGCGGCAGTAGTGATGCGGGTAAAATTACACCCCTGTTATAGTTATTTGAATTAATTCAAGAATTTTTTGGTACAAAAATGGGCAGTCTGTAGAAAAACAAATGTCTATGCCCCCTTAGGTCCATCTCTTCACAATTTTTCCACAACTTATCGACAGAAATTTGTGGAAATGAAAAAAACAAGAAAAATGCTCTCGTAAAAGGTAAAAATTACCCTACCCTGGCGGGAGGGGATGAAGGGGATGGGGATAAAAAAACTTTTTGAACCCTCCAACTTTTACCCTCACCCCTCCCTTTTCCTATCGAGGGAAAGGGAACTTTTTTTAAACCTTTTATAGGATCATCAAAAGAAGAGGCCATGTTCCATATTTGATGGCCTCGTAAAAAGTCGAAATCTGCCCATTTTTGTCATTCCAGCGGAAGCCGGAATCCAATTATTTCGATATGTTCTGGACCCCAACTTTCGCCGGGGTGACGTTCCAAATGACTTTTTACGAGATCATCATATTATGTGGTATAAGAATTCCTTTATTTTTGGCCGGGCCAATCATCTCACACAACATATTGTATTATCAGGCATTCGTGTACAAACGCTTCAACGGTGAATAAACTTTCTTTGACTCTTTGGGTGAGAAAGAATCTTATTGGCTCCGGGAGCGGAATTTGTTGTAAGATCAAAGCGGAGTAACTTTTGAGGAAGAAAGGGAAAGGAAATGGGATGCAACTTTATGCCCTAAGCTGCGGCCAAATCAGCTGCCGGAAAAACGTATTCGTTCCCGATGCCCCCCGGGACGAAATCATTCTGG
>JACAEW010000118.1 GCA_013388675.1 Syntrophaceae bacterium | reverse complement strand
TTCCTTTCAAGAAGACGCCCATATTTTCCTGGAGTATGTAAAATTCCGCAAACGGCATTCCGCATTCTGAATTGACTTTGCTCCCCCTCCTGTTCTATCCTCTCACTGAATGGAAATAATCATCCCCCGAGGAGCCGGCCATGAGCGAATGGAAAAAGACTTCCTGCGTTCTCTGCTTCAGTAACTGCGGCCTGGAAGTGACCACCGAGGGGAGCAAGATTCTCAAGGTCAGGGCGGACAAAGACAACCCTCGTTCGCATGGGTACATCTGCCGGAAGGGGGCCAACATCGCCTATTTCCAGAACAACCCGGAGAGGTTGAAATATCCTTTGAAAAAGGTTGGGGGTCGGTTCGAGCGAATTTCCTGGAAGCAAGTCCTGGATGAGATTGCGGCCAAGTTGAAAGAAATCGTGGAGCGGCACGGGCCTCGTTCCGTGGCCTACATGGGCGGGGGCGGACAGGGTTGCCATTTCGAGGCGGCCTTCGGAGTTCGCTTTCTCCACGGGCTGGGGTCCAAGAATCATTACAGCCCCCTGGCCCAGGAGCTCACCGGGTACTTCTGGGTCCAGGGCAAGGCCTTCGGCCGCCAGTACCTGCATCCCGTTCCGGACATCGCGGGATCGAATTTCATGGTCTTCTGGGGGGCCAATCCCATGGTGAGCCACGACATTCCCCAGGCCCCGGTGGTTCTTCGAAACAAAAAAAAGGAGGCTGGATTCAAGCTGGCCGTGGTGGACCCCCGGGTCTCGGAGACGGCAAAATTGGCGGATATCCACCTCCGGCTCAAGCCCGGAACCGACGCCCTTTTACTGAAAGCCATGATTAAAATCCTCCTGACCGAAGAAGGGCTGCTGGACAAAGAATACCTAACCGGCAAAGTCAATGGCTTTGAAGAGATCAAGGATTGGTTTGATGATGTCAACATAGAGGACAACTGTCGGGTCTGCGGCCTGGAACCCGGCCAGGTCCGGGAATTCGCCCGTCTCCTAGCCACCCGGAAGAGCGCCTGGCGCAGCGACCTGGGGATTCTCATGGGGCGGCACAGCACCCTGAACTCCTACCTGGAATTAATCCTCCTGGCTCTGGCCGGACGCATCGGGGTAACCGGGGGAAACGTGTTTGCGGGGCACCTTATGCCCATGGGTTCTCACACCCCCGAGGAAGACCCGAAAACCTGGCGGACGGTGGCCACGAATATACCCCTCATCATGGGGGTCTTTCCGCCCAACGTCATGCCGGAAGAAATCGATAATGATCACCCCCAGAGAATTCGGGCGGTCATCGTCAGCGGTTCGAACCCCCTGCGTTCCTACGCCGATACTAACGCCTACGAAAGGGCCTTTGCCAAGCTTGATCTGCTCGTTACGGTTGAAGTGGCCATGACCGAGACCGCGGTTCTTTCCCACTATGTCCTCCCGGCAAGGACGGGATATGAAAAATGGGACGGCACTTTCTTCCAGTGGATGTATCCCGAGTACTATTTCGATATGCGCCCTCCGGTGGCGGAGCCCGAGGGCGAGCCGGTGGAAGAAGCACAAATATACGTAGAACTGGCCGAGAGGTTGGGAATGATCCCCGATTATCCCCCGGAGTTGAGAGAAAAGGCCAAGGACCGGGTAAGCTACGGAGCGGCCCTCATGAAACTTGTCCAGGCCAATCCGAAAGCCGCCCCCTGGCTGCCGTTCATCCTGGCTAAAACCCTGGGAGAAGAGCTGGGTTCGAAGAACCTGTCGGCCCTGTGGGGACTCCTGGCCCGCTTTCCCATGATGCACCCGGAAGACGTAACCCGTGCCGGGTATAAACCGGGGCCCCTGACGGGGGAGGAGATTTTCAATAAAATCGTGAAAACTCCGGGAGGGGTCAAAATCGGCGTGGTGGACACTGAAAGCAACCTAAATGCCCTTAAGACTCCGGACAAAAGGATTCATATCCGCTTTCCGGAGATGGAATCCTGGGTAAAGGAAGTGACCCCCGCCTCCGAAGAAGCGGCCCTGGTCAACAAGAATTTCCCCATGATCCTCATGGCCGGAAATCATATGGAGATGGTGGCCAATTCCATCATGCGCGACCCGGCCTGGAACGAGGGGAGACGGTATTGCACCATGCGCATTCACCCGGAAGATGCGGGAAAGCTGGGGATCGCGGATAAGGATTTAGCGCTGATCGAAACCGAAGCGGGATCGGCAACGGTGGAGGCGGAAGTTACCGAATCCTCCCATAAGGGGCAGGTGGTCATCCCGCACGGGTTCGGCTTAGTTCATGGGGGCAAGGCTCACGGAGTCAATGTAAACCGCCTGGCCCCGGCCCAAAACAGGGACCGATTCGCGGCTACGCCATTGCATCGGTACATTCCCTGCAGGGTGCGAAAAGCGTAAAGACTTATTCACCACAGAAGCACGGAGGACGCAGCGCGGCAGAGCCGCAACCAAATCGGAGGGGCAACCACGCGAACCGGGTGATGGTTTACCATTTTGTAGGCGGCCACATCGGGCCGCCCCACATTTTCGAAGAAAGTTGTGACAAAATTTCGAGATTCTGCACTTGAGTGGTACAGAGGAAAAAGAAATCCAGGCCATAAAAACAACTCAAGGGAAAGAGTCTTGCTAAAGGTTTTTCCGTTGGTTCTTATACCATATTCACTCTGTGCTCTCTGTGCCTCTGTGGTGAAGTTGTCGTTTATCTGGGAGGAGGAGCCATGACCTTTCTTCTTCTCATCTTGGCTTATTTTTTGGGATCGGTCCCTACCGGGGTGATCCTTACCAGGGCCTTCAGCGATGTGGACCCTCGCACCCAGGGGAGTAAGAACATCGGGGCCACCAACATCTATCGCACGGCGGGGAAAAAGCTGGGAATCCTCACCCTTGCCGGCGACATCCTGAAAGGCGTGATCCCGGTGGCGGTCGCCCGGGGGGTGCTCGATTCCCACTTTTGGATCGGAGCGGTGGCCCTAACCGTTTTCCTGGGGCACCTCTATCCCGTTTTTCTGAAATTTAAAGGGGGAAAAGGAATTGCCACGGGCCTCGGAGCTTTCCTCGCCTTGGCTACCCTCCCGGCCATCCTATCCTTCTTCGTTTTTGCCGCAGTAGTTTATAAGTCCCGTTATATTTCCTTAGGGTCGCTCACCGCCGCCGCGGTTTTTCCCGTATTTTTGGCTCTATTCAATCCCCACCCCATCTACATCCCTTTCGCCATCGTCATCGGTCTGTTCATATTCTGGCGCCATCGGGATAATATCCAAAGGCTGATGGCCGGGATAGAGAATAAGTTCGGGGCTAAAAAGAGTTAGCCCCGGGGTTTCCCCGGATGCTCGGGCCCGGGGTATTCAGGGATGACCAATCCTTCGCCGAATCCCGAAAAGGTTCTCATCATTCATTCCGGTGGAATCGGGGACTTGCTCTTGGCCCTTCCTGCCATGCGGAATCTCAGAGAGACTTTTCCCCGGTCCGTCCTCCACTTAATGGGATACCCGGAAAGGTTGGCCTTGGTGGCCTGCGACCTCAAGGCCGAGGCCGTTCATTCTGTAGACCGCGCGGGCATGGCCTATTTTTACCTGGATGACGCCCCCCTGCCTCCCCATCTGGGCGTTTTTTTTCCCCGTTTCGGACTCATTCTGGTTTTTGCCCAAAAGGGCGGGCAGGCTTTTTCCCGAAATTTAGAGAAAACCGGGGCCGGCCGGGTTTTAACCCTGCCCTCTTTTCCCCCCGAAGGAATAAAAATCCATGTATCCGATTACCTGCTTGCATGGCTGAGGAAAAACGGCATTGAAGGAAAAGTCCCGGACCGCCCGCTGCAACTGCCCCAGGAGGCCTTGAATTTTTCCGGGGAATACTGGGCCCGCTGCGGGGTTAAGGGGGATGAGAAGCTTTTGGCCATTCACCCGGGAAGCGGCAGCCCGGCCAAGAATTGGTCAGCACGCCATTTTGCCGCAGTTGCGGATTGGGCTGATGGGCGGGCCAGAGTGCTTCTTATTTCCGGTCCGGCCCGGGATGGAGTTGAGGAGGTTAAAGGATTTTTGAAAAAAAGCACCCCTATGATCGCCGGAAACCTGTCTTTGATTCAGCTTGCCGCCGTTCTGAGGAGGGTTAAGGCTTATTTGGGGAATGACTCGGGAATTACCCACCTGGCTTCCGCTCTGGGCTTGGCGACGGTTGCCCTTTTCGGGCCGACAGACCCGGCGGTCTGGGGACCCAGGGGTTCCTCCGTAAGGATTCTGTGCGGCAAGGGGTCCGTTTCGTCGTCCTTCTCAGAATCCGGGGGCCGACCGTTTGTTCCCGGCCCGATTCAGGTTGAACCCGAAGAAGTGATCGAGGCGCTTATACCCCTCTTAGGATGACTTATCAATAATCTCGCCGTTTCAATTTGGCACACCGTGAAAAAAAAGCCGGATCCGCCCCCGGGGGCAATCCGGCGTTTTTCGAAAAAGAGCTTGTTATTGCAGTTTATCGGAATAGAAGATTATAAACGAACGAACTCGAGCACCTTGGCCAAGTCGTGACCGAATCGGTTAAAGCCAGGGCACAGACAGGAATGGCGAAAAACAGAACGATTAGAATGATGATAATACGTTCCGAGAATTTTTTTCTTTTCATGACCCATGCCCATCCTTTCTCGATTAAAAGGACAGCATTTACCATGCCAAAGGAAGCGCCGAAGGGACAGAGGTCTTTAAACAGCCCGCTTTAATATGATTTATTAAATAATTTCCTTAACTTTTAATATATTCTACTCCCCTTGTTGAACCCCTCCAGGGGTAAACGGAATCCCGCAGGCGATCATAAATGTTTATTTTTCGCTGCACCGGCTGAACAATTGTGTCTATTTGGCCATACTCTTCATCTTTTCCATCTGATTGCGGATGTTTTCAGCCCGCGGCCCGCTGGGTTCGACTTTCAGGAACTCCTCCCAGGCTTGGATGGCCCCTTTGATATCCCCTTTGTCGTGAAGGAGGACCACCCCCGTGTTGTAACGGCTGTTTACGTGCTTGGGATCGTCCTGGGCGGCTTTTTTGAATTCCGCAATGGCGCGGTCCGGGTCGCCCTTTCTCCGGTACATGATTCCCATGTCCGTCCGAACATCGGCATTCTTGGGGTCCAGTTCGAGGGCCCGGGCATAGAACCGGATGGCGGAATCGTATTGGTCCATATCGAAGTAAAGGTTCCCGAGTTCCACCAGGGCCTTAAGGTTTTGGGGGTCTTCTTTTACCAGGCTTTGGAGGAAGGAAATCTGTTTTTGAATATCCCCAGGGATGCCCGGGGCAGGGGATGACGGGGACGATTTGACGGATGGGGGCAGATGGGGCATCCGCTCTTCATGGTAAACGGTAAAGATAACGCCTGCCACAATCCCGGCGACAAAGGCAACGGCGATGAACAGGTAAGCATTTTCTTTGATCATGGATCGATCCCGGCGGAAAAATTTTTCCCATCTTAGCACGAAAACCCATCGGGGCCAAATGATCGGTTCCCGGGAAAAGGAAGAACTTTCTCTTGCCTCCCCTCGCGGTCCAAGTTTATGATAATAAAAAGCTCTCTTTTCCGAAGGGGCCATGGGACGCTACCTGATCAAACGCCTTCTCCTTATGATCCCGCTGTTTATCGGGATTACCATCATCTCTTTTGGAGTCATTCACCTGGCCCCGGGCTCCCCCATCGACATGGCCACGGACCTGAATCCCAAGGCGACGGCGGAGGTGAAGGAAAGAATGCGGGCCTTCTACGGGCTCGATCAACCCTTGCATATTCAATACGGGAACTGGCTGCGCCGTTTGGTCGTCCTGGACTTTGGCATCTCCTTCTCCCAGGACGGGAGAAAGGTAGCCGACAAGATCCTGGAGCGGCTCCCCATCACCATTTTTCTGAACGTCGCCTCGCTGCTGATCATTTTTCTTCTGGCCGTGCCCATCGGAGTCTATTCGGCAACCCGGCAAAATTCTCTCTTCGACAAGGTGACGACCGTCGTGGTTTTCCTCGGCTTTGCAATTCCCCATTTCTGGCTGGCCCTTCTCCTGATGATCCTCTTCGGGGTGCAGCTGGGCTGGCTTCCCATTTCGGGCCTGAAATCCCTGAACTACGAATATCTTCCCCTGTCCGCACAGGTCTGGGACCGGATTAGCCATCTCATCCTTCCCATTTTCATCAGCGCTTCCGGAGGGCTCGCCGGGCTCTCCCGGTACATGCGCTCCAACATGCTGGAGGTCATCCGTCAGGACTACATCACCACCGCCCGCTCCAAAGGGTTGTCCGACCGGGCGGTTATTTTCAAGCATGCTTTGCGGAACGCTCTGATGCCGGTCATCACCATCTTGGGACTTTCCGTCCCGGGGTTGATCGGGGGAAGCGTTATTTTTGAAACCATCTTTGCCATCCCGGGCATGGGCCAGCTCTTCTACGCCAGTGTCATGGCCCGCGATTACCCGACGATCATGGGCATTTTGGTGATCGGGGCGGTCTTGACGCTCATCGGAAATTTAATCGCCGACTTATCCTACGCCTTGGCCGACCCCAGGATCCGGCAGACCTGAGTAAAGGACTCGGAAAATAGGATGATGGAAAGGCAAACCACCTCCAACAATCGGGCTCCCCAGGAAACCCTGAGCCGCCTTTTCTGGAAAAGGTTCCGGAAGAACAAACTCGCGCTTCTGGGGGCCTCCATTGTCCTTTTTCTTTTCCTGGTTGCGGTCCTGGCCCCATGGATTTCTCCTTACGACCCCGGCCAGATTCAGATCAAGCGAGTGCTGGAAGAACCCAGCGCCGTTCATCCCTTCGGCACCGACTCCCTGGGCCGGGATGTTCTCAGCCGGATGATCTACGGCTCCCGGATCTCGCTCATGGTGGGATTTGTGGCCGTGGGAATCGCCACCCTCATCGGCATTTTTCTGGGCTCTTTGGCGGGCTATTACGGCCGGTGGGTGGATAATCTGATCATGCGTTTTGTGGACATCATGCTCTGTTTTCCGACCTTTTTTCTTATCCTGGCGGTCATCGCCTTCTTAGAGCCGAGCATCTGGAACATCATGATCGTCATCGGGATAACCGGATGGATGGGGGTGGCCCGGCTGGTGCGGGCGGAGTTCCTCAGCCTGAGAGAACGCGACTTCACGGTCGCGGAAAGGGCCCTGGGGGCCAGGGATTTCCGGATCATCTTCCGCCACATCTTGCCCAATGCTCTGGCGCCAGTATTGGTTTCGGCCACACTGGGGGTGGCCGGGGCCATTCTCACCGAATCGGCCCTGAGCTTTCTGGGCATCGGGGTGCAACCGCCGACGCCGAGCTGGGGGAATATCCTGACTGCGGGAAAAGACAACATCGAAATCGCCTGGTGGCTCTCCCTTTATCCCGGGCTGGCCATTCTGATCACCGTGCTGGGATACAACCTGTTGGGGGAAGGAATACGGGATTCCATCGACCCGAGGCTGAAATAAGGGTCTTCTCCCAATCGAGTGGGTGCTTGAGGAAGATTTTGAGCTTCCCGGGTCTACCCCTGCCGGAAGAGGGTTGGCCGGACCCAGGGCGGCATCCCGCCCGGGGCAGGACATCCTGAGGCAGCGGTTCTTCCATCGGGTCGCGTTGGAAATGAATTGGGTTGTCCCTGTTTAAGCTGGGATTTCGTTTTAGGCGAAGGGTTCGGGGACCGGTGCCTTGGGGAAGCCGGGCCAGCGCTCCGGAACCCCGGATTTTTCCCGCCGAGGCTGTCCCGCCCCGGGCGGGATGCCCCCC
>JACAEW010000117.1 GCA_013388675.1 Syntrophaceae bacterium | reverse complement strand
CGGGGCTCCGGAGCGCTGGCCCGGCTTCCGCAAGGCACCGGTCCCCGAACCCTTCGCCTAATAATAAATCCCAGCTTAAACAGGGATAACCCCATTCATTTCCGACGCGCCCCGATGCATGAACCGCTGCCTAAGGATGTCCTGCCCCGGGCGGGAAGCCCCCCTGGGCCCGGCCAACTCGCTTCCGGCAGGGGTAGACCCGGGAAGCTCAAAATCTTCCTCAAGCACCCACTCGATTGGGAGAAGACCATTTTTTTCTTCATCTGAATATAGCCGGTCCATTTCTTGCCAAGAAGCGCAAATGGTGATTCTGCTGCGGCCAAGGCTAGGTCGTGGCCGACCCTTTAGCGAACCCGCGTGCGAATTTTGGGTCAATTTGGTTAAAAATGCAATCCCTTCATCTCTAGGTCATGGCCCTATAATATATTGATAATTGGTTCAAAATAATGGCTATTCTTTGGTGCTAAGAGCCGGGTTATCCCGAAGAACAGCCATAGGAGCCATTCTCCGTTATTGTCCAATAATCCGTTCTTTGAATCTTAAGAGCTAAATATCCAAGTTGTCTAAAAACGAGTCGTTTGTGAGTGAAGAACGCCGTCAGAATTACCTCTTCGAGACATCTAAAGGGAAATATCAATAGATTAAAGGGCCACTACCCATCTCTACCCTTTATTATGATTGCGGAGAGTTATCAAAATGAAAGAATGATGTCAAGGCTTATTCGATTCGGTTATTCGGGTTTAGGCTTTCGGAGGAGGTGAAAGGTCGAGGGATTCCGGTAGAGAAAGCTGAACCAGAAATTCTCGTGGTATTGGTCGAGGAGGGTGAACCTGTCCCCGAGCTTCTCCTGGAGCCGATACCCCTCATGCCCGAGGAGGCCCGAGAGGAGGTAATAGGGCTTCGAATAAAAAATATCTTGATCGGTCAGTTCGTCGAGGGCCTGGAAGTGCAGGTTGGCGATCAATAAATCGGCATGGATATAAAGAAAGTCCCTGGCATCTCCCAGCCAGAGGTGCATCCGGCTTTCCAGCTCGTTCAGGCTCCGGTTTTTTTTGGCGGTGTCGATAGCCAGGTTGTTGTAATCCAGGCTGAAAGTGACCGCGGCGCCCATCTTCAGGGCGGCGATGGAAAGGACACCTGTGCCGGTACCCAGGTCGAGGACCTTCTGGGGAACGAATTCCTGGAATAATTTTTCCAGAAGGATTAGGCATCCTTTGGTGCTGGCATGATTTCCGCTGCCAAAAACCATGCCCGGGTCGATGGACAGGGAAATGCCTTGATTCTTACGGGGGATCATCCAGGGCGGATGGACGGTGAACGGTCCCACGTGGAGAATATCCAGCGGATTTCCCGCCTCCCAGTCCTCATGGCGCAGGACGGTTTCCGAACGGAAGGGGGGCAGAAACCGTCGCAGCAGCTCCTTTTGGTCCTTTTTGAAAAAGAGATAAGAATAGCCGGATTCTTTCCAAATCCCGATGTAGTCTTCCCCCTCCTTAAGGAAAGAAGTACACCCTCTTAAGTCCGACTCGAATTCATACACGTACACTAAATCATACATGGGTGTTTGGGTGGCCTCGCTCGTCCCTCCTTTTCATGGATTCACCGTCCCCAATCTTATTTTTCCCTTTCTATTCCGACAAGGAGCGTGCGGGGCAATATGAAATCATCTGAGTTTTCTTTCGACGATTTCCTTGAGGGCAGCGGCGTTATTCAATTTCTTCTCTTGGGACGAAAAAAGAAGAGTAACGTTCCCTCTCCCGGCTTTTTCGAGGAGCAGGTCAAACTCTTCCTTCCGCTCCTTTATTTCTTGGAAATACTTCTTCTTGAACTCGGTCCATTTTTCAGGGTCGTGGCCGTACCATTTCCGTAACTCATTGGATGGAGAAATATCCCGGAGCCAGAGGTGGACCTTGGCCGTATCCTTTGACAATCCTCTGGGCCACAACCGGTCGACCAGGATGCGGAACCCATCTTTCTCCCCGGGTGATTCGTAAATCCTTTTAATTTTGATCATGGGAACGGCCTCCTACCTTTGGCCGCGCATTTCCAATCCATCCATCGCTCCCGGTTGCGGGCGGCCTAGGGGGGGACGGGGAGCAGAGATGATACGTCGGGACCAGCCGGAGCTGAGTCCCGAGATCCTACCGAAAAAACGGCGGGTATTTACCCTTGAATATCCCGCAACCGATTCAGCCGGTAATTAAGCAGTACCTTGTGTACCTGTTTGTAGGTGGCTCCCGACTTTTCGGCAAGCAGCGTGTGTAAAAATGGACCCGGGGGGGCGGGACCAGACAAGTAATCCAAGTATCCGCTAATAATGAGTCGCTGCTGTTCCTCCGTAACCCCCGGGACATTTTTCAGGAGCTTTTCCCCATCGTGAATCGAGTCCAGCCACCGGAGAATTTGCCAGTGGCTGAGACTGCTTTTCGATCCGATATCATCTATGATTTCCTTGAGGGGGGTTTTTTCCTCCAGCAGCCGGAAATAGGTCTTTTCGATCTGGAAGCGTTGTTCCCGGGTCAGCTCCTCCACGGGACGCAGGGTTCGTTTCCATCTCTGGACCGCAGAGGCCACAAGGCGGAAAGGGATCGCCAAATCTTTGGCGATGGTTTTGCGCCTCCCCGCGCAGGGCCTTTCCATCCGCTCCACATAATCCCGGTAGCGTTTTATGACCTCGGCCTCTTCTTCCGCGGTCAAGACCCTTTTCGGGACGATTCCCCGGAGCGCTTCAACCACCAGCGCCCTCCCGACCCCCAATTTGCGGGCGATCTCTTGGTGGATTTTCTTCAGGCGATAGTCGGGCCGATCCCGGTAAGTTTCATATTCTTTTATCACCCGATCCTTGACCTCCCCGGTCAACACTTGGGGCTCTTGCTCGGCCGGCTTGGGCGCAGGGGGAGTGGGGGGAGGTTTTTTTTCTCGGGCTTTTCTGGCCAGCTCCTCCCTTGCCTTTACTTTTCCGACGCACTTGGGACAGAACCTCTCTTTTCGATCCCGGGCCGAGAAACTGCGGCCGCATTCGTCGCAGTCTTTCCGAAAAACCGTGACCTGAGTCATTTCATCCTCGTGTTGAAGTTTCTTGCCGTCTTCTTCCAAATGAATATACCCGAACTTCTTTTTTGGAACAATTCCCTTTTTTTGTAACTGTTTAGCCAAATGAGAAAAGAGTTCCCCATATGTGAGGAATCCTAGAAATCCCCCTTGATCCCCCTTTTTCAAAGGGGGATTTTCGCTTTGATTCCAATAAAGCAATCAAAAAAGCTCTCCTCTCTTTGAAAAAGGGAGGACCGGAGGGTTTTTTGGGAAAGCCTTTTTAAATAGCTAAAAAGTCATCTTTTTTCTTGTTTCTTTCCATTATTTGGTACCGCGGGGTATAATAATAAAAGGAGAGTTGAAAGCGAACGGAGCTTGCGAAAAATGGAATTCAGCCGACGGGACTTTTTGAGATATTCAGCGCTAGCCTCGGGGGCCTCCGTATGGGGAACGAAGGGAGGATGGGGGATGACCAGCCAGAAAAGTCGGGTAATCTTATGGGAGACCGATGACCGGAAAAAAGGAATCAAGGGAATCTTTAAGGCCTTGAAGGCCCAATCGATTAAAGGGAAAAAAGTTCTTATCAAGCCGAACTTCAACACCGCCGATCCCACGCCGGGGTCCACCCACAACGACGCATTGGTTGCCATTGTGGAGGAAGTCTGGAAATTGGGCGCCCAATCCGTTAACGTCGGCGATCGAAGCTATCCGCCAACCCTTGATGTCATGGAAAAGAAAGGAATCCTTCCCCTTCTGGAGAAGCTGGGGGTAAAGGTCACCAACTTTGACGATTTGAAGGAAAAGGATTGGGTGGAGTTCAAACCCAAGGGGAGTCATTGGCCCGACGGGTTCCGGATTGCCCGCCCGGTCCTGGAATCGGAATTTCTCATCTCGACTGGCTGCCTGAAGACCCACCAGTATGGGGGAGTCTTCACCCTTTCCCTCAAGCTCCATGTGGGAGTAGTCCCTACCTCCCGGCAGGGGTTCGAATACATGCGCCAGCTCCACGGGTCGCCGCACCAGCGGAAGATGATCGCCGAGATCAACGAGCCTTTCAAGCCCAACCTGGTAATCATGGACGGGATCGAAGCTTTCGTGGACGGGGGACCGGCAACCGGGAAAAGGGCGCAGGGAAATGTTTTCTGGGCCTCCTCCGACCGGGTGGCGGTAGATGCCGTGGGAGTAGCTCTCCTCAAACACCTGGGGGCCAACGACCAGATCATGAACCGAAAAATTTTCGAGCAGGAACAGATCGCCCGGGCGGTGGACCTCGGCCTGGGGGCATCTTCCCCCAACGGGATCGAACTGGTTGCCGCTGATTCGAAAAGCCGGGAATATTGCGACCGGGTGGCGGCGATCTTGAATCAAGGCTGATGACCGGGCGGAATTCTACGGCTCTTCAATCCGAAATCTTCGATCCGAAATCCGCAATCGACGGCTCTCTCTGCCAGCCGGACCCATCGAAGTCCTGCGGGGCCTGCTGCGGCCTTTATAACTGGCAGAATCACTCACGGCCAGTTCTGATCCCTTTGCTGGAGAGAAGCACAAGCCTTTTCTTTTCCCTGGGCCGGAATCCGGATCAATTCCGGAAAGCCTATGCGGACGAAGCGCCCCCTCCCAATCCAAAACTTCTGGAGACGATCTACAACTGCGAATTCCTGGGGTTCCTGGATGAAAAGAAGAAAAGGGTAGGGTGCTTGCTCCACCCTTCGGTTAACGATGGGCGGGACTTGCGGGATCATTGTTTTTACGGAAAGGAGACCTGCTCGGCCCACTATTGCCCCAGCTACACCCAGCTGACGAAGGCGGAACGAGCCTCTGTTCGGCTATCGATCGATGACTGGTATCTCTATGGGCTGGTCATAACGGACATTGATTTGGTCAAAGAATTTTTTCACCAAGTAGAAACCCGCCTGGGAGACAGCCTTAAGGAAGAAGGGCTTAAAAATCGAAAAGTCCGCGATGCCCTTCGAGAGTTTTTCTTTTTAAAGGAAACCTGGCAGTTCTCCTCCGGTCAAGGCCGTTTGGGGAAATACTACTTTTCCCATTCGGAATATCAAATCGCCCGCATCGAATACGGAAAACGTTGGCAGATTCAGCCATCCCGGTTCGATAAAATCCTTCTCACCCTGGAATCCGAATTTCAAACCCCGGAGGATATTCTCGTGGCTGAATCCATCATCGAAGGTAAGATAGTCAACTTCTTGACGGCGTATGAGGGGTAAAGCCCAAAAGGGTTCGATCGGGCGAAAAAAATTTTGTTTTTGAAGGTCCCTCGAGTATAATGTTTTGTGTCACTGGTTCACGACGGCTGAATTTTCCCCAACCGGTGCGAGAAAAAAACCAGGAGGAAAAAGATGGGTTCCAAAACGGAAGAAAGGATCAAGGCCTTGGAAATCGCCCTGAATAACGAGGCCCGGGAGAGGGATTTTTATCTGAAGCACAGCCAGCGGACGACCCACCCCATGGGGAAATCGATGTTCGCCACCATCGCCAGCGACGAAGATGAGCATTACAACCGAATCCTGAATGTTCACAAGCGGTTGATCCAGGAGGGAAAATGGCCGGAAACCGTTCCCATCCAGGTGAAAGGAACGGAGGTTAAAAAGGTCGTTCAAAAAGTGGTGGATTCCGTGGATACCTCCTCCAAGGCCGATACGGATGACCTGGATGCGGTCAAAATCGCCATCGACTTCGAGACCAAGGGGGAAAAGTTCTACGCCGATCTGGCGAAAAACGTGGAAAACCCCATGGAAAAGAAGTTCTATGAATTCTTAGCTTTTATTGAAAGGGAACACCGCCTTTCCCTCCAGGACACCCTGGAATATTTCCAGGACCCCGCCGGATGGTTTCGGGTCAAGGAACGACACACCATCGACGGGGCTTAGGCGCGATTTCAGCACTCCCTCATCCTCTCTTCGCGGGGAGAGAAAATAAGGGGGATAAGGGAGAAAGTCCATTCCATCCGTGGCCAAGCCTTCCGGATGAGAACCTTTCAACATAAAAATCCCATTCCGATCCCGATGGATGAAAAGCGAAGGAAGAACCTGATCCTGCGGGGGAAGATGATCCAAGAGATCCGGGAATTTTTTCTGCGGGACGGGTTTGTGGAGGTGGAAACCCCCTATCTCGTCCCTTCTCCCGGGATGGAGCCCCATCTCTTGGCCCCGGAAGTCTTCCTCCACTCCCCCGGGAAAGGCCCCAGCAAGATGTATCTGCATACTTCCCCCGAGTACTCCATGAAAAAGCTTCTGGCCCAGGGGTGGGATAAGATTTTCCAGGTTTGCCGGGTCTTTCGGGACGAAGAGGTGAGCCCAACCCATCAGATCGAGTTCACCCTGCTCGAATGGTATCGCGCCCATGCGGATTACCGGAAGATCATGGAGGATTGCGAAGGCCTGCTCGATTATCTATCCCGGAAAATTTTGAGGGGATCGGAACTGACCTACCAGGGGAAAAAAATCGACCTGGCTCCCCCGGCGGAGCGCCTGGGGGTGGCTGAAGCCATGCGGCTCTACGGCAAGGTCGATATCGAGAGGAATGGCGACGGACCGTCCCTCCTTGCAGAGGCGAAGGCCAAGGGATTCCGTTTCGACCCGGGCGGTTATTACTCCTTTGATGAGGTATTTTTTAAAGTTTTTTTGGAGGCGGTGGAGCCCCGGTTGGGAAGCCCCAAAGCCACGATTCTCTACGATTATCCCCCCAGCATGGCCGCCTTGGCCCGCGTACGGGCGGACAACCCCCTGTGGGCCGAACGGTTTGAGCTATACATTGCCGGGCTGGAATTGGCCAACGCCTTTTCCGAGCTGATCGACCCGGTTGAACAGCGCAAGCGCTTTGAATCGGAGCAGCGGCTCCGAGCGGTCCTCGCAAAACCCCTCTATCCCATCGATGAGGAACTTCTCGAGGCTCTTTCCCGCATGCCCCCATGCGCCGGAATCGCTCTGGGGGTGGACCGCCTGGCGATGCTTTTCTGCGATGCTCCCAGGATTCAAGAAGTATTGACCTTCCCGCAATTCTCCTGAGCGCGAAGGGTTCCGAAAGAATCCAATCCCAAGCAGGATGGTTCCTTGAAAACTCCCCTAACGACTCGCTCCTGAAGAGAGGGATTTCTTTCTCTGGAGGAGGTAGGAAGAATCAGGGTTGAAGGGTTCTCTTCAGCCTTTCCAGTTTTTCTTCGAGCGGTTTCCCCTCCAGCTCCCTTCCCAACTCCTTCAGGCGCCGCAGGAAATCCTGGACCACCTTTTCCAATTTCGGGAGGATTTCTCTTTGAAAGGAACGGCGGGCCTCCTCTCCCGACCTTTGCAATTCCCGAGTCCAGGCCTCAATCCGGCGCTCCAGCTCTCTTTGCCATTCCCTTTCGGAAAGACGACTGAGCTCTTTGGCCAGAAGGTCCAGGCCATCCTGAAAAAGCCCGGGAAGCGACTGGGCTTCGCGGGACCCTTTCTCGATCATATAGGAAAAAGCGGTGCTTCCCTCCACCACTGCGCCGTCGGGAAGGGGCTTTCCTCCGGCCCCCAATAGGATCATTTTGACGGACTGATTTCCGGGACGGTCCGGGTCGGACTGGATGAGAAAGCGGCTTTGATCCGTCAGGGCTTGGCGAAAATCGGGTTTAACCCGGAGCGGAACGACGGTCTTGCCCGACGGGTTGGCCTGAAATTCGCCGACCGATCCGATGGTTTGGTTTTCCCAAATCACCCGGTCGCCGGATTTCAGGGACCCGGGACGGTCGTACAGGACCAGGACTTTATGGGATGGGGAGCAACCCAGCAACCCCAGAGCCAGAACGAGGACCCATCGGCCCATTTTCAGAAACCCCATACGTTCCCCTTTTCCATTCAAAGAGGAGATACCCCCTACCCGAACCAAGGGCCCGCCGGAAAGGGAAGGCTCAGGCCTTCAGAAAAGGAATGACCGCTTTCAAGAAGGCCTCCGGCTGGTCCATCTGGGGCACGTGCCCGGCGTCCTGCAGGATGACGCTCTTAGAACCATCGATCCCCGTAAGGATATCTTTTTCCTTTTCCTTCAGTACATCCTGGTCGCCGAAGATAATCAGGGTTGGACATTTGATCTGGGGAAACTTGGGGAACGGATCGTAGAGGGAGATGGCGATCATGGTCTTTTTCACCCACACTCCGGCCCTGGCCCGCAGTTGATTAAACCAGCCTGCCAGTTCGGGGGTGGGATGGGCAAAGGTCATTTTCAGATCGGTAAGGGAAACGGGGTGGGGATTTCCCTGGGCGTCGAAACCCAGGGCAGAAAGGGCCAGCCGTTCCATTCTCTCCCAGGGGTTCCTCGCGGGGCAGCCGACGAGCACGAGCTTCTCGAATCGCTGGGGGTAAACGGCGCCCAATTCGACCGCCGTCAGGGCGCCCACGGAATTCCCGCAGACCATGGCCTTCTCGATCTTCATCCGGTCCATGAACTCGACCACGCTGCGGGCATAATCCTCGATGAGCAGGTTTTTGGCGGGTTTGTCCGAATCTCCGTGGCCGAACATGTCCAGGGCGTATACTGCATGACTCTCGCTCAAGGGAACGAAAACTTTCTCCCAGGAGTCGGCGGAAATGTTCAGACTGTGGAGCAGGATGAGATTCTTCCCTTTCCCGCCGGCCAGGTAGGCCAGCTTTCCGTCTCCGAGCGGGATGAATGATCTGGGCATTGGGGTCTCCTTTCCTGTAAGCATGCCGTGTAACGGTCCCTGCCGATCACTTTTTTAAAATCCCTTCCAAATGGGGGAAAGGGTCTTTCATATGCGGGAAGAGCATGGCCTCGGCGAATTCCATGGCGAATTCGGGATAGGCCGTGAGCTCGATGTACTCCACTTCCCTGGCCACCCGGTCGGCCTCCTCCCGCTTTCCCCGGTTCAACAGGGCTATTCGAGCCCCGTCCCCCGCCGCATTCCCGACCGAAACGACTTCTTCTAAGTCGCAATCGGGAAACATGCCCAGGATCATGGCCCGCTCCGGGTCCACATAACTGCCGAATCCCCCGGCCAGGACGACCCGGTCCAGCCGATTCACTCCCAGCTTCTTCATCATGATCCTGGCCCCGGAATAAAGGGCGCCTTTGGCCAGCTGAACGGCCCGCACATCGGAAAGGGAAATGGTGATGTCCTGTCCTATGGCCGTTTCCCCGGCCCAGGCGATGACGAATTCCTGACCCTTTTCATTCCTGCGCAGTCGAGGGGAGGATCGTTTTCCATCGAACCGCCCGCTCTTCTCCAGAATTCCGGCCCGGAACATCTCGGCCACGACTTCAATGATGCCCGAGCCGCAGATCCCCCGCGACTGGAGCTCCTCCGGGAGGCATTCATCGCTCCATTTTTCCTGCCCGATGACTTTATATCTGGCCTCCAGGGTTTCCGGATGAATACGAACCCTTTCGATGGCTCCGGGAGCGGCCCGCATTCCGAAGCGCAGATGGGCCCCTTCCAGGGCCGGCCCGGTGGCGCAGGAGGAAGACAAAAGCCTGCGGTTGTTTCCCAGGACCAGTTCTCCGTTGGTTCCGATGTCGATGATCAGGGACATCTCTCCTTTTTGGTATGGGGTCTCGGAGATCAAAACCCCAACATTATCGGCCCCCACAAAACCCGCTTCAATGGGCAGGATGTGGACATTGGCGGAGGGATGGACTTTCAGCCCCAGGTCCCGGGCCTTCAAATTCTGGGAACGATGGAGGGCCGGGGCAAAAGGAGAAATTCCCAAGGACTGAGGGTCGATCCCCAAAAAAATATGATGCATGGCCGTATTGCCCACGACGGTCATTTCCAGGATCGATTGCGGGGAGACCCGGGCAGCCTCGGAGGTGTTTCGGATCAGGGTGTTCAATCCATCAATGATGGCCTCGCGCAACCGCGTCAAGCCTTCCTGCGGGTTCACCATGGCGTAAGTGATCCGGGCCATTACGTCTTCCCCATAGGCTACCTGGGGATTCATCAGGGATCCCGAAGAAAGGATTTGCCCGCTCCGCAGACTGCAGAGATAGACCGCCACGGTGGTCGTCCCGATGTCCACAGCTATTCCATAATAATCCTCTACCTTTCCCGGGAGAACGTCCAGGATCTCCCGGTCCATCCAGACCATCGCCGTGACCTTCCATTCCTCCGACCGGAGTCTCTGGGGAAGAACCAGAAGGGCAGGCCAATCAATGCTCAAATCCGCCAAGCCGTAAGAACGGTGCAGGGCCGATTGCAGGCGCTCGAAATCGGCCAGGGGCTCCTTTAAAGAGGGGGGAGAGAGTTCTACATAATGGGCCTTTATTGCGGGGTTCAGGTCCACGGGTATTTCCCTTGCCTCCTTGCGGATAACCTGCTGGGTCCCGCGGCTCTCTTCGGGGATGAAAATCAGGGTGTCTTCGTACAGCTGGACCATGCACCCCAGCCTGTATCCTAACTTTCGTTCATCCGGAGAAATGAATTTTTTTTCTTCGGGAGTAAGGGGAGAAAGACGGGTTCCGGAAAAATCGCTTTTTTCGAGGCCCCTTTCCTGAATCCGTACTTTGCACTTGCCGCAGGTGGATTTTCCCCCGCAAATCGATTCCAAAGGAACGCCCAGCTCCTGCGCCGCCTGCAGGACGGTCTTTCCCGCTTTGATTTCCCCCCTCCGTCCGGAGGGTTGAAAAAGAACAGATATTTTTTCCTTGATCAATTTGGAAATGGCTCCCTTATCTCGGGGTAGGGGCGATCGGGCATATCCCCCAGCGGGTCGCCCCTGCGTGCCGGGTGTATCATCACCGGCCTCCATTTTTCATTCAACCGCATCCATCCAATACCATCAGGGGAACCAACCGCCGCAGCAGCCTTTCCGCCCGGACCGGGTTGTAAACCCCGCAGTGACAGGGACGGGTGAGGTCCAACGCCGCTTCCCGGTAGGTCTTTTTCTTCCGTTTGATGTCGGCCACAACCTTTTCCACCAGGTTGACCGGGACCATACCGTGGCCGCACATAGTGGTCAACTGAAGGATTTCTTCCGCGGGCAGCCTTTTTAGCCGACCAAAGATTCCCAGGGAATGCTCAACGGTATGTTTCTCGAGGGAGCTCTCGCGGCAGCATTTTTCCGTGTCTTCGTGAATTCCGGTGACCACGACCGAAGTGCCCAGGTCCGCCGCTTTGAGTTCCTTCAGGACATCCGAAACGATCTTCGGGTCCGTAAACACTCCATGGACAATGCTGGTATCCCCGATTTGGTTGTATATTTCTTCCCGGGGTTTCACGTAACCGTTTCCGGTTACCATGTCCCCATAGTTGACAGGCCGGTATTTCAAGAGGATGTCGAGAAACTCCTTCATCTTTTTCCCCGAGCCCGCCTCGTTAAAGCCCTTGGCCGACATGGTGAAGACGATGTAGTCACAGGACAAGCTCTCGCGGCTGCCCCGGCGATGGAGGGTGTGAGTCATGGAAGATCCTTATTCAAGGGACTTGAACATGCTTAGGGACCTCGAGTTCCAAGGGACTAAAATGAGCGAAAGTACATAGAGTTGAGAAAACAAATCAAAGAAAGCCCTTATCGGCTAAGGTTTTTTATTCCGCAATCCGCATTCGGAATTCCACATTCCTTTCGTCCATGGCTCTGGGCCTCCCCAAGCCGACATTGCTCTTGCCGTTGATGGAAATGAACCGCTTCATTTCCTCTAAATTCTTGACCGAAAGAACGGACCCGTCCGGGGCAACCCGGGAAATGATGTCCCCGGAGAAAACGGTGTTGATTTCCCTTGAAACCCGGTCCAGGGTTCCCAGGATTTGAGGAAGATTCTCCGCCGGGATCATGAACTCCACGATGGCCGAGAGAACCTTTTCCCCCAGCACCGCTGGATGGATCAATCCCTTTTTCCGGTCCGCCATCAGCTTGGTCACCGGATTGTTTTCCTCGAATTCCACCCCCCGAGTCGCGAGCGCTCTGGCCACCTTTTCCACGTCGGAAAAGCGTGCGCCCACACCGGGTCGTCCCAGCTCCAAAGCCATTCCATACATTCCCCGGGGGTAGCGGCCGGTTATATCGTTGGTCTTCATCTCCTCGGTCCCCCGTCCGGGAATGCGGGTTTCCGGGTGGATTTTCAGGGGATCGCTAAAGTTTTTTCTAACGATCCTCGGCCACTCCAGGATCGGCTGGAATAAGGCCTCCGTGGGGCAGCAGCCGCTGCGGAGGCAAACGCTGCATTCCACGCACTCATCCTCGTCGATCACCGTGATGACCCGGGAGGGTAGGTTCGGGTGTCTTTCCAAATGCATCACCCCGCCCCACATGGTGCAGTAGGATTGGCATTTTCCGCAGCCGATGCATTTATCGGGGTCGATCCGCAAAAAGCCTCCTTTTTCCCCACGGATTCACCAAGAGCACAGAGAAAAAATCCCTCATTCCGCAATCCCCCAGTCCGAATTCCGCATTCTCCAGACGACGAGATTAGGAAAGCTTCACTTGTCCCGCAAGACTCCGGAGCTTCGGGGAGAAAGAAAACCACCTTTCCAATCCTTCTTCCAGGTCCGCGGGAGAAACCGGAGTCCCGTTTTTCACCAGGAAAGTCAAAACCCCGGCGCAGCGGATATCTCCGACCAAAAGATATCCCGTGAGCCGGCCCCCGGAAAAAACCAGCTTCCGGTAAACCGACTTTCCCGGGGGAAAATAGGAGAGGACTTCCTGCCCCTCTTCGGCCCCTACCGAAACGGCCTTCAACCCCAGGAGATCCACGACGTTCATTCTCAGTGCCCCTCTTAGGGTGGACACTGAAGATGCCATGTTGGAGCCGGCAACCCGCCCGCCCTCAACGGCCAGGGGCCAGATGGCCTGAGCCTGGTGCTTTTTCTTCAGGGGGTCAAGGGTCTCGGCCACATCCCCGGCCGCATAGATGGAGGGGAGGTTGGTGGCCAGGCGGGAGTCCACGACCACCCCTTCGTTCAACCCGATCCCGGTCCCATCCAGGAAAGCCACATTGGGTTTCACTCCTTTGCCAATAATCGCCAACGAACAAGCGAGAAAAGTTCCGTCGGAGAGACAGGCGCCCTCCATCCTTTCTTTTCCCTCGAAGGAAAGAACATCGGTATGAAACCGAAGGATGACTCCTTTTTTTTGCAAAAGGTTTCGATAAAGGTTGGAGGCCCTTTGATCCAGCATCTGGGATAAAATCCGATCTGAAGATATTACCATGTGGACCTTTCTCCCTTTATGTACCAAAGCCTCCAAGCTTTTAACGCTGACCAATCCCCCCCCGATTATGAGCACCGGGCCGGAGAAATTTGAAAGGTCGTTCCGGATGTCTTCGGCATCGTTAATTTTCCGGAGGTAATGAATCCCGGCGAGGGTATTCCCCGGAACGCTCAGGGTGCGGGGCGATGATCCGGTGGCCACAAGCAGTTGGTCGTAGGGGAGGTGAGTCCCCTTTCGGGTAAGGGCCCTTTGTCCTTTGGGGTTAATGGATTCAACCGGGTCCCCGCGCAGAAGTTGGATCCCGAGCCGAGCGTAGGATTCCCTCGGGGCGATCATCAGCCCGCTCTTCCGAATTTTACCGGCAAGATACAGGGGGAGCATTACCCGGGAATAGCCGAAAGTCGGCTCATCGGAGAACATCGTGATCCGGCCGCGCGCGTCCTGCCGTCTGATTTCTCTGGCCGCGGAGATGCCGGCCGCGCTGTTTCCGATGATCAGGTATTGTTTTCGCTGCTTCGGGAGGGTTGTATTTTTTTTAACCATCATTTTTCAAAGCTTCGGGATTGAATGTAGGAAATCATCTCCCGGGCCTGTCTTTGCCCATCCGGCAGGCTGGGGGAAGCCATAAAAGCCCCCCCGGAAATGTTGGGCCAATCTCTTTGCAGGACCTCGGAAAGCGATGGACTTCCCCAAAAGGGGAGTTGAGTCCCCACCTGTACGGCAAAGCCCAGGGCCAAAAAGCCCACGGCGGTAGCCCAGGTGGAAGCCCTGGAAAGTTCGGGAAAGGCAACTCCCAGCGGCATTTGGTGAAATTCCAGGCCCGGACTGAGGCCTCTCAGGAAAGAGACGAGACTGGGAATTTCCCCCCAGGAAAATAGATAACCCGGATTGCCTAGGTTACCTTCAGGGGTCTTCGCCCCTTTCTTGCCCATTCTTCGGGCCAATTCTTCATTCAAGAGGGCCGCTTGGGCAGCCGCCTCCCCGCCAACCCAGATGAGTATTTTTTGATCCGAAGCACTTTCCATTAGGCAGAGGGTTTTTTCGAAGAAGGACTGTTTCACATTCGGCTCTGCCCAGATGACCAAGATTCCCTTGACTTGCCCGGCCTTCAGCAGTCGCGAAATCCCTTCCATCCGATCGAAAACCACCCCTTCTGGCGCCTGGCTCTGAGAAAGAGGCAAGGGTGTAACGTGCCCTTTATTTTTTTGATGATCCAGGGCAAGGGCGAAGGCCTCCGCGGCAATCCGGTCGAAGCTTTTTCCTTCCCCCACGAGTAGAATGGGAATTTTCCATTTCCGGGCTAAATCTTCCAACGCGGGAAAATCGGAGTTGGGGTAGAGGATCAGAGCATCAACGCCCCTGGCCAAGCCAATCTCGGGCGAGCCGTGATCGGGGAAGGGGGGAAAAAACGGTAGGCCGCGGGTTCCCTGCAGCCAGAGATTGACCTTTTTCCCGCCGGCCTGTTCCCGGGCCTTTTGGCCCAGGGTCAAAAGATGATTCCAAGGGGGTTGTCCCACGAGGAAAAGATTGGCCCCCTCAGGGTCTTGAGTGAATTCATTCTTCGCAGGAGATGGAGATGCAGCCAGCCCTTTCAGAAGTCCGTAGTGAATCAATCCCAGACGGGTCAAGTCCTTGAGGGTTTGGGAGAGGTACCCCTTGTGGGAAAAAAAGCCGTTCTGAACTTCAAAAAGCTGCTTTTTTCGGACGGGAAGGATCCCTTGTTTCCGTAGCCTTTCTCCGGTTTTCTGCGGCAGGTCTGAATCCAATTCGGGGAGCTCCCGGGCCTCGAAAGATTCTTGGATGCAGGAGATAGACCGGGCGGTTTCCAGGACCCCATTCAGGGTCATCTGGAAAAGATTCTCCATGACGATTTGTTCCCGATCCGCCCCGCAAACCCCGCGGGTAGGGGGGTCGCCGAAGGGGTTAATCCGGCAAGGACCTTGAAAGCATTTCCGGCAGTTTAATCCGTTGGCCGTAAAAGCGCACAGGGGAAGCTGTTCTTCGTACCGGCCCCAAAGGAAACTCTCTCCTTCCTCGTTTGCGGCCAGGATGGATTGGGCTGTCTGGGAAAGGGCGGTTTTTTTATGGACCCGGTTCATTCATGCTCCAATCATTGGAAGGGTTATTCGAGATGGCCAACCCCACCTCCTTGGCTTTCATCGGTTACGGGCGAAAGCGGAAACGCACCGATCCTATTGATCCGGCCCGAAAAGACCCGTCTTGGAAGCATAATTCAAGGCCA
Source organism: Syntrophaceae bacterium (assembly GCA_013388675.1). Lineage (GTDB taxonomy): Bacteria > Desulfobacterota > SM23-61 > SM23-61 > SM23-61 > SM23-61. Next base: position 17,655 of record JACAEW010000117.1, on the reverse strand, counting down.
CGAGACTTCCCTTTTTCGGCGGCTTGAATCTCCCCCTGGCAATATCTTCCGGGTCGATCAGCATCAGGGCATGGGTGGGGCAGCTTTCCACGCAAAAGACCATATCCATTCCTTTACATTGGTCGCATTTGAGGACCTTCCGAAAATTCCGGAAAGGCTGGGGGGCGCCGAAAGGACAAACCATGATACACATCCAGCAGCCGATGCACCTTTCATCGTGGGTAAGGACCAGGCCTTCTTCATCCCGGTAGATTGCGGCGGCAGGACAGGCATCCAGACAGGGGGCGTCTTCGCAGTGCCGGCATTGAATGGGGAATCCCTTCTCCATTTCCCACCGGTCCACCCGGACCCGGGGCAAAGGGGGCAACGCTTCATAGATCGCCTCGGGCATTTTTCGGGAAATGGAAGATCGGTTCACGGCGCAGGCGATCTCGCAAGTGCGGCAGGCAGTGCAGCGTTCGGGGTTGACGAAGATGGATTTCATAAGAAAAGTGCCTCAATTGCCTTACGTGCGCTCAAGTGCCGCAAGTTGATAAGGCCGAAGAACGAAGGCTTTCCGGTTCCCCGTTCCCTGTTAAAAACAGAAACAGGCAACGGGCAAGCGGGAACTGGGTTCACTCCTCATTCCCCATTCCCATTCCGTATTTCTCTTTCTTGATGGGGAGTATTCTTCAATCCGAAATCTGCAATCCGCAATCCGCAATGGAGTTACGGTACATACACCGTAAGGATCGCATTCGCCACGACCATCTCGTCGGTCTTGTCCCCCAGCTCGGGTTGGAACAAAGTCTTGCCGGAAAGCCCACCCTTGCGGACTTCAATCTTCTTCTGGCCGAGGGGCAGGACCTTTAAGACTCGCTCTGGATCCACCGTTTCCGGGGACGGGCAGCCGATCAAAACTTCGACTAGCATTTCATTCGGGCTTTTGATCCCTGCCACCTCCCGCAGCCCGCACAGGCAGCTCCGGTGTATGGCGTCTTGAACGGCCTTTTCCGCGGCCCGGGTATTGTCTTGGCCGTGCTGGTCCACACCCATTCCCACTTCAATCACAAACCTTTTCATGTTCGTAGAGTTCCCCCCCTGGAATCTGCTTTACCCGCCTTGGCCCGAATCAGGAGGATGCCGGAAGGAGGGCGAAGAAAAGGGAATTATATTCAATGTTAATCGCAACCCATCCGCCTGTCAATTTGTTCATTCTTTTTAGGGTTTATCAAAACTCCCTGGGGGCCCGTCCCCATCTGCGTTGGCTTCTGTCCCAGGGGCAATATCCGGAAGTTTAGCCATGAAAAATATGGGGATATAAGGGAAAAATCCTTTCCCGCGGGATGAAAAGCTTCCTCCCCGAGTGGGAAAATTTCTAACCGTTTGAAGGAGTTAAAGAGCCTATTCCCTTTGGCACTGGATTTGCTAAAAAGGCTTCTGGGGCCGAAGGATTCTTTCGGCTTTATGGAAAAAGGGATTGACTCGTTTATGAAAACCCATCATGTTGTATGTCCCCGATGTCGGGCCGAGAATCAAAAAAATCGCCGGTTCTGCCGGGAATGCGGGGGAAAACTCCACCCCCGATGCCCCCAATGCGGGTCTGAAAACCAGCCGGGCGATAAATTTTGCGGGGAATGCGGTCAAATCCTTTTTCCCCCGCCCGCCCAGCCCTCGGAGGATTTCCGCCATTCAAATCTCACCTGGGATGAAAAATTGGCCAAGATTCAGAAATATCTTCCTCAAGGATTAACAGAAAAAATCCTGGCGCAGAAAAATCGAATCGAAGGAGAAAGGAAGCAAGTCACCGTCCTCTTCTGCGACATCGTGGGTTTCACCTCCCTCTCGGAAAGGATTGGCCATGAGGAAGTATATTCCCTCATGGATCAGGTTTTTGGGGTCCTCATCCACCAGGTTCATGCCTATGGAGGGACCGTGAACAAAATGACCGGGGATGGGATCATGGCTTTGTTTGGGGCTCCCATCGCCCTGGAGGATGCGCCCCAAAGGGCCCTACGCTCGGCCCTGGCCATCTCGCGAGAACTGAACCGATTCAGCGAGCGCCAAAAGCAGGAAAGGGGAATTCCGCCGGTCCAGATGCGCATCGGAATTCATACGGGCCTGGTGGTGGTAGGGAGTCTGGGAAGTGACCTCCGGGTCGAATTCAGCGCGGTGGGGGATACGGTGAATCTGGCCTCGCGCATGGAGGGGATGGCCGAACCGGGAACCATCCTGGTAAGCGAAGAGACCTACCGTCTCACCGAAGGTCTCTTCTGGTTCGAGTTTGCCGGTGAAAGAAGGGTGAAAGGAAAGGAAAAACCGGTCAAGACCTACCGAGTCATCGCCCCCAGCTCCAGCAAAACGCGGTTCGAGGTGAGTGCCGGGAAAGGGTTGACCTCCTTCGTGGGTCGGGAGCGGGAGCTCGAACTTCTCAAGGATGGCTTTTGGAGGGCCAAAGAAGGGCGAGGACAGGTTTTTTCCATTGTGGCGGAGGCCGGGATGGGAAAGTCCCGCCTGCTGTATGAATTTCGGAAGTCGGTGGCCGAAGAAGAGGGATGGATCTTGGAAGGAAGATGTCTCTCTTACGGGCGGGGCATGGCTTACCATCCTTTCATTGAGATCCTCAAAAGGGCTTTCGATATCCAGGAGGGGGAGGAAGAGCCGGAGATCAAGAGAAAGGTCATCGCCGGCCAGAAAAGACTGGAGATCGAAGAAGGCCTCTACTTGCCTTTTCTCCTGGAACTCCTTTCCGTGAAGGAGAGCGGAATCGAAAAGCTCCTAATCAGCCCGGATGCCAGGAAAGACCGGATCATGGAGGCGTTCAAGCGGATCCTCCTCAAGATAGCGGCCACGCGGCCCCTGATCCTGATCTTTGAAGACCTTCACTGGATGGACAAAAGCTCGGAGGAGACCCTCCTTTCCTTCCTGGAGATGATCCCCGGGGGGAGAATCCTGGCCTTATTTACCTACCGTCCGGAATTTATTCCCAGTTGGAACTCCAAATCCTACCACAGCCAGATCACCCTGAACCGTCTCTCCAACCGGGAGACCCTGACCATGGTAACCCACCTGCTGGAAACGCGGGTTCTGAGTCCCGATCTGGAGGAGCTGATCCTGGAGAAAACCGAAGGAGTCCCTTTGTTCATCGAAGAGTTCCTGCGATCCCTCCGGGACTTGAAGATTATGGTGAAACAAAACCACCACTATCAACTGGCCCGCAACGTCGAGGCCCTGGACATTCCCTCGACGATCCAGGAGGTCATCATGGCCCGGGTGGATTCGCTTCCCGAAGGGGCCCGGGAACTTCTCCAGACCGCATCGGTCATCGATCGCGCCTTCAGCCATGAGTTGATCAAACAGGCTTCCGGCCTACCCGAGCCGGAGCTCCTCTCCAGGCTATCCATCCTGAAAAATGCGGAGCTTCTCTATGAGAGGGATATCTATCCCCGGTCCACCTATATTTTTAAGCACGCCCTGACCCGGGAGGTGGTGTACGATTCCCTCCTGACCCGGAGGAAAAAGCAGCTCCATGAAAAGATCGGGGAAGTGATGGAGCGTCTGTATCGGAACAACCTTGGCGAGCACACCGATGTTCTGGCGGAGCATTTCATCAAGAGTGAAAATTTCGAGAAAGGGGCGGAATTCTCCCGGCTGGCCGGAAAAAAGGCGAGAAAGAGGTCGGCTTACGGGGATGCCATCTCCTACACCTACAAGGAGCTGTTCTGCCTGGAAAAGATGCCCGACAGCCCGGCTGTGCAGAAGAGAATTATAGACGCCCGAGTGGCCCTGGCGAACTATTGCATGAACCTGAACGATCACGTGGAAGCCTATGAAGTCGTATCTCCCATCGCCGACCTGGCCCTGCGGATCAACTACCGGCGGGGGCTTCCATCCATCTATACCGCCATCGGCTCCTACTTGCTCTTTGTCGAGGAAGACCACGTGCAAGGAATGGAATATATGATTCAGGCTTTGGAGTTCTCCGAGGAGGCCAAGGATTATTTTTCCCTTTGGAACGTCTGCTATATCCTGGGAACCGCCTTGTCCTGGAACTGCGATTTTCAGAAGAGCCTGGACTACTTCCAGAAATCCCTGGACCTAAGCCTGGCGGCGAAGAGCGCCATGGGGATCTCCTCCGCCAAAATCAATACGGGCGTGAATTTTCTCTTCCAGGGAAAAATGGAAGAGGCCCATCAGATCAGCCGTGAGGCCCTGGACATCGCCGAGGCGAGCGGGGATATTTACATCAAAGGGATGGCCCATTCCTGCTATGGGACGGCATGCTACTACCGGGGTTTTTGGGAAGAAGCGGAGGATCATCTCCTCCGAGGGGTCGGTCTTTGCGAGAATACCTCCCATTTCACCTGGGGCTCCTGGGCCTCGGCCTTTTTGGGGGACATGTATTTCGACCTGGGAAGGTTCGAAAAGTCCATTGAATCGTACCAGAGGGCTTCTTCCTTCCTGGAAAAGAAAAGGTTCGGGCCTTCCTGGTTGAACCTGATCCGGGTGGCCGTGGCCCGCGCGAAAGTCCTGCAGGGAGATTCGGGAATCAGCTTGAAGGATGTCCTGAAATCTTTCAGTCAGAATAAGAATAAGGGTTTTAGCGGGTGGATCGCCCAATATACGGCTGAGATTTTGTTCCATCTGAGCGAACAGCTGCTTCCGCAGGCCCGGCAGTGGGCGGACAGGGCTATCGAACTGGACCGGATGCACGGGATGCAGCTTCTCCTGGGGAAGGATTATCTTCTTTCCGCCCGCATCTGGAAACGGATGGGAGACCCGGTCAGAGCCAAGGACGACCTGCTTCTGGCCGCGGAGTTATTCCGGCGCTGCGCAGCCGACGGATATTTTAAGAAGGCCAGCCAAGAGCTGGCGGTTTTCGGGTGAAAGGGGACTGCCCGGCCGCTCTTCATCGAATGAAGGGTGCGCTTAACGAACGTACCGCAGAGCGCCTTTCCCCTATCGCTCCCAGTCCGAGAAATCCTGTGGGGCGACCCCTTTTTTTCTCTTGCCGATATCCTCCCTCAATCCAGAACCGCTACCGCTTCAATTTCAATCAGCATCTCCGGAGACACCAGACCGCTTACCTGGACCATGGTGCTGGCGGGATAATCCTTCTTGAAATACTGGGCCCGAACCTCGTGGATTTCCTGGAAGCGGCCCATATCCGTGACAAAGACGGTCACTTTGACAATCTGATCGAAGGTTGCCCCGGCCTGATCCAAAACCGCCTTGATATTCTCCAGCACCTGGCGGGTCTGGGCTTTCATGTCTCCTTTCCCCACGATCTTCCCGTTTTTGTCCCTGGCGGTCATCCCGGAAATGAAAAGCAGCCGGCTGCCCTCCGCTTTCACCGCCTGAGAATAAATCCCCAGGGGCTTGCTCAATTTTTCCGAAACAATGACTTCTTTTTTCATTCCTTTTTCCTCCACAGGTTTTTCTTTCCATAGCAAAATATGACCGACAAATCAATCAAAAGGGGAGGTCACCCAGCAATCCGCACGCCCCCATCTTGTGCTTACAATCCGCAATCCGCAACCGTCAATTCCCTTGCCATTTTTTCCTTGGATTTGCTAAGCTGAACTCATGCAGAAAAAATTGGAAAAGCCTTTTGAAGAATATTTCATGCAGGAGGAGCCTTATTACCTCCCCATCCGCGATGAAGAGAATATCTTCACTTCGGCCTACAAGGCCCGCCTTCCGGTATTGCTCAAGGGGCCGACGGGATGCGGGAAGACGCGGTTTGTGGAGTACATGACCTACCGGCTGGGCAAGGAAATGGGGACCGAACTTCCTTTAATTACCGTGGCCTGCCACGAGGACCTGACCGGGTCCGACCTGGTGGGAAGATACCTCTTAAAGGGGGAAGAAACTATCTGGGTCGACGGGCCGCTGGCCCGGGCGGTAAAGAACGGGGCCATCTGTTATCTGGATGAAATCGTGGAAGCCCGCAAAGATACCACGGTGCTCATCCATCCCCTGGCCGATCACCGGCGAATCCTTCCGGTGGAAAAGCGAGGGCAGATTCTGGAAGCCCATGAGAATTTTCTCCTCGTGATTTCTTACAATCCCGGCTACCAGAGCGTCCTGAAGAACCTGAAACACAGCACCCGCCAGCGTTTCGTAGCCATCGATTTCGATTATCCGCCCGCTGACGTGGAGGCGAAGATCATCGCCCATGAAAGCGGGGTGAACTTCGAATCCGCCGCTTCCCTGGCCAAATTGGCGGAGAAAGTCCGGAACCTCAAAGAACATGGGCTGGAGGAAGGAGTTTCCACCCGCCTCCTGATCTACGCCGGACAGCTCATGGTCCAGGGAGTGGCCCCGCGGAGAGCCTGCGAAGTGGCCGTGGCCCAGGCGGTAACCGATGACTTGGATGTGGAAAAAGGGATCGTGGAAGTCATCCGCGCCATATTCCCGTAAAAGACCCATTAGCCACAGAGATCACAGCGCGGCAAAGCCACGCTGCGTCGTCCTTTGTGGCAAAAACGTCCTACCTATATGGAAGATAAAGAAATAAAGCTTTGGAATGAATTTGCCCGGGAGCTGAGGCGGCGGAGCCGCTGGGACCTGGATCGGATCGAGGATGCCCTGGCGGACGCCATGGAGGCTCTTCCTGTCCTGGACAAAAAGGAGAGGGAAGAACTCTTAAGGATCGGATGGCGGGTGGCCGAAAGGTCCAGCAAGCTGGCGGTGGCCTTCCTCCGCCTCGGGCCCAAGAAAATCGGGTCTCATTCCCCGGCCATTCGGCCATTCCTGATCCAGTGGGCCATAATCTTCGCTGACCATTCCCGCGAAACACTCATCGATTTCCTGGAAAGGAGCCAAGAGACCCTGGCTTTCCTCCCCGAGGAAGAAACCCCCTATCTTCTTTCTCGAGGGTTGGACCTGGCCCGCCTGGCTCCTTCGATTTCCTACAAATTCTTTCTGAACCTTTCCAAGATCAGTAAGGAAGTTTCAAGGGACCGCTTCTCCCCCTGGTTCGAAGAAGGACGGTCCCTCATCCCCCAAAGCATTCCCGCGGCCCTGGCTTATTTCAGCCTGGAATCCAGGCGATCCCAGAGCCGGGCAGCAGAGGAACCGTCTTCCGTATCCCTGGAAGAAGTCTCCCGCTTCATGAAGCTCTTCGCCCAAGCTCTCACCGGCCGGAGCCTGGGCCTGCGTCCCCTTCAGGAAACCAAGAACGGAATTCAAAATTCGGCCGGGCCCTTTCCCTGTACCGATGGGGAAACCATTTTTTTGCCCGCCGTGGCGAAGCAATTTTCTACTCGGGAAATGAACTTCCTGGCCTTCAAGCTGGCGACGGTCCATCAGGCCGGTTACGTGGAATTCGGGACGTTCAATTTCCGCCTCTCCGCGGTCCAGGACCTTTTCCCTCCGGAGTTCATGGAAGCCTGCCTCCGGGGGATTTCGGATAAGGGAAAAGAAATTTCTTCCCTGGAGGCGTTTTTTCATCTCTTCCCGCGGAAGGAACTGGCCCGGGACCTTTTTCATGTGCTCGAAGGAGCGAGGGTGGATCACTGCCTTCAGCGGGAGTACCGGGGATTGAAGAAGGAGATGGATTTTTTCCTCCCCATGGCCATGGGAGCCCGACCCCCCGTCTCCTCTCTTCCCCTGCAGCAGGCTTTTCTGGAATCCCTTCTCCGCTGGGAGCTTCTCGGCGAGCCCTTGAGCCCCGCATTCTTGGCTTTTCTTTCCCAGGGGGCTGATTTGACCCCGCACCTTATGGCTCTTCCCCGGCCGGGCGCAGGAGTCAAGGAATCAGCGCGGGCCGCGGTCCTTCTGTACCGGAAGTTGAGCCGTATTCCCAATTTGAAGCCGGCATTCACATGGGAGGCATACACACTTCCCCCGTTAACCCTGCCGCTTTCTCCCATGGGAGGAATAGACCCGGCTTCCCGCCTCGTCCCGGGGGAGGAGCCCTACCAGAATCTCGCGCCGCTTCCCCATTGGGGAGAGCTGCGGCCTGAACTGGTGCAGAAAAAGCTTCGCCTGCGGGCAGTGCAAAACCTGCTCAACCAGATGGAAATGGGAATTCCCCTATCGCCTGAAATCCTGAAAGCCCTGCTGGAAAGCGGAATGGAACTGGAGGTATCCCCGGGAGGGGAAGGGGATGAATTTCAGGGGCTTTTTATCACCGATTTGAAGGGACTGAAAAAGCCGATCGGCATGCGGGAGGCCAACCATCGGGCAAAGGAAAAGCTTAAGAAAGAGATAGGTTCAATCCTGGGTGAGGTGGCCGAGGAAACGGGGGAGGATCATCATTATTACGACGAATGGGATTGCCAGATCGCAGACTACCGGGTGAGGTGGTGCCGTCTCAAGGAAAAGGATGCGGAAACCGGCTCCACGGAATTTGTCGATCGGACCCTGGAATCCTATTCCGATCTCGTAGCCGAGGTTCGCCGGCAGTTCCAGATGCTCAAGCCGGAGCGGTTTAAAAAGATTCCCAACCTGGAGCGGGGAGAAGAGATCGACCTCAACGCGGCCGTCGAAGCCTCCGTGGACCGCAAAGCCGGCCAGTCCCCCTCGGAAAAGATTTACATCGAAAAGAACCGCAAGGACCGGGATTTTTCCACCCTGTTTCTCCTGGATATGAGCGCCTCCACGGATGAGTGGGTGGAGGGAAAAAACCGGAAACCCGAAATCCTGGCCCAGGAAAAAGAGAAGAAGATTATCGACATCGAAAAGGAAGCCCTGGTGGTGATGGCTGAGGCCCTGGAAGAGATCGGGGATGAATACGCCATTTACGGGTTTTCCGGGTACGGGCGCAAAGAGGTGGAGTTTTACGCCATCAAAGATTTTCAGGAGGAGTACGGGGACCGGGTGAAGGGGCGGATCGAAAAGATTAAACCCCAGCGCTCGACCCGCATGGGAACCGCCATCCGCCACGCGGCGGAAAAAATGGCCGGCCGGGAGTCCAAAATCAAAAACTTGATCCTGATCAGCGACGGATACCCGCAGGATTATGATTACGGGGAAGACCGTTCCGACAAGGAATATGCTCTCCAGGACACCCTGATTGCCCTAGAGGAGGCGGGCCGCAAGCAGATCCATACCTTTTGTATCACCGTGGATCGGGCGGGGCACGATTACCTGCGCAAAATGATGCCCCCCTCCCGGTACCTGGTCATCGAAGAGACCGCGGCCCTGCCGAGGGAGTTGCCCAAGATTTACCGGAAACTGACCACATGAAGGAAAGAAACGAAACCCATGGTCGCTCGCAGAGGCGCAGAGAACGCAGAGCAAAAAGGTGACATCCTTCATTCAAGGACAACAACGAGGCATGAAAATGAGAAAAAAACAGACAACCATATTATTTGCAGCCGTAGCTTTGGCCTCAACCTTGACCTTTTTCCTTTCCGGATGCCTGGGCCCTTCCATGAACGTCCGGGTGACGGTTACCCCTACCTTAATTGATAAGACGTATCCGGATAAAATGCCGGTGAACATCGGTCTGTATTTGAGCGACGAGTTTAAGAATTACCGCTACACGGATTCCACCAAGACGTTGGGGACGACCTACGATTTCTGGAACCTGGGGAGCGAAAGCGCCGGCATTTTTGAAGTGGGTTTGAGCCAGGTCTTTGAAAAAGTGGTGGTTGTGGACCAAAAGCCTCCCTTCACCAAAGTCCAACCCGTTCCCCTCCGGGCGGTGGTGGAACCGAAGATCGAAGGGGTGGATTTCAAGGTTCCGGCGATCGTCGTTCAGCCTTGGTCCATGAAGATTCAATATAAAATCCTGGTTTACGACGCGGACGGAAAAATGGTCTGGGCGATACCCATCACCGGAACAGGGGAGGTCCCGGGGTCCTATACCCGGACAATGGAGGAACTCGGCACCAACCCGGCCAAACCTGCAACCGCCGCGATCATTGATGCCGCCGACAAATTGGTCGAAGCCATTCTGACATCAGAAGAGGTGAAAAGGCTTTTTAATTGAAAGGAGCCTCTTTCTCCATTGAATGGATTCAAGAAATAAGTTATCCTTACTGTAAGGAGGTAAGGAAAAATGCTGGCCAAGAAGACATCCAAGAATCAGATTACCTTGCCCAAATATGTCGCCAATGCTTTCCCCGGGGCGGAATATTTCGACGTGCGCGTGGAGGATAACAAGATCCTCCTGATGCCGGTCCGAATCAGCCCGGCGGGGGCGACGCTGGTAAGCATCCGGGAAAAGATGAGGCGGCTCGGAATCAAGGAGAAGGAGGTTTCTGAGGCGATTCAATGGGCAAGAAGCAAACGAAAGTGAAACGGGTTGTGCTGGATACCAATGTCTTGGTTTCTGCCTTGTTATTCACCGGGAAACTCTCCAGGATCCCCGAATTGTGGCAGAAAAGAAAGATCATCCCCCTGATTTCAAAAGAGACATTTGATGAATTCAAGACCGTACTGTCTTATCCAAAATTCTCCCTTTCTCCGGAGGAAATCCAAGGGATCATTGAAAATGAAATTCTGCCATATTTTGAGGTCGTCAAGATGGGGGAAAAAATAATGAGAATTTCCCGGGACCCGGAGGATGACAAATTCATTGCTTGCGCCATCGATGGATCGGCCGATTTTATCGTAAGCGGGGACAAAGACCTGACCGATTTGAAATCCTACCAAACTGTCCGTATTCTTGGGATTCGCGACTTTTTAAGAATGCTTAAATGATTGAAAGCCAAATTCATATTTTCCTGAAGCCCTTCAGGAGAATGAAACCTCAGACGGTGAGGTTATGAAGGTTTCCCCGATTGCCGCGTTGACCCCCCGGCAATCCCAAGGGTATTTTCCCGGAAGCGGTTATATCCCCTGTTGGACGGCAAAAGGAAGGGGCCCGTTATCTGGATTTCAGGCTTCCCGGGCGGAGGGAAGACCCCCCTGGTCACCCGTCACATCGAGACCCGCAGGATTCGTTGTTTATGGCACCACTTTTTCCCCGCTTCGTCGCGGAAACAGCGCAGATTCTTAACCATTTGAATCTGAGAATTTATCTCTGCCCTTTTGAAGAAGATCATGGAATCTTCCCTACCATTGGGTGAGGAGATTAAGGAGAGGGAGATCCGATTCACCCCCTCCCTTACCCTCTCCCATCAGAAGGGGAGGGGGAATTTCAAATATTTTTGGTTAGCCCTGCATTCGCCTTTCCCCGCGTTCATCCGCGTCCAAACAAGTTTAGGTTTTAAAGTTCGGAGTCACAGGCGATAAACTCCCGGTTTCAACTTTAGGCGTTCGTGCCTTTAGGCATTTTTTATTGGTTCTCCTTTCTCATCGATTCGCGGAAATCCGCCAAGGCCTTCACGACGGATCGGATGTCCGCCGCGGTGTGGGCGGCATTGACCTGGAACCGGATGGTTTCCTCCCCCCGGGGCACCACCGGGAAGGTCAGGCCGACCGCAAGGATGCCCCGGTCGTAGAGGTGCTGGACCAGTTGATGGGTGCGGGGAGTGTCCCGCACGAGGAGGGGCACGATGGGGTGCGGCCCGGGGATGGATTGCCACCCCAGGTCCTCGATCCCCCGGCGGAAGAGAACGGTCATTTTCTTCAGGTGTTCCAGGCGCTCGCGACCTTCGGGGGAATCGCAGATATCGAGGGCCTTGGCCGCCGCCGCGCAATCGGCCACGCTGAGGGGATTCGTGTAGATATAAGTGTCGGCCTTCTGGCGAACGGCTTCGATCAGGGTCGGACTTGCGGCGATGAAGCCCCCGTTGACGCCGAAGGCTTTGCCGAAGGTGCCGATGATGACGTCCGGCAGGACGCCGGTGTGGTCCGCGGTCCCGCGGCCGGTCGGTCCGAAGGCCCCGATCCCGTGGGAGTCATCCACCACCGTGACGACTCCCTCCCTAAATTTCCTCCGGAACCCGGCCACGATACCCTCGATCCGGTCGATGGGCGCAAAATCCCCCCGCATGCTGAAGATCCCGTCGAAGATCACCACCACCCGTTCCATACCCTCCGGCGCGGTTTCCAGGCAGTTCTTCAGGTGGTCCATGTCGTTGTGGTTGTAGATGGCCTTGTTTTCGGAAGGTACGTTGGCGATACGCATGGCACGGATGATGCTGTTATGGTTGAGCTGGTCCCCGACCCAGTAGGTGCGGGGGTTGGAGATGGCCAGGGCCAGGCCGCAGTTGGCCGTGTAGGCGGAGTTAAAAATTTTGGCGGCGGGTTTGCCCACGAAGGAAGCGATCGCCCCCTCCAGGGCCACGTGGTAGGAAAAGGTCCCGTCGATGAAACGCACGGCGCCGGGACCGACCCCAAACCGGTGGGTCGCCTCGTCAGCGGCCCGAATCAGCTCCGGGTGGTGGGAAAGGGAGAGGTAGCTGTTGGAGTTCATGCGGATGAACTCCCGCTCGGAACCCAGCAGTCTGTACCGCGGCCCCTTTTCCCCCTGCGGAGGAATGTAATCGGTGATCACCCGCTCCGGCGGCTTGGCCCGCCCTTCGGCCTTCAGGGCTTCCAATTCCGTTTCCAGCGCTCGATCCAAAGCGTCTAAGGTCATGGCTCTACTCCTGGCTAAAAAGACTAGACCCAAGAGGGGGAGGAACATGCGGTTGGAAAAAGAGGTCCGCCGGGAACTCCCCTCGCCCCCCGGTCAGCAGATTTTTATCCCTCCCAGTTTAGGATAACTTTTCCGGACTGTCCCGACCGCATCACTTCGAACCCCTTCTCGAAATCCGTATAGTGAAAGTGATGGGTGATCACCGGGGTAATGTCCAGGCCTCCCTGAATCATGACGGTCATCTTGTACCAGGTTTCGTACATCTCCCGCCCATAAATCCCCTTCAGTGTGAGGCTGTTGAAAATCACATTGTCCCAGTCGATGCCCGTGTCCGCCGGCAATAGGCCGAGGAGGGCGATCTTGCCGCCGTGGCACATGTTGGCGAGCATGTCGCGGAAGGCGTCGCCGCTGCCGGACATCTCCAGGCCCACATCGAAGCCCTCCTTCATCCCCAGTTTTTTCTGGGTCTGGGCGATGGATTCCCGGCGAACGTCCAGGACGGTCGTCGCTCCCATTTTCCCGGCGATCTCCAGCCGGTAGGGATTCACGTCGGTCACCACCACGTGGCGCGCGCCCGCGTGCCGCACGATGGCCGCGGCCATGCATCCGATCGGGCCTGCGCCGGTGATGAGCACATCTTCCCCCAGGACGTCGAAGGAGAGGGCCGTGTGGGTGGCGTTTCCCAGGGGATCGAAGCAGGAAAGCACGTCCATGGGGATAGCCGGGTCGCAGTACCAGACGTTGGTGACCGGGATGGAAAGGTATTCCGCGAAGGCGCCGGGCCGGTTGACCCCCACGCTGCTGGTGTTGGGGCATAGGTGCCTCCGCCCGGCTAGGCAGTTGCGGCAGCGGCCGCAAACCAGGTGCCCTTCGCCGGAGACCAGGTCTCCCACCTTGAAACCGTGGACGTTGCTCCCCACGGCGGCCACCCTTCCCACGAACTCATGGCCGATGGGCATGGGCACGGGAATGGTCCTTCGTGCCCACTCGTCCCAGTTGTAGATGTGCACGTCGGTTCCGCAGATGGATGCCTTTTGGACCTTGATGAGCACATCATTGATGCCCACCTCGGGCACGGGCACTTCCTCCAGCCAGAGCCCCTTCTGGGGTTTGGCTTTGACCAGCGCTTTCATAGAGTTCATGGGCCAAGCTCCTCCCGACGATGGGAAAAAATCGTTCGTCCCTCGGGCATCCACCCTTACTGGAGGAATGAATTCCTCTTCGATTTCGGGTGAGCCGCAAAAGGGAGAATTTCCCCCCTCCCTTTCTGAATCGGTATCAGCAATATCAGGGTGTAAACCGGGATCGAGCCGGAAAAGGCATAGGGAAGGAGGAGGTCCGCATCCTTTAGGTTATCGGGTTTCTTTTAGGCAATTATTTTCAGCCCCTTTATTTTCAGGTATTCTTTCACCTCCCGGATCCGAAAGGTTCGGAAATGAAACACCGAAGCGGCCAGCAGAATCTGGGCTCCTCCCTTGACGACCCCTTCGTAAAAGTGATCCAGTTTTCCCGCCCCTCCTGAAGCCACGACGGGAACGCTAACCGCGTCCGAGATGGCTTTCGTGAACGGCAGGTCATAACCGGCCAGAGAACCATCCCCATCCATGCTGGTGGGGAGAATGATTCCGGCTCCCAATTCCTGGCACTTCTTCGCCCAGACGACGGCGTCTTTTCCCACGGGTTTGGTTCCCCCGGAAACCACCAGCTCAAACCCGGAGGGCATCTGTGGGTTCCTGCGGGCGTCGATGGCGGCGGTGATTTTTTCCGGCCCGAATTTTATCGCGGCTTCTCTCAGGAGTTCAGGATCTTTTACGATGGCGCTGTTCATGGATACTTTGTCGGCCCCCGCATTCAGGACCAGTTCGATATCTTCCAGGCTGTTGATCCCCCCGCCGACGGTCAAGGGAATGTCGATCACCGAGGAAACTTGTTTCACCCATTCGAGCCGGGTCTTGCGGTTTTCCAGCGTAGCGGCAATGTCCAGCATGGCCAGCTCATCCGCCCCCTCGTTCTGGTAGAATTCGGCGTTCTTCACCGGGTCCCCCGCGTCTCTTAAGTTTACAAAATGGACGCCTTTAACCACCCGCCCCTCTTTCATGTCCAAGCAGGGCATGATTCGAATGGGTTCCATGATGAGTCCTTTCCATGAACGGGGTGGAAAAAATGATGGTGGTATGAATATCCGTCAAGAAAAGGAAAATGTCAAGGGGAGGATCTACTCGAAATGCGGAATTCGGAGTGCGGAATGCGGAAGGGAAAAGGGGCAAATAGGCTTAGGGGATGTCATGAAGGAGCAATATTCGGCACTCCCAACCCCGCCTCCTTCAGGTTGCGGCGCCCGGGGAAATATGGTAGTCTGCTTTCCAATCAAAAGAGCAAGGGGTGCCATGAAAGATCACACGCTTCGTTTCCTGAAGACTCTTCTTTTCATCGTCGCCGGCGCGTTGGGGATTCTATTCGTCCAGTCCGCCCTGGAAACCCTTTTCAGCGGTACCCCCCTCCACCGTCTCGATTCCTTAACCCCCGCCGAGGCCGGGAGCCTGCTGAATCTATTGAATGGGAAACTCAACCAGGCGATGGGAGTCTTGTTTATCGTCACGGGAATGGCGGTTCCCCTGACGGCCAATCTGTATTCTCTGAAGTTTTTGGAGCTTTTCGTCCGGAATCCGGTAATCATCAGCGCTCTGCTGTTTGTCATCTTCGTCAATCTCAGCGGTTTGTGGGCGAATTATTCTCTCGGCGGGGCGGCCGTGCCCGCTTTTCAACTGGGGCTGATGGTAGTCTTGACCATTGCTTCCCTTCTCTTGATTTTCCCCTATTTGATATACGTATTTCGCTTTCTCCACCCCAAAACCCTCCTGGACCTGCTGGAGGGGGAGGTGAAAACCTGTTTCAAGGGGGCCCGAAGCACCGGGAGGGCTGCGCAGAATCGAGAGCGCGTCGCCGAAACCCTGGAACATATCGCCAACATCGCTGTCCGTTCTGTGGACCGGTCCGACCGCAACACGGCGATCGATTCCGTTTTGAGCCTGGAGAGGCTGGCCCGCCATTACTGGACGGTCAAGGATAAACTGCATCCCTCCTGGTTCGAAGCCGATTCGAATCTATTCCTGGGATTTTCCTCCCAGGCGGTGGAGCAGCTGAACGCCGCCCGTACCTGGCTGGAAATGAAGCTCTATTACCAGTTCTTCGAGGCCCTGCGGGCCGCCTGCCCGCGCATGCCGGAGCTGACCAGCACCATCGCCAAGAGTTTAAGAAAACTCGGCCTGGAACCGGCTTCCCTGGAAAACCCCGCATTGCGGGAGCTGGTCATCGATTATTTTAATACCTTTCTTCGCCTCACGATCAACCGCCGGGACGTGCGCTCCGTCTTCATCATCTTTGACCAGTACCGAACCCTGGCGGAAGCCATGGAAGGAAAGTTTCCCGAGCAGGTCCTGGAGGTGGCGTATTACTTCGATTATTACGGAATGGCAGCTCGGGAGCAGGGGTTGACTTTCGTGGTGGAGACGGTGGCCCACGATTTGGGCGCTATGGTGAAGAAGGCCTGGCAGATCGAGTCTTCCATCCGCGAGGGACTCCTCGACCGATTCCTCCAGTATGACCACCAGGCCAAGACCCCGCTTGCGGGGGTGAAGAAAGCGCATGCCCTGTTGGCCAGTTACTTTCTCCTCTCCGGGCAAAGAGAGCCCGCGGAACTCATTCGCCAGAGTTTTCAGGGACTGGCCCCGGAATTCATCGGCCGCCTAAAAAAAGAACTGCTCCAGGTCACCAGCCAGAAATACTGGGAGGTCAGTGAACGACGGATGAATATCGAATTTGTCCCCGAGCCGCAGAGGGAAAAACTTCGGGAATTCTTCGAAACGCTCCCGGTAGGCTCCTGAATCGGGATTTGATCTTAGGGCGAATTGTCTAAGCCAGGCAATCGAGAAGACCCCTTCTCTTCAAAACATGAAAATTTCTCGCTTTTTCCTTGTTTCCGTCTTGGGTAGCGTTTATAATTCCCAAGACCTGTGACCCATACCCTAAAACCGATTATCCAACACAAAGGAGGTCTCTATGGACAAGACGACAATTAAATGGATTTCCCACGCTGGCTTTCAAATTACCTCAACCACCGGGAAGGTGATTTATATCGATCCCTGGTTCGATAATCCCCTGGCGGCCATGAAGCTCGAAGAAGTGAAACAGGCCGCCCTGGTTTTAGTCACCCACGACCATTTCGACCACATGGGGCAGGCAGCGGAAATCGTCGGCCAGACGGGCGGGCTTCTGGTTGCCAACGTGGAAACCGCCCGGCGTCTCCAGAATGAAGGGAAGGTCCCGACGGATAAGGTTTGCTACTTCGGATACGGCATGAACATCGGGGGGAACCTGGTTTACGAGGGGATTTCCGTGACCATGACCCAGGCTTTCCATTCCACGGCCACCGGGGCCCCCTGCGGTTACATCATCAAACTGGAGGACGGGACCACCCTCTACCATGCAGGAGATACGGGAATCTTCGATTCCATGAAAACTTTCGGCGAGCTTTACTCGATCGACGTCGCCATGCTCCCCGTGGGCAGCGTCTTCACCATGGACCCGTTCCAGGCGGCGCGGGCGGCGAAGATGATCTCCCCCAAGAAGGTCATCCCCATGCACTACAAGACCTTCCCCATCCTGGTCCAGGACCCGAAGGATTTTGTCACCCTGGCGAAAAAGGAAGCCCCCGGGGTCGAGGTTGTGGTTATGAATCCGGGGCAGGAGTACAGTTACACCAAATAAGGGGAAGGTCTGAATTCAGTCGGGAATGCGGGGGTGTTTTTCCCTACCCAAGGAGGATTTCCCATTCTGCGCAGGGGGTTCCGCATTCCCAAATCCGAATTCCGCATTCGTCAGATTCCCAAGTAGGCTTCCTTCACCTTCGGGTCCTGCAACAGCTGGGCGGCTTTGCCCTCCATGACGATCCGGCTGTTCTCCAGGACATAGGCCCTCTGCGCCAGGCTAAGGCTTTGAAGAACGTCCTGGGAAATCAGGAGGACCGTAAGTCCCTCTTCATTCAACTTCCCGACGGCTCGGAAGATCTCCTGGCTGACCTTGGGGGAAAGGCCGAGGGAAGGCTCGTCGAACATGATGAGCTTGGGCCTCGACATCAGGGCCCGGCCTAACGCCAGCATCTGTTGCTCTCCCCCGCTCAGGGTGGCCGCCAGCTG
>JACAEW010000159.1 GCA_013388675.1 Syntrophaceae bacterium | reverse complement strand
GGAAATCGGCCATCCGGGAACCCGGTTCCTCCACCAGGGCCGCTTTTCCAGGGGAAAGGGATCCTTCTGCGGGATTGAATACCGCCCCGCCGACGAGCTGCCCGACCCGGCGTATCCCTTTTCCCTCACCACCGGAAGGGTCTTTGCCCAGTTTCACACCGGAACTATGACCCGCAATTCACCCTCCCTGAAGCGGGAGATCGATCAGTGTTTCGTGGAATTACACCCCGCCGATGCCGGCGAACTGGGCCTGGCCGACGGGCAGATGGCGGCCATCGAGTCGCGCAGGGGTGCGGTGAGGGCCCGCGTCCGGTTGACCGACCGTATAAACCGGGGAACGGTTTTTATGCCTTTCCACTTCTTGGAGAGCCGGGCCAACCTCCTGACCAACCCCGCAGCGGACCCGGTGGCCAAGATCCCGGAGTACAAGGTCTGCGCGGTCAGGATTCAAGTCGCCGCTGAAGGATTATAATTCTTGACCCCAGGAGGAAACGGGGATGGCAGAAAATGAATTTCTCTTGGCAACCGAACCCTTGCGCAAGCGCTTCCAGGATATTCTTCCCCAGGGGGGGAATTTGAACCTTTGCCTCGCCTGCGGAGCCTGCGCCGCAGGGTGCCCGGCCGCGGGCCTGGCGGGGATGGACCCCAGGAAATTCGTCCGCATGATCGCCCTGGGAATGGACGAAGAGATTCTCAAGACTCCCTGGGTTTGGATATGCACCCAGTGCCAGCGCTGCATTCACAGCTGCCCCATGAAGGTCAACATCCCGGAGATGATCTACCGGACCCGGGCCAGCTGGCCGAGGGAAAAAAGGCCCAAGGGAATCCTGGGGTCCTGCGACATGGCCCTGCGGAACCCGAGCGGCAGCGCCATGGGAACCCCGGTCGAGGACTGGAAGTTTGTGGTGGAAGACGTATTGGTCGAAGTCCGGGAGAAACAGCCGGGATGGGAGAATCTTCAGGCCCCGATGGACAAGGAGGGAGCTTACTTCTGCCTGAATCAAAATTCCCGGGAGCCGGTCATGGAGCCCGAGGAGATGGTGCCCCTCTGGAAAATTCTGCATATGGCCGGGGCGGACTGGACGTACCCCTCCCAGGGTTGGGGAGGGGAAAATTACTGTATGTTCCTGGGGGATGACCAGGCCTGGGAACGGATCGTCCGCAACACCGCCGAGCACGTAGACCGGCTGGGATGCAAAGTCCTCCTGAATACGGAATGAGGGCACGTCTATTACGCAATCCGGTCCGGATTGCAGAAATTCCGGGTGACCCATCGTTTCGAGTTCCAGAGTATCATCCCCTGGTACGCCCAATGGATCCGCGAGGGAAGGTTAAAGGTAAGTTCGGCCTGGAATACCGCTGGGATTCGCTTCACGGTGCAGGATCCCTGTCAGGTGGTCAGAAAATCCCTGGGCGATCCGCTGGCCGAAGACCTCCGCTTCATAGTGAAGGCCGTCGTGGGCGAGGAGAATTTCATCGACATGGCCCCGAATTTCTCCAATAATTACTGCTGCGGCGGCGGGGGCGGGTTCCTCCAGGCCGGGTACCCCCAAGACCGGCGCGCCTTCGGCCGGATGAAATTCGACCAGATCCTGGCCACCGGGGCCGCCTATTGTGTCACTCCCTGCCACAACTGCCACGAGCAGATTCAAGACCTGGCCAAGCATTACGGGGGTTTCTACCACACCGTCCACCTCTGGACGATCATCTGCCTTTCCCTGGGGGTGCTGGGGGAGAACGAACGCCATTACCTGGGGGAAGATTTAAAGGGCATCAATCTCCCGGCAAAAAAAACCGATGCGGGATAAGGGGGTCAGCCATGAGTCCAAAGAAGATCCTCATCATCGACGACGAGGAAGACGTGGTCACCTATTTGACCACCCTCCTGGAGGAAAACGGGTACCAAACCTGTTCGGCCAAAAACGGGAATGAAGCATGGGAAAGAATCCGGCAGGATCGCCCCGACTTAATCTGCCTGGACCTCTTGATGCCCGAAAAAAGCGGGGTCAAATTGTACGGCGAGCTGCGGAAGGACCCGACCCTGAAAAACCTTCCCGTGGTCATGATCACCGCCTTCGGCCCCCCCGATTATCCGGCCATCGATTTCAAGCGGTTCATCCATAGCCGCACCACCATCCCCCCTCCGGAGGGATATTTGGAAAAACCCGTCGACCGAGCAGTTTTGCTGAAAACCATCGCCTCGATTTTTCAAACCAGGGAGAAAGGAGCTTCGGTACAGAAATCATGAGCCGGCAGTCCGTAAAAAATGGATGACCCCGTCTCCGAGGGGAGAAGGATCGAGGGTATGAAAGAGCGGGCCGTTGAGGAGGCAGGACGGGGAAATTTCACCTTGGCGGAATACCAGGTTCTTTTCGAAAACGTTCCCGCCTACATCGCCGTCGTGGATCATGGGTACCGGATCGTAAAGGCCAATCAGCGGTTCAAAGATACCTTCGGCGAACAAGTCGGTGAATTTTGCTACCGGGCTTACAAAGGCCTGCCGGAAAAGTGCCGGCCGTGCCCGGTGGAGCAGGCCTTTCAGCGGGGAAAGCTCCAGGTCAACGAAGAGGCGGGAAAAACCAAAGACGGACGCGAGATCTATTACCTGGTTTATGCCGCTCCCATTTTCGATTCCCGGGGCAAAGTACGGTATGCCCTCGAAATGTCCCTCGACCTTACGGAAAAAAAATCCCTGGAAGAGAGCTTCCAGGCAAGCCGGGAATTTCTCGACAACCTGGTGGAAAACTCCATGCAAGGAATCGCCGCGGCCGACGCCTCCGGCCGATTGATTGTTTTCAATCAGGCTGCCGAGCGCATCCTGGGCTTCCAGGCCTCGGAAATGATCGGGCGCTCCAACCTGGAAACCTTCCTGCCCCGCAATCTATCCCGGAAAATCATGAACGCCCTGGGGCAAAAAGGGGGGGAGAAACCTCTCCGGGCCGTGGACCAGGAGGTCTGTTTCCGATCCAAGGAGGGGAAGCGGATCCCGGTGCGGTTTTCCGCGGTGGCCCTCGCCCCCCGGAAGGCGCTCATCGGGACGGTTATTTTTTTCCAGGATCTCAGGCCTCTCAAGGCGCTGGAGCGGGAAAAAACCCGGGCCGAAAAACTGGCCATGGTGGGACAGACCATCGCCGGGCTGGCGCATGGAGTCAAGAATATCATAACCGGCCTGGAAGGCGGGGTGTACGTGGTGCAAACCGCGCTGAAAAGAAAGGATGACCGGCTCTTGCATCGGGGCTGGGAGATGCTGGAGAGAAACCTGGAAAAGACCTCCAACCTGGTCCGGGACCTGCTGAGTTTCTCGAGGGAAAAAATCCCCGACCGCCGATGGACCAACCCCAACCGGCTGGCCGAAGAGGTTTGTTCCCTGTTCCGGGAGAGGGCCCGTCGGGAAAGCACGGGGCTCCATCTGGACCTGGACCCCCTTGCGGACCCCGGGTTTTTGGACCCCAAAGAAATTCATACCTGCCTGACCAACCTCCTCTCCAATGCCCTCGACGCCTGCCTGTCCGATCCCCAGAAGAAACCGCATCAGGTCATCCTTCGAACCCGTAGGGGCCCGAATGAGGAGGTGGTTTTCGAAGTGGAGGACAACGGTCCGGGGATTCCGGAAGAGGTCCGGGAGAAGCTTTTCGCCTCCTTTTACTCCACCAAGGGGACTTCCGGAACCGGCCTGGGTCTCCTGGTCACCCAAAAGATCGCCCAGGAACACGGCGGGACCCTGCTAATGGAAACCGAGCCAGGCCACGGTTCCCTTTTCCGCATCACGCTTCCCCAGGAAGAACACGATTTCTTACCTGCATCGGAGACGGGACCCGGTGAAATCTGACCGCCACGCCTCTGGGCCCAACTTCTTTCACCCACTCCCTTGAGGTCCCCCTATATTAGATGATATAGTTCCGTCGAACCCCAGCCTGCTCTTCCCAAATCCTTGCTGCCCATGGAGGCTCTGGAATCCTTTCAATCAGGAGGGGAGAACATGTGGGATGCTCGAAAATGCAATCTTTGCGGTGACTGTTTGGTGAAATGTCTCTATGTTGATTACGACAAAGACAAAGCCATCGCTCAAATCAAGGCCCTCACGAAGGGGAAAGAGGCGGAGGTCCTGATCAAGCGCGTCACCTGTCGCGGCTGCCTGGAATATTGCCCCACGGTGGCCGATCCTTATGACCTGATCTTGAAGGCGCAGGAAAAATTTCATGCCTTTCCCATCGACATTGATGCCCGGGCCGGGACCGATCTTTTCACCAGGTTCATCAGCCTAACCCGACCGACTTACATGGCCTGCACCCCATCCCTCGCTGAATACCTCGTTAAAAAAACCCCTGAGCTATTAGGCCCAAGGGGAGCCGGGGAATGGAAGCCTCAACCTTCTTCCCGTCTTCTTTGGTCTTCACCCATACCATGCTGCGGAAGGTGCCATCCTTATAGAGGCTGGGGGTATCGATCATGCCCAGCACGGAAGGACAGGTGGGCCCGAAAAAATCCTCCGCATCGGCCCCCACGGTCCAATCAGAATTCCTTACCAGGGTGATCATCTGGCAAAGGGTCATCTTGTGCTTCGGGCTTCTCATGAAGGGGATTTTCTCAAGCTTCTCCCTCTTCTCCAGCAGCTTAAGGGCTACCGGAAAGGACTTCAGCCTCATCAGGAGCTCCATTCTTCGGATGACTTTTTCCCAGTTAGGTTGTCCTGTCAATGGCGACACTCCTTTCGCTTGTCTTCCCCCGGAAGGCGATGGGAGAATAGTCTCCGCTTTTCAGGGCCTCAATAAGCCCCTTTTCATCCTGGAAAACCCGGGAAAACCGGGTCGCATAAATCCCCACCGCCGAAGCCTCGTGGGCATCGCTCCCGCCCGTAGCGGGCAGGCGGAGACCGGCGGCAACTCTTGCGGCGAAGTCATTCTCCTTTTTCGTGACTTTGCTGTTCAGGACTTCTACCCCATCCACCAGCTTGAAGAGGGGTCTTTCCATCGCCTTTTCGGGCGTCAATCCGAGCTTCCCCACTCCAAAGGTCAAAAATCCCCTGAAGGGATGGGCGACAATCATGAACCCGCCAGCCTGCGATACCGCCTTTCTCAACTCTTCGAGCTTCACAATCCCCTGGACATCTTTTTCGAGGCCGAAAACGATCATATCGCCCTGGTCGGTCGTTATTTCGTTTCCCCTCAAAATGAGGAAATCGTATTTTTGACTGAGCTCCGCCACCTCCTTCGGGTCCCAGACATGGTTATGTTCGGTCAGGCAAATGGCATCGAGACCTATTTTTTTCGCTTCCGCGATAATTTCACCGACTGGAACGGAACTGCAAGGGGAAGCGGGAAGCGTGTGGACATGAAGGTCGACGATCATTCCCCCGGACTTTTTCCCCTTGCCGGCTCGGGGCAGCGATTCTTCTTCTTGCCCGGAGCGGGGCGGCCCAGAAACGAAGAGGCCTCCCGATTGGCTCGCGGGTTTTTCCGCATCGCTGCTCAGGAACTCCTCAAAGCCAGGGCCAGGACTTTTGTCCTTTTCCGTTTCCCCCTGGATCACCATGGCCGCGTCCCGGGCGGCATGGCAGCATTCAAGAAGAATATTGGCGAAGTGCGGGCAGGCCTTCCGGCCGACCGATTTTTGGATCCCCCGGGAAAAACCTTCCCCCATGCGCAATCCCACGGCTTCCTGCAGGAAGGGAATGGCCCGGGGGCATTCCGAATTCTCCGTCCTTCCCCATTTCCCTTCAATGGATAGAATCTCCAGGTCAGGCAAGCTCAAAGTCACATCGATCTCTAACCCGTAGATATCATCCTCAAGAACACCATGGGCGGTCAGGGTATTCTTGTCTTTCCGCTGAATGCTGACCAGCTTGTTCCGCACGAATTTCAGCATCCCTTTTCCTGCCTCTCAATCAGTGACGGGTGAAATCCTATCCGAGCTCTGCTTATTTGGAATAAATCAACAACGGTGCCGTCATTCCCGGGGCGGTTCGACCCCTTCCACGAGGGGACTTCCGGGCGCCAGGGCGGCGCAGCTGTTGTACAGCCTAGGATTGGTCCTCACCCGGTTTTCGAAATACTTTTTTTCCGCCCATTTGTCTTGGGGGGCGGAAAGCAGCACCTCCTTGGTGAATGCCAGGATGACCCCGTTGCAGCATTCCTCCACCATAAAGGTGAAATGCCGGTGAATCGCCGATTTCCCCATGACCCCCCCAAGGATTTTCCTGAGACCGGGGCCGATCCGAACCCCGACCACTTGCTGTAACGCTTGCCCGACGTCGATTTTTTCCTCTCCAACGGATCGCATCATTTTTCCACCGGCACCGATAATTTCCAGGTCCGGGAGTTTCACCCGAATCTCCACAGAGATTTCCCTCAGCGGGTCTTGAAGAAAGCAGGAAGACCTCAGGGTCTCCTCATCTATCTGTTCGACAGCAGTACACCGGTTTCGCGAAAAACACAAGATATTGGCCATGATCCCGCCTCTGGAAACCTATTCGAAAAAAGATGTTCCGTGTCATCGCCCTCGTCTTTTGCTTTTCTATTTTCGGTCCAAGAATACCCTGCAGTCAAGGAATTTTCATAATTGGCCCTCCCGGGTTTTCTCCAGCGGTAGGCCAGATGGCGAGGTTCCCCAAGGGGAGGCTTTGGGGGAGGATAGGAACCTTTTCTTAGCCGTTTTTTAGGTTTCATAGCTTCGATAGAGTTCGCCCTAACCTTCAAGAGAGTTCTTGTCAAAACAGCATGTTTTTTGTCTTGCCTGTTTGGGCCGATTTGGGTCATACTCCAGCAAAAAGATAGCGACGTTGCCGTGGGGCGAAACCAGGGGGGCGGCTTTCAAAGGGGAATGCCCCCGATGCTCGATCATGGCAAGACTGGATCGCAGCGGGGAAATCCCAAAGTCGAAAATTTCCAGGATGCTGTAGCCAGGCAGCAGAAGGAGGGCCGCCCTTCGGTAGCCCTTTTTTTAATTCCCCTTGAGCGATTCGCGATTTTCCAAGCCTCCGGCCCCACCGGAGATCCTGACTGCGATCTTCTTCGGGGAAAAGGCCGGAGAGAAAGGAAGGCGGATGCCCAATGAACGAGGAACACAAGAAACTGATCCAAGAACTTCGGGAAAAAAAAGAAAAAGCCGCGCTGGGCGGGGGCCCCAGGAGTATTGAGAAACAACACGAGGGGGGACGGCTGACCGCTCGGGAAAGGATCTCCCGCCTGGTAGACCCTTCCTCCTTTATTGAAATGAATATGCTCGCCGCCCTTCCCGCCGACAGCAAAAAGGATTTGTATGGAGACGGAGTCGTAGTGGGATACGGAAAAATCGACGGCCGGAAAGTCTGTATCTATGCCCAGGATTATACGGTTCATGCCGGGACAACCGGCCCCATCCATCGCAGCAAGATCATGGGCATCATGGAAATGGCGATCAAGGTCGGTGTACCCCTGATAGGTTTTTGGCACTCGGGGGGCGGAAGACTGGATTCAGAGAATAGGCCCCTTCCCGTTTCCCGTTCGTCCATCTTTTTCCGCTGCACCCAGGCTTCCGGCATTGTGCCTCAAATCTCCGCCGTACTGGGGCCGGGAGCGGGCAACGCCGGCTACGCCATGGCTCTGACCGATTTTGTCCTGATGGTTGATCAAAGGAGCTACACTTTTGCCACCGGGCCGGTGGCGGTAAAAGAGGTTCTGGGGGAAGATATTACCATGGAAGATCTCGGCGGGGCGAGGGTTCATAGCCAGCTCTCGGGCCTGGCGGATATGCGAGTCAAAAGCGAGGAGGAGTGCTTTCAGCAAATTCGGGCGCTACTCAGTTATCTTCCTTCGAATTGCCGGGAAATGCCTCCGAGAATTCAGACCGGGGAGGATTTGGAACCATTCGATGATAAGATCGGCGATTTAATTCCCGCGGATCCCCGGAAGAGCTATGACATGAAAAAGATCATTGCCCGTCTCCTGGATAAGGGTTTTTTTTGGGAAACGAAAGCAGAATTCGCCCGGAACATCATCACCGGTTTCGGCCGGTTGGGCGGGTACTCCATCGGCCTCATCGCCAATCAACCCCTGTTTCTGGCCGGCTCCTTGACCATCGATTCCTCAGACAAGGAGGCCCGATTCATACGGTTCTGCGACGCCTTCAACATCCCTTTGATCTTTCTGGTGGACACCACGGGATTCCTGCCGGGTTCCCAGCAGGAACACGGAGGGATCCTGAGGCATGGGGCCAAAGTTCTATATGCCATTGCCGAATCCGTGGTCCCCAAAATTTCGGTCTTGATCCGCAAGGCATACGGGGGAGCGAAGCCGGCCATGGGAATCGACAAAGATATCGGAATGGATCACATCTATTGCTGGCCCACGGGGGAATCGGCGATCATGGGCGCAGACGCGGTGGCCGAGGTGATCTATGGAAGGGAGATCTCCAGGGCCGGCGATCCGAAGAAATTTAGGCGGGAGAAAATCAGAGAACTGAGAGAGGCCGCCAACCCATACCCCATGGTCCACGGGGAACTGGTGGATGACATCATCGAGCCCGGAGAAACAAGAAGTAGATTGATCGCAACCCTCGAGTCTCTGGAGGGAAAGCGGGAGATTCGCCACCCCAAACGTCACGGCAATATTCCCCTTTAAATCTCGCTCGTCCGGCATAATTATTTGCCGAGTTGAGGTTCGATTCCCGCAAGAAGATTCTGTCCTAGCTTATAAGGGATTTTTCCTTGAACAGTTTCGCTTATGAGGAAAATCCTCTGTTCGGGCTTGATTTCTATTTCGCGAAGATATTCCTTTAGCCGGTCGGCGAGCTTCTGGGGGATGAAAACCGCTTCCTGCGCTCTTCCACACTTGGGATCCCTTAAGGTCTGCTTTCGCTCATCCACGGTGGCACGGGGCAATTTGAGACCTTCCCGATCCTCATTCCCCCCCCGCCATCAATTCCAGAACAATCTATTTCTTGGCTTGATCGTTTATTTTTTCCTTTCGAAAGGAAGGAGGGTTACGAAAATTGGGTATAAAAACAAAGGTGTCCTCAATGGCGCCGGGAGGTGAGGGAATGGAATAAAAAACAATCATACTGGAAAGAAGAGACGGAGTTGCAGTCTTGACCCTGAACCGCCCCGAGGTTCTGAATTCGGTCAACATGGAGATGAGGTCGGAAATAGCCGGAATCCTTGAGGCTCTGGAAGTGGACCCCGCTGTCCGGCTGCTCATCGTGACCGGCGCCGGCCGTGCCTTTTGCTCCGGCGCAGATATCAGAGAAGCCGTTCAGAATCCGGATATGGCCAAATTAATCAACAAGAAAATGATCTCCATGGCCAGATTGTTTTACGAATTTGAAAAGCCGGTTATCGGAGCAATCAACGGAGTTTCGGCCGGTGACGGATCGCAATGGGTCCTGGCCTTTGATTTGAATATCGCCTCGGAGAAAGCCCGCTTTGGGTGGCCAGCGACGTATCTGGGTATTCTCTGACCTTACGGGATCATCCGACTTCCGGGGGAAGTCGGCCGCTTTCGCGCGAAAGAGGTCCTGATGACGAGAAAGTTCGTCAGCGCCGAAGAAGCAGTCCGGTGGGGGTTCGTTGCCAAGGTCGTTCCCCACGATAAATTGATGGAGGCGGCCTTGGAGCTGGCGGAAGAGATCAAGAAGATGCCCCCGCTGTCTCTTCGGGCCGTGAAGAAAGCAGTGAATCAGGGCATGCAGGGCTACGAGTTCGCTGAATACATCATGGACAGCTTGCGGAAAAGCGAGGACGCATCGGAAGGGATGAACGCTTTTCTCGAAAAGAGGGAGCCGGTTTTCAAAGGCAGGTAGTTGGTTCTGCTCCCCGGAAACATTTTTCCCCCCGTCTCCGAGTTTCACAGAAATAGGAAAAGAAGCAAGGGGACGGGTCGAAGAAACCCTCGAAAAAAGGAAATCGCAGGCCCGAGCCCGGGGAATGCAAGGAAAGCACCCGAAAGTGAGCGGAGGAAAGCGGTTCAATCGGGATCAGGAGGGGCCGTATCGGCCGGCCCCTCGATTTGGGTATGCAAGGATCACGGGGAAATAGAATCCAGGGCACGGGATTGAATCACGCCCGATCGCGGTTCCTCGGGTTCCTTTTTGGACCTATCTTTTTCTTTCTCCTTCTCTTTCTGCTTCTGCTGTTTTAACCTCTCCAGTTCTTTCTGGATGGAGTGGACTTTATCCCGGAATTCCTCGGTCACCCGATTGGAATCCCCTATGTCGCCCACCACATGGGGCGTCAGAAAGAGAACCGTTTCGACTTTGTTTAGCACATTGGTATGGTACCCGAAAAGCGCCCCCAGGACGGGAATCTTGCTCAAGTAGGGAATGCCGGTCTTTATGTTTTCCTTTCGATCTTCGATCAATCCCCCGATGACGATGGTTTGCTTCTCCATGATGGAAAGCGTAGTTTTGGCCGTTTTTTTGGGAAAGAAGGGAACATCTGCCAGATTTCCCAAAGTGGTCTTGCCCACCGTGGATTGTTCGACGGAAAGGTCCAGCGTAACCAGTTTGCCATCGCTAATCCGCGGGGTCACGGTGAGGATGATCCCGATATCCTTGTACTCGATGGTTCCCTCCACGACGCCGGGAGAGGTTGTGCCCGTGGTCGTGTACGTATTGGTCAGGATGGGCTCGGAGCGGCCAACCTGTATGCGGGCCTCTTTATTGTTGGACGCCAGGATGTGGGGAGCGGAAACCACCCGCAACCGGTCCTCCGTTGCCGAAGCGCTGATGGCCGCGGCCAACCTGTCCACTGAGGTGATCGCGTAACGAAGGCCGGAAACCAGGTCTGTCTGGGGAGCGATTCCCCCGGCGCCCAGAGTATAGGAATAGGTCCGTCCGCCCCGGGTGAAGGAATCGCTGAAAGTGGACCATTCCAAACCATACTTCGTGGTATCGTCCAGGGTCACATCGGCCAGGAGAACCTCGATCAGCACCTGTTTGGGGTAGATATCCAGCTTCTTAATCGTCTCCAGGATCGCTTTGTAATCCCGGTGAAAAGCCCGGATGATGAGGGAATTGGTCGTCTCATCCACGACGATATTGATCTCCCCCTCGGGAACGGCGCCGCTTTCCTCCCGGGCTGCGCCGGGTGCCGGTGCCGTTGTCGGGGCCGGCCGGACGCCCCGGGGCCCCGGAGTGGTCGCGGCTGCCGGCGCCGGGGCAGGAGTGACCGCCCTTTCCCTCGCATCCGGCTTCGCCCCCTTGACGGGCACATAAACTTGTTTGAGAACCTCCGCCAGGTCCTTGGCCTTCCCGTTCTGAACGTAATAAACGAAGACGCTCACCTGCGTGCCCTCCCCGGGGATCCGGTCCAGTTCCTTGACCCATCGTTCCACCTTGTCGAATATTCCGGGGATCGAGCTCACCGCCAGGAGAGAATTGATCCGGGTGACGGGAGTGAAAGTGATTCCCACCCCCCGGCCGGATTTCAGGGAGACCTCCAGGGAAGAAAAGATCCGCTCCATCTCCTTGGCCACCTCGGTCACATCGGCGTTGAGGATGGGGTAAATTCGGACCCGCATGTCGGAGAAGATGTCCACGTCAAACAGGTCGATGATTTCCAAGGACTTCTGGATGTTGGAGGAAAGGTCCCCCACCACCAGGAGGTTCTGGGCAGGGTGCTCGACGATGTCCGCCCCGTCGGAAAGAAAGGGCCGGATCATCTTGGCCACTTCCCCCGCCGGTATGTATTTCAGCATTACGATCTGGATGGTATACTTTTCCTCCTCCTGGGTCCGGCCCGCCGTCTTGGCCGCGGTGGGACGAGTGTAGAGTTTCTTCGCCTCTACGAAGGGGACGATTTCGTAAATAATCCCCTTCTGCACCGCCGTGGCGCCGTTCATCTTCAAGATCGTCTGGAAGATGGGAAAAATATCCTGGGTGGAAATCTGCCCGCTGGTGCGGATATTCACGACCCCCCTGACTCTCGGGTCCATGACATAGTTGATGCCCATCATCTCGGCCATGACCCGGATGACTTCGTAGATGTCGGCATTGTCGAAATTGAGGACGAATCTGGCCCCCTTGGACGGCTCGGGTCCCCGGGCCGGCCCGGGGGAAGGGGACGTTCCGGTCGGCGGAGCAGGGGGCGCTGGTTGCTGGGCCGACACTCCGGGGGAGGGAGCGGGCACCACGGGAAAGGACCGCGGCATCATCTGGCGCGGCAACGGCTGGGGCGGTTGGGCCAGCGGTTCGGGTTTCTGGGCGAACCGCTCTTCCTTCATGGAGACCGGAAGGACTTTTGCGGGAACCGCTCTGCCTGGCAAAGGGCCGGGATTTTCCCGGGCCAGTTCCCCGGACGATTTTTTGATCGCCCCCGGCAAAGCTTCTTCCGGGGGGGCTTCCCTGCTTATTTCCCCCTTCCCTTTGGAAGCTTGTTTAACCGGGGGGTCCGGGTTCAATGCGGACTGGGGACCGGCGCAATGGATCGTTCCCCCCATGAACAAAAAAAGGGCAAGCCATGCCAGAGGTATCCACTTTCCAGGTTTCATCCCCAAAAAACTCCTTTCAGCCATATAATTTCCTTACTCAACCGGAGGGCCCGCCGGGGGAAACGGGCCTTCTTCCCCTCCAAACTCCCGGGTCCGGAACCGGGGATGGGGCGGGCGGAGGGGTGGGGGCGGCCGGCGTTTGATATCCCATCTCGGGTTGCGGAGCTGAAGTGCGGGGAACGGGTACCGGGGGTGCAGTGGGCCGGGGGACGGCTGTGGTCGCCGGGGCCGCTGACGGGGCGGCTGGAGGGGAGACCGCCGCAGGGGGAGCGACCGGCTTCGCTTCGGAAGGAGGGGCCGCAGATTCCGGAGAGGTAATGGCGGCCGGCGGATTGGCCGTCTTGATTTCCACTCTTTTCTTCGGGGCCCGCGGATCGAGGAGGAGGACTTCAAAAGAATCCTCCCCGCCCTCCAGGACAATTCGGTCCGGCATGATCTTGGTGATCTTATACTCCCCAATCGTTTCCCCGACCTTGATCGTCTTGATTTCCCGCTCCCCTTTTTGAAGGGGCCTTCCGGGGTTGACGATACTGGCCGTCTGGTAATCTCCGGCAATCACCACCCCGTAAAGGGTGATGGGGGGCCGGGCGGCGGGCTTTTCCGGTCCCGGAACTGGAGCCGCCTGGGCGACGAATTCCTTACGCTCGGGGCTAAAGATGTTTTTTTCCACGATGACCGCGAAAGTTTCCCGAGAAGGGGGTTCTTTGGGCGCCGGTATTCCCTGGAGCGGTTCTGTCTTGCCCTCCACCCTTTTATCCCCTTCCTTTTTGGGGACCGAGGTTCCCGGTGAGGACCAGGTCAGATAATTCTCATACCCCAGGATGAGAACGATAAACAAGAGCGGAAGGGATAAGAGTCCATACCGGAACCTCATGGCTTTTCTCTCCCCTTGTCCTTTTCTTTGTCCCGGCTCTTATTCCCCTTCATATAGCCGGAGATAACCAGGTTTCCCTGAACGGAATTGGGCATGCGGGGGTTGAAGGCCAGAAGGTCCGCCTCCCCGATCATGATCTCTTTTTCCTGATTCTCCAATTCATAGAGGAACTGAGTTAAGCCCTGCATGCTGCTTATGGGGTTAAAGTCGATCTGGACCGAGATCCGCCGGAAGGACCCTACTTCTTTGGGGTCCAGGATCCGGAAGCTTCGAATGGCCAGGCCGTTTTTCGTCGCCAGGCGCTTGGCCATATCCTGGAGGCTGGCGGCAGCCAGTTGGGGAGTCTCCTCCTCCAGGAGTCGCCTCCGGATTTCCTCGCCCTGCCTGAGGGTCCTGTCCAGGGCCCCCTCCGCCGCCTTCCGATTCTGAAGGACCTCCGCGTATTTCTGCAGGAGGCGCTGATTCATCAGGATTTCCTCGTCCGCCCTCTTCTTGGCCTCCCCCAGGGGGACGACCACGAAGGTATAGAGGGCCAGGGCCGCGGCCAGGGCGATGATCACCCAAAGAAACCTTCTCTGAGAAAAGCTCCGCTTGCCCCCCAAGGACCAGTTCATGGAGCGCCTCCCATCCCTTCGAGCCTCATCTTGATCTTGAACCTTTCCCTCTCCCGGTCCACCCCGATTCTTCTTTCCCGTTCCTTGGTGACCGGGGCCAGGAATTCCACCTTTTCAAAAAGGGGGGATTTATCCAGAAGGGAGATGAGCTCCGAGGCCGAATCCGCGAAGCCGCTGACCTCGACCTCCCGCCCCGAAAATTTGAATTGCCAGACCCATACAGAAGCGGGCAGAACCTGGGTCAGCTCCTTCAAGACTTGCAGCGCGCTCACCCCACCCTGGGTGATTCGTTCGAAATCGGCCGTCTCCGTAATGAGTTCCTTGCTCTGCCTGGTTATTTTTTCTACCGCCTCCACTTCCGGCTTCTTTTTTTTCACCTCCGCCCGGAGCATCTCCAGTTCTTTCTGGTACCGGCTGTAAACCCCGCCTCCCCAAGTCAAGCTCAGGATGACGGCCAGGCCGAGAAGGACCAGGAAAACGGGCTTTCCGTAATCCCGTACCTTCCGGCGCATTTCCGGGGGAAGAAGATTCAATCTGAACCGGGGGTCGGTCAACCCCGCCAAGGGAAGGCCGAGGGAGGGATAAATGGAGTCCGGAAGAGATCCTTGCGCTCCGGGATCGATCCGGCTCATGGGGGGAGAGCCCGCCCATTTCATCCCGTCCGTGGCTTCCAAGGCGGGGAGGACCTTTTCCGTGGCGTCCAGCCCGTAGACGAAGAATGAAGTCCTGGCTGGAGAAGGGTCTTTCACGTCCCCCCGTTTATAAGTATGGAGGATCATTTCCTCCCTTTTTTCCGCGGGCAGGGGCAAGTGGAAGCTGTCCTTCCAATCCCTCCCTTCCAGGATGTTCATCTCGAAATAGGGGTCATTTATATCCAGCAGGACGGAGACCTCATTTCCCCTGTCCCCTTCATGGTACAAAAACAGGTTGAGGGCCGAGACCCCCGGGATTAGGACGGAAACCGGCTGGATTCCAACTTTCTTGAGGAGGTTCAGGTATGGTTCCAAGTCCTCTTTCTTCACGAATACGGCAATCAGGTAAACCCAGGCCCCATCTTCCTTCAGGACCTGATAATCGAACCAAAAATCCTCCTTGTCAAAGGGGGTCAGTTTGGGCGCTTCGTATTCCAGCACCTTCCTTAGATTCTCCCGGGTGGCGATGGGCAGGCGAAGAAACCGAACCAGGGTCTTTTCCCGGGGAATGGATACGGCCACCCGGTCTTTGCTGGCCTCATTTTCGGAGATGAAGGCGGAAATCAGGCCGATCCAATGGGCTTCCTGAATTTCCCACTGCCCCTCCGCCGGGCGGGGATAGATGCGGTAATCGACCAGGCGGAGTTTGCCGAAGGATTTCCGCAATAGGGTCAGGATTAAGTGGTTGGTTTTAAAGTCGATTCCTAAGGCGGTTTGAAAAAGGCGCATAATGTTAAATCTCTGCAATTAGTGTGCCAAAAAGTATGGCGTTGGGCATCATTTTCCCGGACCTACCGCATGGAATCCATCCACTGAACGATCATATACCCGTTTTTTCCCTGCGAGTCCACTTTGACCACCGCCCGGATGCCCCGCCCGGCCCCTCCTTCTTTGCTTTTCCCCCTGGCCTCGATGGTGTAATAAGGTGTCCCCGCCCTGAAGAGGATCAGTCTCTGCACTCCGCTCAACAGGGGAACGATTTCCGGCACTCTCCGAACCAGGTCCGGCAAATTCTCAAAAGCTTTTTCTTCCCGCGCCAGGATGATCTGGCGGCTGACTTCCACGGGAAGACCCAGGACG
Source organism: Syntrophaceae bacterium (assembly GCA_013388675.1). GTDB lineage: Bacteria > Desulfobacterota > SM23-61 > SM23-61 > SM23-61 > SM23-61. The sequence goes on along the minus strand of JACAEW010000159.1, from coordinate 28,486 downwards.
ACCCGAAGGACGGGCAGGCTGGCGCTGTTAATATCAACCTGCTCGCCGGCCGCGTAGATGGAAAAAATATCTTTCAAGCCCACCGGTTCTTCCTGGCTCTCCTCCGCTTCTTGGCTCTTGGGCTTTTTCCCGTAAAAAAGATCGGGGGTGATCCCTCGAACCAGCATCAGCTCCTCCACCGAATCGAAATTTCCGTTCTTGCAATCGTAGGGCTCCTTCAGGCTCTGGTAATATTCGTTTTCCGCCCCGTTGACCCGGACAAAATCATCCGGGTCCCTCCAGTCCTGGATGGAATCCACGACGATGTCCCGGGCCTCCCCCTCGAGCCCGAGGGCGGCCATGATTCGGCGAAGCATGGAGTCGGACACGTTGTTGAGGTTGACCTTGCCCGACTCTCCCGTCACTCGCACAATCCCTTCCGCCCCTTCGAAAGAAACCCGGTATTCCCGCCCGTCGGTAACCCACTCCCGGTTTTCCGGCGGAACCTCTCCTTCCAGGGGGGTTCTTCTCAACTGCTGCACCCTGGCGTCATGCTTAAAGATCAGTTCGGCCAGGGTCCGCTCAACCGTGCCCCGGGCGACGGCATAGAGCCGGATGTCCTCCTGGTAGTTCCGGGTGATATTGACCTCGGTCCGCATGGCAAAGCAAAATTCCAGGACCACCACCGAAAGGATGGTAATGACCCAAAGGACCATTACCAGGGCGACTCCTTTTCGGTCCGAACCGATGCTTTGCGGGATTTTGACCGATGAAAACTTCTTCATCTCATTGGGCTATGACCCCCCCCGGTCAAACCCCGTTTCCGATCTTGCCTTTTTCCATTCCATGCTTGGCGTTTTGGGCGCCGGAATGCCGGAGTTAATCGGGGATGGATTCTTTCAACGGGTTCTCCCCGGAACGCTTCGCCGGATGGGCCCCGTCCGGACCTCTTCATACCGGTTCGAGGGGATGGAGGCCAGGATCGAGACGCCGGGCGGTTCTCCCATCCCTCCTTCTTTCTTAAAAACCAGGGTCATCCTCATGGCCGTGGGAAGCGCCCTTTCCTCCTTGGCGTCCCATTCATCCAGCCACACACCCGGCTGGTTTTTCTGCGCGTCCTCTTCCTGATAATACTCGAAACGGACCGCGGAAAGGCCGGTGAACAGGGGGACCCGGGCATCCTCCGGGGGAGGTTCTTCCAAAAAATTTCTGTTGACCACTTTGCCTTCGTAAAACAGGAGGCGTCCCCCTTCTCTGCCTTCCTCCCGGAACTCATAAAAGACGTAGACGAACCCGGATGGCTTGCGGGTCTTCAGGGAAAGGGTGGAAACAAATTTCAAGGAGCGGGGCTTCCCTTCGAATGCCAGGAAATCGCCTTCCGCCTTCTGGGATTTGACCTTGTAGGCAACCGCCGATTTCAACTGCTGCGTTAGGAGCTGCGAGGCGATCCGGTTCTTCTGGTAATCCTCCCGGCTGGTCTCCCCTTTTTCCCAGGCGGCAATGCCGAGGCGGAAAACCCCGAAGATCATGAGGAGGATAAACCCCAGAAGGGTCAGGGTGATCATGACCTCCACCAAGGTGAAGGCCGGCGACAGGGTCCGCAGGGAAGAGAATTCTTTAGCTGCTCTGGTCACTCGTTTCCGCCTTCAACACCCGATACGACTCCAGGGCGGCCGCTCTTTCCTTGGACCCCGACCTCCAAAGGACATCGATCCGGACCCGGTAGAGGTCCACCGGGGGACGGTAGGTCGTCTCCCTGCCGGGGGGAAGGAGGTCCACTTTTTTCACCTCCATCTGCCAGCGGTAGAAGGAGTCGAACTCCCCTTCCTGGATTCCCTCTTGCAGGGTCTTGGCCAGGGAGACCTCCTCCATCTTCATCCGCGCATGCCCGGCGGCCACGGTGTATTCTTCCGATACCCTAGCCAGGCGGAGTCCCCCGCTGAAAAGCTCGATGATGACCACCAAGCCGATGCCCAGGATGGCCATGGCCACCACGATTTCAAGAAGGGTAAACCCATCCCTTTGAATCCTGGGCCTCATGCCTCTTCGACCTCCACCATTCCGGTGAGAAAATGAACCTTGATCCGGAACCCTTTCTGGTCCGCCGTGTCCAGCAGGACGGACCCCCCGTTGGACCCCCCGTTGGGGTAGAATTCGATGGCCGGAAGGTCCGAGGGAGTCTCGGGGGATGGAATCTTCAACTCTTTCATCTGAATTCCCCGGGGAAGGATATAGCGCTTTTCCGTCGAGCTCGTTTCCTCTTTTTTCTTTCCCTCTTTTTCTTCCTTCTCCAGAGCTCTCACTCTAACTTCCCTCGATTCCGAATCGAAAAGAACCTGGTGCACGATTCCCTTCTGGATGGATTCGCTGCGGAAATAGCGCAGGATTCCGGAGGTTTTCTGCGCTGCGGTTTTGAGCTCCACCCGCTTGGAAAACCGGGATAAAGAGGGGGTCACCAGGGCGACGGAGAGACTGAGCAAAATCAGGACGATGACCAACTCGATCAGGGTAAAGCCCCTGTTCTTCATCCCTTTATATCCTTCCAGTTCACCACATCCTCGTTTTCTCCTTCTCCTCCCGGAGTCCCGTCCAAGCCGTAGGAGATGAGGTCGTAATCCCCGTGCTCCCCGGGGGATTTGTACACGTAAGGCTTTCCCCAGGGGTCCACGGGAATCTCTTTGGGCAGGTAGGGTCCTTTCCAGTTTTCCATGCCCGAAGGTTTCTCCCGCAAAGCCTTTAGACCTTCCTCGGATGTTGGATAACGGCCCACATCCAACCGCAGGGCATCGAGGGCCGTTCCGAAGAGCTCGATTTGGGCCTTGGCCGTTTTGAGCTTGGCTGTGCCCACTTTGCCGAACAGCCTGGGTCCCACCAGCGCGGCCAGGAGGCCGATGATGATGATGACCACCAGAATTTCCACCAGGGTGAACCCTCTTGGGTTGGGTCTCGCCGGAATATTCATCCTTCCTCCCATGAAAAATCAGAACGGGATTTCGTTGATGCTGAAGATGGCCAGGAGCATGGAGATGACGATGAATCCGACCACCGCCCCCATGACCAGGATGATCAGGGGCTCCAACATGGAAACAAACCGTTTCACGCTGGTCTGCACATCCGTTTCGTAGGTCTCCGCCACCTTGGCCAGCATCTCTTCCATGCGGCCGGTTTCTTCCCCCACGCTGATCATATGAATGGCCAAGGGGGGAAAAACCCCTGTTTCTTCGAGGGTGCGGGCGATGGCCTTACCTTCCCTCAGCCGGTCATGAATGTTTCCGATGGCCCGGGAAACGGCCAGGTTCTGGGAGATCTCTTTCACCAGGCTGAGCGCCGAAAGGATGGGAACTCCGCTCTGCAGCAGGGTGGACAGGGTCCGGGCAAACCGGGCCACTTCAACTTTTTTGATGATGCTGCCCACGGCCGGCCAGCGCAGCTTGGAGCGGTCCCAGCGGAGTCTCCTCTCCTCCGCTTGATTGTAGGCCTTCAGGGAAAAATAGGCCAAGGCCACAACCCCCGCCCCCACCCACCAATAATCCCGCACGACCTGGGAAAGGGTCAGCATGATCTGAGTCGGCAGGGGGATGGTTTGGCCCATGTCGGAAAAGATCTTGGCAAAGCGGGGAATGACAAAGGTCACCAGGATGACAATGGAGGCCCCGCTCACCGCGGTCAGAATGAGAGGATAGATCATGACCGAGACCAGAAAATCCCGGACCTCCTTGGCGCTCTGCAGGTATTTTACCAGACGGGAAAGAATAACCTCCAGGAAGCCCCCGGATTCTCCGGCCTTGATCATGTTGAGGTAGAGCTTGGAAAAGATGCGGGGATGGTTTCCCAGGGCCTCGGCCAGGGAACTTCCCTCCCGGATTCGTTTGAGAATATCCTGGACCACCCCTTTTAATTTCGGGTTCTTGGTCAGGGAGGCCAAGATCTGAAGGCTCCGGTCGATGGGCAGGCCGGCGGCTACGAGGGTGGAGAGCTCCTGGGAAAGGGCTAAAAGGTGTTTCATCCCCACTCGCTGGGGTAGGAAGGAAAATCCGGAGCCGGCTCCCTTTTCCGCGGCCGGGTTCACCCGCACCGGAATGTATCCCAGCTGGTGAAGGCTTCGCACGACCGCTTTTTCGTCGTGCCCTTCCATGGAGCCTTCTACGGTCTGCCCGCTCAGGTTGGTTGCTTTGTATACGAACTCGGCCATCTTCCCCTACAAGAGTTGTTCTTCCTGAGTGACCCGCAGGACCTCCGAAACCGTGGTGACCCCATCCCGTACTTTAAGCCAACCGTCCTGGCGCAGGGTTCGCATCCCGTTCTTGCGGGCTCTCTCCTTGATCAGGTTGGAGTCCTTCTTTTCCAGGATGAGCTTCTGGATGTCTTCCGTCACCTGGAGGAGCTCGAAGATCCCCACCCTCCCCCAAAATCCGGTGTGGGCGCACTGGGGGCACCCCTTCACGTCGAAGGCCCGGATTTCCTCGGGGTTCATTCCGTCCATCTTCATCTCCCGAAAAATGGCCGGGTCGGGAGTGGACGGAACCTGGCAGTAGGGACAGGCGGTGCGAACCAGCCGCTGGGCCAGGATGCCGATGATCGTGGAGGAGAGCAAATAATCCTCCATCCCCATATTGATCAGGCGGGTGATGGCGCTGGGGGCATCGTTGGTGTGCAGGGTGGAGAGAACCAGGTGCCCGGTAAGCGCCGAATGGATGGCGATGTCCGCGGTCTCCGCGTCGCGGATCTCCCCGATCAGGATCACATCGGGGTCCTGTCGAACGATGGAGCGGAGCGCATTGGCAAAGGTGAGGTTGATGGCCGGCTTCACCTGGATCTGGTTGATCCCCTTTAGCTGGTACTCCACGGGGTCTTCCACGGTAATGATCTTCTTATCCGGCGAATTGATCTTTTCCAGGGCGCAGTAAAGGGTGGTGGTCTTTCCGCTGCCCGTAGGTCCGGTAACCAGGATAATCCCGTGGGGGTGTTCGATGAGTCTCTGGAACGCCCCCAGCGTATCCTGGCGGAACCCCAGTTTCAAAATGTCCAACACGATGCTGCTCTTATCCAGAATCCGCAGGACGATGGACTCCCCGTGAATCGTGGGGACGGTGGATACCCGGAAGTCAATCTCTTTCCCTTTCACCCGGAGCATGATCCGCCCGTCCTGGGGAGGGCGGCGCTAGGCGATGTTCATCTTGGCCATGATCTTGATCCGGGAAATGATCGCCGCCTGGAGACGCTTGGGCGGGGACTCCACGTCGTGGAGCACGCCGTCGATCCGGTAGCGAACGCGGAAATGGTCCTCAAAAGGCTCCATATGGATGTCGGAGGCCCTCCGCTCGATGGCCCGGGTGATGATCAGGTTGACCAGGCGGATGACCGGGCCTTCCGAAGCCATATCCCTCAACTGATCGACGTTTTCTTCGTCGCCGCCCTGGTAATCCGGGATGCTGTCCAGGTCCTCGATGATTCGCTCCATGGAAGACCCTCCCGACCCATAAGAACGCTCGATGGCCTCGGCGATCTTAGACTCCTGACCCATAAGCACCTGGATCCGCTTCCCGGTGGCCAACCGAATGGCATCGAGGGTGTAAAAGTCGTCCGGGTCGGCCATGATCACGGTCAGGGTGTCATCCTGCATCTGGGAAGGGATGAATTTGGCCTCCTTCATGAACTGAACCGAAAGGTTTTCGTAAACGGTCGGTTCCTTGGGGAAATCCTCCTCCCGGGCAAAGGGAACTCCGAAGAATTCCTGCACCGCCTCCGGGATGCGTTCGAGCGACAGGAGGCCCGGCTTGATCAGGTTCTCTTCCACGGAAAAATCGGGGGGAAGACTTCCGCCCGGAAAGGCCTCCTCAAAATCAGCCCTCGGAACGAAGCCCTGGTCGATTAAATAGTCAAGAAATTGCCGGTTCATAATCCTAAAATCCCTATTGGGTTCTTCTGGTTCCCCCGGTAGCGAAAGCGGGCCCTTTCCCCCGGAGAGATCCAGGGGTTCGGTTGCCAACCCCCTCGGATGGAAAAAGCTTTTACCCCGAGCGGAAAAAATTCTCAATTTTTATAATTATATCCTAAAGAAGCCGGTCGATCAAAGACAAAAAAAATGCCTTTCCGGCGGCCCTTTTAATGGGAATCGGATGGGAGCGCCATTTTCTGAAAAAAAAGCACTCAAATACCTTGTTTTTTTTCGATATTTCGGTTATTTTGGGCGCCGAGGGGGAAAGGGGAGGAATGTCCTCTGCAGACCGAAAGACCACGTTCTTCGGTTTTCACCGCAACATCTTCTTCCTTGGGATGGTGAGCCTATTTACCGACCTGAGCAGCGAGATGATCTATCCCCTTTTGCCCGTTTTTCTCACCTCCGTTTTGGGAGCGGGCACCACCTTCGTAGGATTGGTGGAAGGGGCAGCCGAGGCTACCGCCTCTTTTCTCAAACTCCTTTCAGGATGGGTATCGGACCGGTGGAAGAAGCGCAAGGCCCTCGTAGTCTTCGGTTATACCCTCTCCACCCTGACCCGACCGTTGGTGGGGGCGGCCGCGACGGGTTGGCAGGTCCTCTTGATTCGTTTTCTGGACCGGGTGGGAAAGGGCCTCCGGACCTCGCCCCGGGATGCTTTGATCGCCGATTCCACCCTCGAAAAGGATCATGGAAAGGCTTTTGGTTTTCAGCGGTCTCTCGACCATGCCGGGGCGGTCCTCGGCCCCCTGGTTGCCTTTCTTCTGCTCGCATACGTAACCCAGGAGTACCGTACCCTGTTTCTTTTGGCTTATATCCCCGGGACCATCGCCCTTATATTTCTGATCTTCGGAGTGCAGGAAAAGAAGGCTTCCCCGGCCGCGACTTCTTCTTCGCCCCTCCGGCTCACCCGGGGGCCTTTCGACCGGCGTTTCAAAACCTTCCTTCTGGCCATCATCCTTTTCAGCCTGGGGAATTCCAGCGATGCCTTCCTCCTCCTCAAGGCTAAAGACGCGGGAATATCCGTCCCCCACCTGCCCATTCTGTGGATGGCCCTCCACATCTCCAAATCCCTAACCACCACCCCCGGGGGAGCTCTTTCGGACCGTTACGGAAGGAAAAACATGATCCTGTTGGGTTGGGTTCTTTACGGCATCGTTTACGGGGGGTTCTCCTTGGCCCAGACTCCGGAGATGGTTTGGGTTCTCTTCGCCGTCTACGGGCTTTACTATGGCTTGACCGAAGGGGGCGAGCGGGCCTTAGTGGCTAATTTGGTCCTGCCCCATTCGCGCGGAACGGCCTACGGGATTTACCACTTCTCCATCGGCCTGAGCACCCTTCCCGCAAGCCTTCTCATGGGATTCCTTTGGGAAACATTCGGTGCAGAGACCGCTTTCCGCTCCGGAGCAATCTTGGCTTTGGCGGCGGCTGGGCTGTTATGGGCTGCGGTTCAGGAAGAGAGAAGGGGTTCTCGATAAAACCGGGCGGGTTCGTTTCAAGGTTCCAACGAAAGTCCCTTTCGCCCCGGAGACAGGCGTCGGGGATTCTTTTACTCAATCCTATGTATGGGGAAGACGGTGGCCCTGAGGAAAGCCAAAATTCGGTCGATTTCCCGGTTGACCTTTTCTCGCGTCGATCCCTTGATGTAGACCGTCTTGTCCTCCAGGCTGCCCACTTCAATCTCCGGTCCGAACATCATTCCCCCCACAAGGCCTACGTATTCGTCCCGGGGCTCCAAATCGTTCAGGATCCCCCAGGCCAGGGTCCAGCTCCTGGCCGTCTTGTAAACGTCGTACCCTCCCCCCCCCAGCGCCAGAAGCCGGGGAGAGCACTCCTTCAATTTTTTCACCGCCTCGCAATATCCCACATTGGTCATGCTCAGATGAGTGAGCGGGTCCGAGATGTGCGTGTCGGCTCCCAGTTCGGCAATCACCAAGTCCGGGGAATAGGCTTCCAGAAGGGGGGGCACGACAGCGGAAAAAGCCCGCATGAAGGCCTCATCGTCGGTATTCTGGGGAAGGGGAACATTCACATTATACCCCTTCCCCTTTCCTTCGCCGATCTCATTTTCGAACCCCGACCAGGGATAGAGGTCCTTCCCGCTCTCATGAAAAGAGATCACCAAAACCCGGGGGTCGCGGTAAAAGGCCTCCTGGACTCCGTTGGCATGGTGGGCATCGATGTCCACAAAGGCTACCTGCAGCCCCTCCTTTAGCAGGTGGGTAATGGCGATGGCGATGTCGTTGATATAGCAGAACCCTTCCGCATGGTCCCGGCCGGCGTGATGGAATCCCCCCAGGAGATTGAAGGCAACCCGGACTTCTCCCGCAGCCACCATTTTGGCTCCCAGAAGGGTTGCCCCGGCCGAAAGCGCCGCATATTCAAAGACGCCGCCGAAGATGGGATTGTCCTCGGTGCCCAGGCCGAACCGCAGGATTTTCGGGTCCACCGTCAGGTATTGGTCCCCGCCGCTGGAGATCAAATCGGGCCATAGCTCCACCGCCAACGTCGCCGAATCCACATCCTTCAGGGTTTTCAGGTATTCCCGGTCATGGAATTCGGCCAGGGTCTCAAAATCCAGGGGTGAAGGCTTCACGACCCGAATCCAGGGACGTTCGAGCAAATCGTAGCGCCGGCAAAGGTCCATGGTCAGTTTGGCCCGGATGGGTTTAAAAGGATGGGTCGGGCTGTATTCGAATTTTGCCAGTTCGTCAGAGTAAATCAGGGCACTTCTGAAATTCTCATCTCTTTCCTTCATAACCCATCCATCATACACAAATCTTTTGGGGGGTCAATGTCTTTTCTGTTTTTTTCATTTCCTTTTCCCGGAATTCCAACCCCCTGGCAATGCAAGTGACTGCTGGAAATCGATGGCCGAGGTTGACAGTTTCTTCGGGCAATCTTAAACTTTTTATATCCTTCTCTGAAAGGGAGTCGATTATGGATTTATCGGAGATGAAGATCGGTCAACGCTTCCAGCAGGAAACCAAATATTACCGCCCGGCCCATCGATCCAAGCCCCCGGAAAGGGTGGCGGAGTTCCTGCAGACGCGGAAGATTCCCCTCCCCCCTCCCCATCTTGACGGCGGGCCCAGTCTTTGGAAGGCCCTGCGGGAAAGACGTTCGATCCGGGACTACAGCCCCGCCCCCCTGTCCCTGAAAGACCTTTCCGCCCTGCTCTGGGCTACTCAGGGAATTACCGAGAAGGCCTTTGCCCCCTGGTACCGCACGGCGCCCTCCGCCGGCGCCCTCCATCCCATCGATACGTATCTCGTCGTTAACCGGGTGGAGGGGATGGATCCGGGAATTTATTTTTTCGAAGTGGTAGAGTTTTCCCTCATCCTGAGGAGGGAAGGGGACTTTTCCGGGCCCATCGCCCGCGCGGCCTTGGACCAGGAAATAGCCCAGAGCGCTGCGGTGGTATTTGTCTGGGTGGCGGTCATCCAACGCTCCCGCCAGAAGTACCGCCAGCGGGCCTACCGTTACATCTACCTGGACTGCGGCCACATCGCCCAGAATCTATACTTGGCCGCGACGGCATTGGGATTGGGTTGCTGCGGCATTGCCGCCATCTTCGACGACGAGGTAAATGATTTGGTGGGAGTCGATGGCCAGGAGGAAACGGCCATTTACCTGGCCACGGTCGGGAAGAAATGAAAGTTTCGCGAAGGGTCAAAAAGCTTCAAAATGCCTTGCCCACGGGCACGCGGCGCGCACCCGAATCTGCGTTGACCCTGGTTCTTCCTTTTTCCACGGCCACCCCTTCCAGCCTTAACAGCTCCGCTTTCAGCGCCAACCCCCCGGGGGCGGAAAAGCCGGTCAGGCGGCCGTCGCTCCCCACGATTCGATGGCAGGGGACAATCAGGGGCCAGCGGTTCTTGCCGTTGGCATTGCCGACCGCGCGGAGGCCCTTGGGGTTTCCGACCTTTTCCGCCAGCCAGCGGTAGGTTCGGACCCGGCCGAAGGGGATGCCCGTCATCGTCCGATAAACTCTCTGTTGGAAAGGAGTGGCCGAGGAAAGGTCCAGGGGTATTTCGAATCTTTTTCTATGCCCCTCGAAATATTCCAGGATTGCTTTCTGCGCGCCCTCCAGGGCAGGGCCCCCTTCCCGGCCATCTGGAAATTCCCCGGTTATTCGTTCCTTCAAAACCTCCCGCGAGGGCTCAGGGAGATAGACCCGCTGTACGCCTCTTTCATTTCCTACGATTCCCATCCATCCCAGCTTGGTCCGGAATACGACATACGAACTTTTCATCGCGAGTCCCCCCCATGCTTTTCCAATCAATCAGCCCGAGAAATTATGGGCGATCCACTGTCCCTGATTTCCCTGCGGAAAAAAGAAAGGCGGCCCCGAGACCGCCCTTCTGATTCTTAGAAAATTCCTCCCCTTCGGCAAAAGCCCTCTACAGCGAAGGCTTATCCTTCAAAAGGTCTTTGATGAAGGCTTCCGTCACGCATACCCTGAATCCCAGGGTGTTGTAAAGAGCCTCCATATACTCCCGGAAGGTCGCCTTCCGCCGAACAACAATCTTTAATCCGTAGCGGTGGCAGAATTCGCACACCCGCCAAAAAAGATCGCTCTTTAAAAGGTCCCGGGCATCGGTGACCTGCTTCTTTCCGCATTGAGTGCAGATTGTTTCCTTGATGACCTTCATCTGTCTTTCCCCTTAATTCCCCGGGGATAAATGTTCTTCCCTTTTTTCATTTCATTTTAAAATGGCTGGAGTTGAATGTAAACCGGTTTTTTCAGCGGAGACTTCCGCTATTTCGGAATAGGGCCGCTCAGGACCTGTCCTGCCCAGCGGATTCGATGGAGCAGGGGATTCATAATCCTTTAATCCGGATGCAGGATGGGATGCCCAGCGGGTTGAAGGGTTAAAATCACTTTCTTGGCAGGAATTCGCGCCGACCCCTACTTTGGGGGGGGAGGGGCTCACCGCTTAGATGTTGCTGGCTCCTTCTTGGGCTTTTGGCCGGATATGTCCCCGTACAAATTTTCCCCCAGTTCCTTGATCAACTGCCGATTCTGCTTTTCCGGAGGTTTCGCCAATTCCCTTTCAAGCATCTCTTGACCTAACTGGAATATATCTTTAATTTCCGCCCTTTCTCTCTCTTTGTGAAGGACAACCGATTTGGTTTTGGGTACTTCCCTTGAAGCCCCTTCGTTGGAAACCAGGGTTTGGGGATTGTCGGTAAAGCAAACGGTGCCCCCCTTGTCCACAAATTTGTAAGTCTGAGCGAAAGAGTCGGAACCCCCAAAAAGCAAAAAACCTAGTAGGAAAAACAAGACCGCCATCTTCCACCTCCGGTTCTTTTCATCCCCACTCCCAGATGGGCATTTGGGTAACCACCCTGCCCTTTCCCAAATGCCCCGCAAACGCCTTGACTTTTGTATTTTGGTACGTCATCTAATGGTTTCAAAAAGCATGCCATAAAATGAAGATGCCTTAATTTCCTTTTAAGTATTTGATTTCCTACGGCTAATCATCAACGTTCGTCGCCATTTCTTTTTCCCTCGAAAAAAATTTGCGTTCAGATTTGTAAGCCGAATAACGATTTTTATCACGCTGGCCGGACCCCCCACAGCAAAAAGGACCCATAGGAAAACTGGGTCTTCTCCCAATCGAGTGGGTGCTTAAGGAAGATTTTGAGCTTCCCGGTTCTACCCCTTAAGCGAAGGGTTCGGCGACCGGTGCCTTGCGGAAGCCGGGCCAGCGCTGCGGAACCCCGGATTTTTCCCGCCGAGGCTGTCCCGCCCCGGGCGGGATGCCCCCTGGGCCTGTGCGATGGAGCGGTTTTCTCCCTTTTTACCCACTCGATTGGGAGAAGACCCGGAAAACTTCGGGGGGCTTTATCTCAATCGCGGGATTTCTGGGGCTGGTAATCGAGGGAGAGCACCTTTAGGACCCCTTCTTCCTTCATCAAGACCCACCGGACCTGCCCTTTCCAGACCTTCCTCTCTCTTCCTTTTTTCAACACCCCCTCCAGTTCATAGTCTGCCATTACCCGCAAGCCATCCTTATGGGGTTCGATCTTGACGTTGCTCACTTTATAGCGAAGCTCTTCGTTTTGCTGGAAAAAGGTGGCATAGACCTTCCGGATTTTTTCAATATCCTCTTTCTGATTCTGGACCGCCTTCGGGGAAAAAAAGGAGATGAAACCATCGATGTCTTTCCGATTGTACCGATCTGTGTACCGGGCTAAGAACTGTTTCACTTCCGCCTCCCGGGTGGTCGCGGCCTGAATGGACGAGGGAGCGGGTATCTTGGCTTCCCGGGGTGGCAGACTTCGGTCTTGAATAGACGGGGCTGGGCCCCCCTTCATAGGCTCCGGTTTTCTTTTCACCTCAGGGGGAAAGGCGGCGGGTGATTCCCGGGCCTCGGGCGGGCCTATTCTTCGACTCGGTTCCACAAGGGATTCCTTGGCCGCGCCGCCCCGCTCCTCCGGCCTCTTTGCCCCCGCCACAGCGCCTTCCTTCGGGGGCTCCGATTTTCTTCCGACCGCAAGAGCGGAGGCCGCAAGACCTTCCAGGGGGGCTTGCGGGATCCCGGTTCGACTCGGTTCCACGAGGGAATCCTTGGCCGCGCCGCCCCGCTCCTCCGGTTTCTTAACCGCTGTCGCCAACGACTCCTTCGGGAGTTCCGATTTTGGGATCCTTGCAGGAGGAGGAGAAACAGCAGGACCTTCCCCGGGCGCCGCCAGGGCCTCTTTTCGGCTCAATTCCGTAGAGATATTCTTTGCTGTCGCGCCGGGCTCCTCCAGCTTCTTTGCCGGTGCTGCCGGGGCCTCCTGAACCGGTTCCGGCTTCTTGGTTTCTTCGGCAGGGGGGAGACCAGAACCTTCCATCGCCTTTGGGGGAGCCTCCTCTTTTCGACTCGCCTCGACCGGAGCATCCTGGGCCGTCCCACCGGTTTCTTCCAGCCGGATTGTCGGCGCAGACGCCTCCCTCACGGGCTCCGATTCCCTTTCCGTTTCGGGGGGAGGGGCTGCCCTGGGTGCTGGCGGGATTATCACTCCCTTTGTTTCCGGAGGGGCTGCCCGGGCAGCTTCGTTCAAGGCCTCTGCCTCGTGACCCGCCCTCCGGGACGCCCCCCGCAGGGCTTCCGATGCCTTTTCATCCGCCTGAGAAGATATCGCCGGCGGTTCTCCAATCTTCCCGGGGGATTCTGATAAGGCTGGGGCAGGGGGAACTTCTTCTATCAACCTCGCATGGGGTTCGGGCTTTCCGGGCTTCTTCGCGGATTCCGATGCGCGATAGGAATCGGCAACACGGGCGCCTTCCGGGATAACAACTCCCCCATTTCTTGGGGAGACCCCTGGGAATTCGAGAAATAGAGCCAAAGATCCCAAAACAAGTAAAATGGCCAAAAGACCGCAGTACCCGGTCACTTTTCTCGCACGGGACCTTCTTTGTTCCCGAGAATAGGCCAGGTGCCTTAGAACGGCCTTCCGGAAATTCCTCCGCAAATCATATTCAAACTTCAAGTTAGCCGTTTTTAGGTTTTGATAGGCCTCGTGAATTTCCCGAATTCTCTCATCCCCTTCCGAACCGGGCTGATCGTGTTCGGTCAATTCAACCCAGCGGTCGCGAATATCCTCCAGAGAAGCCCGATCCCCGATTCCGAGAATTTGGTAATAGTCTTTCATGAAAACAACCTCAAATGGCTCGAGGCTTCCGGCAGGAGGGTCTTTTTAACAGGGTTCCCGGTTTTTCTCGTCTCAGTATCCAACCATCCTATTCCCGCAAGGATTACGAGGCAGAGGTTTTTTTTTCGCCCCAAAGGGTTTTAACGAAATCCCGCAAACCCGCGGCCCCGACCGATTGGAGCCACATACCCAATCTTCCCGTCTTTTCCACCGAGGAACCCCCTAGAGGCTCGCCAAAAACCTGGGCGGTTGAAGGGCTCTCCAGCTTTCCCGGCATGGCCGTGAAACCCAAAAAGGATGCGTTCGGAATCTCCCGCCTTAAATTCAGGGCGACATCCTGGCACCGGCTGTTTTGGGCTTCGTCGGCGATCACGATAATATTCCGTCGATCCGACAACAGGGAACCTTCACTCTCTTTTCCCCCAGTGAGTGAATCGAGGGGAACGATTACGATACCCCCCGGTGTTTTCCGGATCGCCGTTCGCAATTCCCGGAGGTCATTCGCCAGGGTTAGGGCTGATCCTTCTTCAAAAAACCTGGATATCTGCTCTTTAAAGTCCTTCCGGTCCGTCAGGAAAAGCAGGAGAGGGTTTTCCAGCTCTGTTCGTTTCAGCGCTTTTCGGGCGTAGAGAATCATGGCCAAGATTCTTTCTGCGTCCGAATCCTGGCGGACAACCCCGATTCTCCCTCCCTTCCCATCCTGATCCGGCTCTGGATCGCCGAGGATGGAGTGCTGGGTCCTTTCGATCGCCTTACGAGTCACGTAAAACTGTTGAAACCCCGCCGCCTTCTTGACAAGGGTTCCTTCCGACTTTTCATAAAAAACGAAGTCCTGCAAATACGCGAGCAAATTCTCCTTCCGGAATAAACCCTCCAGCAAAACCTCGTAGCTCGTCATTTCCCTGCCGGTCGATTTTAGGGTATAGGATCGAAGGTCTTCGTTAATTTTTTTCACCTCCAGGTCGGCCTCATCGAGAATCCCTTCCCATAATAGGAATCCATCCCAATCACTCGGGGGAGCCCCATACCTTGTCTCCAAGCCGTCGCTGACCCCCAAAAGCTGGGCGTAGGCATAAAGCTGGGGGATTTCGGCCATTTTCGCGCGGTGATCGGAGAAAGCCTCTTGGGCCGTCTCATGGGCCTGAAAACTCTTGAATTCGAAAAGAACGAGGGGCAGCCCGTTCACGAAAACGACCAAATCCGACCTCCGAAAAGAATCCGCCCTGAAGGGGTTTTCCACCGCGTACTGGTTCGCACAAAGAAAATCGTTTTCCCCGGCCTTTTCGAAATCGATTAATTTCGCGATGCGGGGACTTTTTTGACCTCTCTCCTTTATCTTCACCCCGTTCAAGAGCATATCGTGGAAAATCTTCCCCTTTCCCGCAAAGTCCGGGTCGCTCACATCGGCGGTCTTTTTATAGAGGAGGCTGGCCTTCTGACCGGACAACCAGGGATTCATCTTTCGAAGGGCGGACAAAAACCTTTTTTTTAAAACCACATGCCGGTAAGAATCTCTTTCTCCGCTTTCCGGGGAGAGCTCCCAGCCATGGACATAAGCATAGAAAAGGTCCTTTAAATGTCCGATGAATGCTTGCTCTACCATACTTTCCGTCCTGGCCTCATCGTTCGCCTTTCCCTGATCCATCGCCCATCGAAAGGGAGCCGAGCCGCAAGACCCTCCGCCTCTACCCGATTTGACAGGGGGAAAAGGATCACCTAACCGAGACCTTGGGTGTTTGATCAATTCTATTTTATCATGAACCCGGGCTTTTTCCCCCCGGAGGGCCTATCCGGCCCCCCTGGGTGGATTCCCGGGTATTTGCGCAAAGAAGGGGTCTGCTGGAAATTATCGGCAAAAATCCCCGATTTCTGGAGGTTTTCAGCTTGAGCGGCGGAAGCTTTGGTTCCCTTCTTCTTCCTCCCTGAGGACCTTTCGCAAAATCTTCCCCACGTGGGATTTAGGGAGTTCTTGGCGAAATTCCACCAGGGTGGGAACTTTGAAACGGGCCAGGTTTTGCCGGCAGGAATCGATGATCTCCTCGGCGGTTGCCTTTTCCCCCGGCTTCAGGACGACGAAGGCCTTCACGGTTTCGCCCCGGTACGGGTCCGGGACCCCCAAGACCGCAGCTTCCAGGATTTTGGGGTTGAGATAGAGCGCCTCCTCGACCTCCCGCGGGTAAACGTTGAACCCTCCGCAGATGATCATGTCCTTCTTACGGTCCACGATGTAGAAATACCCCTCCTCGTCCATCTTGGCAATATCGCCGGTGTAGAGCCACCCGTTGCGAAGGGCCCTGGCCGTTTCATCCGGCCGGTTCCAATACCCCCTCATGACTTGAGGTCCGCGGATGCAGAGCTCGCCTTCTTCCCCCGGAGGGAGGTCCCTTTGCCCGGTTTCCAGGTCCACGATCCTGGCGTCCGTGTCCGGACGGGGAAGGCCGATACTCCCCACCTTCCTTTTCCCCGAAAAGGGGTTGGCATGGGTAACGGGGGAAGCCTCCGTGAGACCGTACCCCTCGCTGATCTTCCCCCCGGTCAATTCCTCGAACCTCCTTAGGGCCTCAATAGGCATTGGTGCGGAACCCGAGCTGCAAACCTGGATGGAAGAGATGTTGTATTCTTTCACCCGGGGATGGTTGATAATCCCGATGTACATCGTGGGGACGCCCGGGAAACGAGTGGGTCGGTAGGTATTAATCGCCTCCAGGCAGTCGTCCACCTGAAAGCGGGGCAGAAGGATGATCGTGGCCGCCAGGTAGATGGCCTCGTTCATGGTCACGGTCATGCCGTATACGTGGAAAAAGGGAAGGACTGCAAGCATTCTCTCTTTCCCCCTCTGCGCCCCCACATTCCAGCTTACGCACTGAACCACGTTGGAAACCAGGTTGAAATGGGTCAGCATGGCCCCTTTGCTGAAGCCTGTTGTCCCCCCCGTGTATTGCAGGAGCGCCACTTCGTCCGGGTCGATAAAAACCGACGGCGGCGATTGGGCCGTTCCCTTCTCCAAAAGGTCTGCATATTCATAAACCCCAGGTTTGGAACCGGGCCGATTCGGGCGGGCTCCTTCCTTGCGTACAGGTTCTTCCGGGTCGGTCAGGATGATGATCTTCAGGGGAATCTTATCCTTCACGGCCTCCAGCCGGGGAAGAAAGTCCCGAGCAGCCAAGATCGTTTGCGCCCCGGCATCCTTGAGTTGCAATTCCAGTTCTCGCTCAACGTACATGGGGTTCACGTTAACCACCACCCCTCCCAGTTTGAGGACGGCGTAGTAGGCAACAATGTATTGCGGACAATTGGGAAGCATGATCGCCACCCGGTGTCCTTTTCGGACACCGATCTGGTGAAGCCCTGAGGCCAGGTTTTGGGCCCACCCCGCCAGCTCCCCGTATTTGATCCTCTTCCCCTGGAAGATGACCGCGTACAGGTCGGGAAAATCCTTGGCCGTGTTGTCGAGAAACCGGTAGAGGGGAATTCGCGGGTAGTGGATGTGATGGGGAACACCCGGCTCATAAAACTTCAACCAGGGTCTTTCCATGGCGATTCTCCTTCCAAATCGAAAATCGAAGTCTTCTCTTTCGTTCAGCAAGGCCCGGGGGGGACGAGGAAGGCCCCGGGTTCAGAGGAACGACCGGATGAAACTCTCCACATCCTCCCGGATGAAATCATCGAGGGATAGGTTTTTTCGTTCTAAAAGCTCGGTCATGTTCAAAAAGGTCTCTACGAAAGAGGCTTTCTGGATTTCATGGCTTTCCCAGAAAATCGCCTCGGCGTTGTTGCGTCCCAGGATCCCCTGCTGGTAATTCTTGTAGGCAATCTGCGTTGCATGAGCGAGAACGGCCTCCACCTTTTTTCTGATGAAGGGGCTGATATCCCTGACCAAACGCTGTTTTTCGCCAAAAAACCACCCCCAGAGGCTGTATCCGAAGAGGGAAGGTTTTGGGGCGGCCATTGACCGCAGGGCTTCAAGCGAAAGCCCAGTTACCCGCTGGTGGGTTTTATGCCGTTCGTAGGGAGCGGGAAGAAAAACCTCGCTTGGAGTAAGCCATTCAAAAAGTCCCTTCAGGCCCTGTTCTACCTCCTGGCCCCCCTCCCCCTCCAGGTCGGAACTCTTCACCCGAAAATAAAACCCGCCCATGGCCCCCACAACCTTCAATGCGGCCATCGATTCCTTTTCCCGGAATTCGACCATTTCCTCATCGGAGATATCCCGACCCTTCCGCGGGCTTCCCCGGCCATCCGTCACGGTCACGGAAAAAACCGCCCTTCCCTTTTCCGCCGCCTCGATCATCACCCCTCCCGCTCCCAAAACATCATCATCGGGATGGGGAGAGATGACCACCAGGCTTTCCCCACGCCCCCGGAATTCATCCAGGGATTTTCTTTCTTGGATAGCGATGAATTTTTCTTTCCAGAAAATTTTTTCCATGAAAAGGTCCCTCATGGGAAGTCCGGATTCAGGTCTCTATTGGCCATTTTCCATCGTCTACTGCCTTGCTTTGGGTATCGACGGTTGAAGGTCGACAAGGGAGGATTGACGGATGCTCCGAAAATCGTTCAGAAGTCATTTAAAGGATAATTTTCCCCAACACCGCCGGCCTTTTCGCTCCCGTGGCGCTCGGGACGTTGGAAGCCATGCCTTGAAGCGTGGCATCCGCCAGGAGGGCAAAGGCCAGGGCTTCTTTGGCGTCGCCATCGACACCCAGGGCGTTTAAGGGGGCGATCGGAATGGGGGCGAAAATTTTCCTCAGGAAGCCCAGAAGCGTCCGGTTGCGCACTCCCCCCCCGGAAACATAAATTTCATCGACTCGATATCGGGGAAAGACAAATTGATCGAAACCCAGGTAAACGGAAGCGGCCGTAAAAAAAGTAACCGTGGCCAAAAGGTCTTCGAAGGAAAGTCTGCTGGCTTTTTTCCAAAGGTCCTTGGCGAATTCTTCCCCGAACACCTCCCTTCCCGTCGATTTGGGGGGAGGCAGGCGGAGATAGGGATGACGCATCAAATGCCCAAGCAGCCGCTCATTCAGCCGGCCCTTTCCTGCGAGGTCGCCCGCTTCGTCCCATTTCTTTTTTCCCCGGCTCTGAAGCCGGACCAAACCATCGATCACCATGTTCGCCGGACCGGTGTCGAAGGCCATCACCCGTTCGATTGTGCCCTGAAGGATCGTCACATTGGCGATTCCCCCCAAGTTGAGCAGCGCCCGGGTCTTTCCCTTCTTGCGGAAAAGGAGGAAATCCGCGAAGGGGACCAGCGGCGCCCCGGTGCCCCCGACGGCAATATCGCCGGGGCGAAAATCACAAACTATAACCAGCCCCGTACGAGCGGCCAGGACCGCCCCTTCCCCGATCTGCAGGGTTGAATTCCTCCGCCGGGGATGACCGCTCAGATGATAGGC
The DNA here is from genome assembly GCA_013388675.1 of Syntrophaceae bacterium. Classification (GTDB taxonomy): domain Bacteria; phylum Desulfobacterota; class SM23-61; order SM23-61; family SM23-61; genus SM23-61. Next base: position 9,529 of record JACAEW010000159.1, on the reverse strand, counting down.
CGTCTGCCCATGGGAACCGATAAAGTCCACCTTTCGCGGGGAGATTCTCTCCCGCTGCATAAGCTTCAGCGCGGCTTCGGCCAGGAGTTCTCCGATCAGGAAATTCATCTCGCAGATTTCCTCCGCATCGGCGGAAACGAGCTTCAGAATGCGCCGTTTCATTCCCGAAGAGAAGGGGTAAGTCTCGAAGCCCAGAATCCTGGCTTTGGTTCTCCAGCCTTTCCCGGAAATCTCCGCGAGGACGGCATCGATCCCGTCCGCCGAGGTCCCGGACATGAGGCCCAGGCCTATGCGGGTCTTTTTTTCCCGGATGGGCCAGAGGCGCCTCAAAGGACCTCTCCCAGAAATCCCTTCTTTTCCTCCAGCGCATGTTGCGCCTCCTGCGCGCTGATTCCTCTGGCCCCCATGATCATGGCCACCTTCGGCCGGTGACCGGCCTCGCGCAGGAGCGCCCGGGCCTTGCCGCGGGAGCAGCGCAAAACGTCCATGATTATCCTTTCGGCGCGGTCCGCCAATTTCCGGGATGACCCTTTCCCGTCCACCATCAGGTTTTTATAGACCCTTCCCGTTCGGATCATGATTCCGGTGGAAATCATATTCAAGACCATCTTGGTGGCTGTGCCGGCCTTCAACCGGGTGGAACCGGCGATGACCTCCGGCCCGGGGTTCGGTTGAATGACCACTTCGGCCAGGGGAGAGATTTTTGGATGGGGTGTACAGGCGATGAGGATTCGATGGGCCCCGCATTTTTTCGCCTCCGCCAAGGCACCTTTCACGAAGGGGGTCTGGCCCGATGCGCTTATGCCGCACACCACATCCCGCCGGCCAATCCCGGCTTGACGCAGGGCCAGGGCGCCGGCCAATGGGTCGTCCTCGGCTCCTTCCGCGGAGCGCCATAGAGCCCTTTTTCCCCCGGCGATGATTCCCTGCACCAGACTCGGGGGGACTCCAAAGGTGGGTGGGCACTCCGCCGCATCCAAAACCCCCAGCCGTCCACTGGTTCCGGCCCCTACGTAAAAAAGCCTGCCCCCCCCGGTAAGGGCTTCCACTCCCAGGTCAATCGCTTTGGCAATCGGAATCCGCTGGCGGTAAACGGCACCGGCAATTTTTTTGTCCTCCCGGTTCATGATGCGGACGATTTCCAGGGACGAGGCTGAATCGATACACCGGGAAAGAGGGTTGGGTTTTTCCGTGAGGAGCAATGAACTTCTCTTTTTCCGTTTCACTCCGGTTTCCGCGCTCCTAAATTCCCTTGGCGATTTCTTTTCCCAGAGCGTGCGCCTCGGCCATGGCGGTGGGGTGTTGCAGGATTTCGCCTTTGCCGTCCACCTCTTTGTAAAGAAGAGACCGATGGAAAGAAACGTCCAAGGCGTCGAAGAAGTATTTCATGGTCAGCAGGACCCCGTCAAAGGTCTTGCTCCCCCTGGAACCTCCCACCGCCAGGAAAACCCCTTTCCGCCCGGGCCTTCCGGGGGCAATGGGTTGATTGAGCAGGTACTTCTTGGCCCATAAGGCCTGGCAACGATCGATCATGGCTTTCAAATGGGCGCTGACCGAATAAAAAAAGATCGGCGAGGCCACCGCCAGAACATCGGTCTCGGCCAATTTCGGGTAGAGCGCTTGCATGTCATCCTGGAGGGGGCACCGGCCATCCTTTTTACACGCGTAGATTTCCAGGCAGGGAGTGATTTTGAGGTCCCGCAGGAAAATCTCTTCCACCTCAGCGCCCCCCTCCTTGCAACCCCGCAGGAATTCTTTGAGCAGAGTTTCCGTGTTCCCCCCCTTGCGTGGACTCCCAAAGATGCCCAGGACCTTCATAATGCCCTCCAGGTTATAGATGATCCCCCGTTGCTTTTACCTTAACAAACTCGTCGCTTTCTGCCAAGAGGGGATTTCATCGAAGGAAAGCCGGAAAAGAAGGGTCTCCCTTTACCTGCGGCCTAAAATGGATTATGCTGGAACCCATCAGGAAAAAATTAAATTTCAGGGAGAACCAGATGGCCCACATTGAACACGTTCATATCCGAGCCAGCAATCCCGCGAGAACGATCGATTTCTTCGAGACCTTCTTCGGGGCCAAGGTGGTCAAAGAGTTTGCAAATTTGGGGAGAAAGATCACTGTCCTGGCCCTCGGGGAGAAATCAAACCTTTCCATCCTCCATCTTCCTCCGGCGGTGGAGAACCCGAAACCGGAAAATGCGAGCATTGACCACCTGGGAATCGCAGTGGAAAACATCCAGGACCTGGTCCGCCGGCTGAAGGGTAGCGGTTACAGCTTTCCCGTAGAGCTCACCCGGTCTGTTTCCGGGGCGAAGATCGCCTTCTGCCTCGGTCCGGATAATGTGTACTTGGAATTGGTCGACAGGACTTAGGAATCGACAAAAAATACCGCTCTGCCATCGATGCAGAATAACCCCATAATGGAAAAGGGAGAAACGGGAGATGAGGGCATCGAGATTCTTGATCACGGAAACGGAACCGACTTCGCTGGTTCGTGATTTTCTATCCTTCCTGGACTATATCGCAACCAGCAAACCCTATTTGACTCCCAAAGGCTACCTTGGCGGCAAAGCCCTTTTCGAAATGAACCGACGGATGGTCCATCCCCGTGACGGCATAACCGTGCGGACCGGGCAGGAGTTTCATCCTGAGCTCCACCTTTTTTTTCACCTGTCCCAGGCCGGGAGGTTGGTGCAAAGGCATTCAGGAAAGGGGAATAAAATCGTTTTACAGGTTTCAACCCGGGCGGAGGATTTCCTCAAGCTGAAGGCTACCGAAAAATATTTTTTTCTCCTCGAGACTCTTTGGGTTGACATCAAATGGAGTCAAATCGAATCCTCGATATTCAGGGGATTGGCTATCTTGCACGTAGAAGGCCTTTTGGAAATAATCGCAGGAAAAACTCCCCATGCACCGATACGGGCGGCGGACCTCCTTGGCCGCCCAGAATCCCTCGGCTACCTTTGGGTCTACTTCGCCCTTTTCGGCTTTTGGACCGTAACCCAAAATGTGGAAGGAGTTTATCTTTTTCGAGTGTCCCTTTCCGATAACCTTTGGAGAAAGATAGAGTTATCTTCAGGTCACACCCTTCTGGATTTACACCATGCGATTCAATTCGCTTATAAATTTGACTCCGATCATCTTTACTCTTTTTTCATGGACGGCGTTCCCTGGTCGGACGAAAAATTCACCTCACCCTACGAGGACGAAGGCCCGTATGTGGATGAGGTAAGCATCGGAGAACTTGGCTTGACCCAGGGGCAGACTTTTCTCTATCTCTTCGATTACGGCGATGAATGGCGTTTTCGCGTAACCCTGGAAGAAATACGCCAGGATAAACCGCATCCCCAAAATCCGCAAATCGTGGAAAGGAAGGGCGCTAGTCCGGAGCAGTACCCTGAATACTAACGAGTCCATTCCATTTTACCTATTATTCGCTGAAGCACCTTTTCTTGGGGACCCGGAATGGACCTTCGCACCTCAACAGAGTGACCATTAGAAATAGGACCTATTTCGTTATGGTCTTTCCGCGGATGGAGAATATTTAAATAGCTATTTCAAATAAGGGGGGAAAGCTCGGCCAGAAAGCATGAGGCGGTAATTTTGGGCAATGCGGTTATTTTGGTGGAGGCAAAGGGATTCGAACCCTCGACCCCAACGTTGCGAACGTTGTGCTCTCCCAGCTGAGCTATGCCCCCACACCAAATTTGGAGTTGCCGATTTCGGATTGCGGATTATGCCCTTAAAGACGGTTTCAGTTTACTGCAACAGCGGTCAGCTTTCCGCCAAATTATTATGAGCCATAATCCAAGTTGATCCCGGCCAAATGGCCCCATGGCCCATCTCTTTTATTCATCGTATACCAAGTTGAAAAGTTCGACAATCTCTTTTTCCGTGGGGACCCGGGGATTGACTTGGGGGGTTCCGGAGGCCAGGCCGTCCCTGGCCATCTGAACCAGAACCCGCTGATAATCCTCCCGTTGGATTCCCAGGCTGCTCAACTTGGGAATTTGGATATCCTGACACAGCTTTCTCACGGCCTCTACGGCTTTGTGAGCGGCCTGCACATCAGAAAGGCCTCTCACCTCTTCTCCCATGGCTTTGGCAATGAGGGCAAATTTCTCTGGGGTTGCCACCCAGGTGAATTCCATGACCCGGGAAAGGCAGATGGCGTTGGCCAATCCGTGGGGCACATGGAAATAGGCCCCCAGAGGCCTGGCCATTCCGTGGGCCAGAGCCGTCCCGTTGTTGGCAAAAGTGAATCCGGCAAGCAACTGTCCCAAAAGCATATTACTCCGCGCCTGGATGTCTTTTCCATTGGCCCAGGCCTGCCGTAGGCTCTGGGCGATCAATTCAATCGCCGGGAGGGCGAAGTATTGGATCAAGGGGGGAGACCCGTAGCCCTGGTTGGCCTCCCGCATGGAGATAAAGCCCTCGATGGCATGGGTCAGGGCATCCATTCCGCTGGAGGCGGTGATGCCCGGGGGCATGGATAGCGTCAGTAAAGGGTCTTCGATGGCTTCCTCCGGGATGTTCAGCGGGCTATGGACAATGAATTTGACTTTCCGCTCCGTATCCGTAATCACCGCACCCCAGCTCACTTCCGATCCCGTGCCGGCGGTCGTGGGAATGGCAATCAGGGGGGCTTTGGGCTTTTTGATCTTTCCCCGTCCCTCATAATCCTGGAGTCGCCCCCCATTCGTAGCTAAAACGGCAATCCCCTTGGCCGCATCCAGGCAACTCCCCCCGCCCAGGGCAACGATCACGTCGCAACCTTCTTTTTTATAAACCTCCAACCCTTCTTGAACCTGCTGGGTCGTGGGCTCGGTTACGACTCCGTCATACAACACCGGGCGCACCCCTTCCCGGGAAATGTTCTGACAGATTTTTTCGATGATTCCCGCCGCCCCCAAAACGCGGTCGGTCACGAGGAGAACTTTTTGGGCCTCGTAAGCCTTGGCGATTTCTCCTGCCTTTTCCGAGACTCCCAATCCGAAATGCACACCCCTGGGAAAACGAACCTGATAGCTTTTGAGGAAATCCATCGGCTATGCCCTTTCGCTGTTCATTGGTTGCCGGCTATCGTTCAGAAAACAAAACGGGATGCTGAATTCTTGATACCCGATAAGAAGGATTGCTGCTTTCCCGTTTCCGGTCAGCCACAGAAATCTTTTAGGACCTGGTAAAGAACCCGGGTGCCGAAGAGCAGGTCTTTGACGGAGATTCTTTCGTTATGGCCGTGGACCCTGCTCAGGTACTCCGATAATTTGTCCATGGGCATCATGGGCTGGAACCCGTAGGCCACGCTTCCCCGGTTCCGGAAATACCTGGAATCGGTCGCCCCCGTGAGCATGGTGGGGATCATTTTGGCCTTGGGGTCCAGGCTCTTGAGCGCCTTTTCCATTGCCCGGTACAGGGGGTTTTCCGCAGGGGATTCGGATGCCGGAGCGGTCTGAAGGACTTCGATTTCGTAGTCCCGCAGGCCAAACAATACATGGTGGACCTCTTCTTTGATCTCCTCCGGGGTGACTCCCGGCAGAATCCGGCAGTCCACCTGGCAGGAACATTCGCTGGGAATGACGTTGGTCTTCTGCCCCCCCTGGACCACGGTAGGGACAAAGGTATTGCGCAATATGGCCCCAGCCATTCCCCTGAACCCTGGATCGGGAATTCGTTTCTCCACCTTTTGGGAAAGAAGAGGGTTCAAAAGCTGGCGGATAAACCAGGAGCGGGGAAAAGCCTGCTCTTCCGCGATCCCCTTAATGAACCGTTCGGTCGTTCGGTTCCGGCGGAGAGGGGAGCGGTAAGCTGAAATTCTCTCGATGGCCTTGGCCATTTTCACTACGCAGTTGTCGCCGTGGGGAACGGACCCGTGGCCGGGTTTCCCCTTGAAGGTCAATTTCAACCAGCAGATTCCCTTTTCGGCGGTCTGACAGGTGTAGATATGTTTGGGACCCACGATCATGCCCACTCCCCCGCCTTCGTTGATGACATATTCCGCCCTCAGGAACTGGGGATGATTCTCCAAGAGCCACCCGACTCCCCACTTTCCGCCGGCCTCTTCATCGGCCGTAGCCAGGTAAACAATATCCCGATTGGGTTGAAATCCCTCCCTCTTTAGGAGCAGAAAAGCCATGAGCTCGACGATTCCCAGGGACTTGCAGTCCTGGGCGCCCCGCCCCCAGATTTCCCCATCCAGAACGGCCCCCGAGTAAGGAGGATGTTCCCATTGATCCGCTTCGACAGGCACGACGTCGATGTGGTGAAGAAGGATGAGCGGGGCAAGGCCGTCTTTCCCTTTCATCCTGCAGACCAGATTCCCCCGCTCCGGCTGGGATTCCAGCAGCGTCGTTGCAAGCCCTTCTTTTTCTAAAAACCGTTGGAGAACTCTGGCGCCGGCCATCTCTTTCCCCGGCGGGTTGCTCGTATCGGCCTGCAGGTACCGGCTCAGCTTCTCTACGGCTTCTTCCTGAACCCGTTCCCAATCGAAATTCATCGATTCATCCTAACCCAATCCTTCTTTCCTTTCCTTCATCGCTTCCCAGTACACTTCCTGGATGGGAACTCCCTTTTCGAGGGCGATGCGGCGGCAATCGTCGTATTCCGGTTGAAATCGGACCCCTCCGGACACCTTCACCCGGATTTTCCCGTAGCGGGTCTCCACCTCCCGCACCTCCCGGGGAAGCTTCTTCCGTTTCACCGGATAGCTCCGGACCCCCAGCGTTGTGGACTCCTGCAAAATTAATTCGGCCAGGGCTTCGGCGTCCTTTTCCTCGGCTATCACCCGCAGGAGTGTGCCGGGCCGGTTTTTTTTCATTTGCAGGGGGGCCAGGGCGACATCCAAAGCGCCCTTTTGAAAAAGACGGTCCATCAAGTGTTCATAGAACTCCGGGTTCATGTCGTCGATATTCGATTCCAGAACGATCGCCCGGTCCATTTGGTAGGCATCGGAAGACTCTCCCAGCACCAGCCGAAGAAGGTTCGGCCGGTCGGGAAACTCCTTTTTTCCCATTCCGTAACCGATCTTTTCGATCGCCAGAGCCGGAAAGGAAGACAAGGGAGAGCTCAGGGCGGCCACGATCGCCGCTCCGGTGGGGGTCACCAGCTCTCCTTCCACTTCCACGCTCTTGGTCGGATAGCCCTTCAAGATTTCCAGCGTGGCCGGGGCCGGCAGGGGAAGCCGCCCGTGCTGGCACTGGACAAATCCCCTTCCCATGGGCAATTCGGAGGCGAAGACCCGGTCCGGTCGAAAATAATGGATGCCGATGGCCGTCCCCACAATATCCACGATGGAATCGATGGCCCCCACCTCATGAAAATGAACCTCTTCTACTTTTTTCCGGTGGACCCTGGCTTCCGCCTCCGCCAACCGCCGGAAAATGGCTAAACTGGTCTCTTTGATTCCGGGTGCCAACGAGCTTTTCTCGATCATCGCCTGGATGTCGGAGAAATGGCGGTGAGGTTCTTCGTGCGGCCCAACCCGAACCTCCAGGCTCAGTGCCGCAATCCCGTTCCGGTTCCCGGCAGAAACTTCCAAAGAATAATTTTCCAGGCCGAGCTTTTTGAGCTCTTCTATCAGGAGCGATCGGGGAAGACCCAGGTCAAGGAGGGCGGCAAGAGTCATGTCCCCGCTGATCCCCGAGAAGCAGTCAAAGTAGAGAATTTTCATCGCTTCTTTCCAATTCCCCCTGTTTGCGCAAGGGTGCATTCCCTGCGCCCCTACAGCCTTTTTTAAACTGAAGGTTGAGCGTTTTTACAATCTGTTAATCTGGCTCGCCGCAAAGGCCGCGCCGTAGCCGTTGTCGATGTTGACCACCGTCACCCCCGAAGCGCAAGAATTGAGCATGGCCAGAAGGGCGGTGATGCCCCCGAAGTGAGACCCGTACCCAACGCTGGTGGGAACGGCGATGACCGGGCGGTTCACCAGCCCGGCCACCACGCTGGGTAAAGCCCCCTCCATCCCGGCGATGACGATGAGGACGCTGGCGGCCATGAGGCGCTCCCTCTGGCTCATAAGCCGATGGATTCCCGCCACCCCCACGTCGTAGAGATGTTCCACCCGGTTTCCCAGCATGCGGGCGGTCAGGATGGCCTCTTCCGCTACGGGGATATCCGAAGTGCCGGCACAGACCACCAGGATGGTCCCCCTTCCCCTCATCTCGACGGGATGGTTGATGAGCGTCAAAACCCGGGATGAAGGATAATACCGGGCTTTGGGGAAGGCCCGCCGAAGGGGCGGCACCTTCTCCCGTTCAAGACGGGTAACCAGGATGTTGTTTCCCTTCTCCTTCATCTTTTTCATGATGGATAAGACCTGGGCGGCTGTCTTTCCGGCGCCGAAGATGGTCTCGGGAGCCCCCTGGCGCAAATGGCGGTGATGATCGATGGTGGCGCAATCGATCTGCTCATAGGGCAGATGTTTGAGCTCCTCCAGGCCTTTTTCCACGGAGACCCTTCCGGCTTGAATCCTCTGCAATAATTTCTTTAGGTTAACGACGTTCATCGGGCCCTCGACCCATCGCGCCTGATTTCTTCAATTGGCGGAACCAAAAATGGGAAAAAAGCAAGGTTCGGGCGAAAGAAAGCCGCCTATTCCTTAAGCGTCACCATCACTTCCTGGACCGACTTTTCGTTGGATTTCAAGATTTCGAAGAGCATCTTTTTGTACCGGAAAACCTCCCCGGTCAGGGGAACTCTCCCCAGACGCTCCAGAACGAAACCTCCCAAAGTCTCGTAATCGCCCTTGGGAAGGCCGAGTTTCAGGGTCTCATTGATTTGGTCCACCTCCATGCGGGCGTTGATCCACAGCTTGCGGGGTCCCATCCTGCGGTACAGGGGCTGGTTGAGATCATACTCGTCTTCGATCTCCCCGACCACTTCCTCCAGGATGTCCTCCACGGTCACGATTCCCACGGTCCCGCCATATTCGTCCACCACCGCGGCCAAGGTCTCCTGGTTCTTCTGCATCTCTACGAGAAGTTCATCGACCGGTTTGGTTTCCGGAAAAAAGGAGATGGGGCGGATATAGGGCTGGATCTTTTGTCCCTCCCCTTCGGCTCCGAGGAGATCCAGACTATACAGAATTCCCACGATATTGTCCACCCGGCGGCGATAGACCGGATACCGGGAATAGTTCTCCCGGCGCACCGAGGCGATGGCCTCCTCCACGGAACAGCTTTCTTCCAGGGCGACCACCTCCACCAGGGGAATCATGGCCTCCCTGACTTTGGTCGCGGGGAAACGGAAGATCCGGCGGATCATGGCTTGTTCCAGGGGGTTGATATCGCCGCGGCTCCCTTCCTCCCGAAGAAGCAACTGGAGCTCTTCGCGGGTTACCGTGGGCCGGACTTCCCCTTCCTGCCTTAGAAATCGCGAAATGGTCAGGGTGGCCTTGGACATGAACCATACGAAAGGGTACAGAAGAATCGAAAACACCCAAACTGCGGGAACGATCTTGGTAACCCAGGAATCGGCCTTCTGCTGAAAAAGGGCCTTGGGAAAAGCTTCTCCCAGGATGAGAATGAAAGGG
>JACAEW010000219.1 GCA_013388675.1 Syntrophaceae bacterium | reverse complement strand
TTCGAAAAGTACGTGATCCATGAATTTTAGGGAGTCATTCGTCAATGGCCGGAGTCTCGCCCCGCAGCCGGGATTTTCCTTAAGACCCCGGTCCTGCCGGAAATCCCCCCTGCCCCCCTTTATCAAAGGGGGGGTTGGGGGGGGATTTCAGAGAGGGGTTGACCAAACAAGATTTCTGGCCCCATTTCAAGCTTTCTTTTGTTGAACGCCCGGGCGATGAATCACGTACTTTTCGAACAAAGTCGTCGATTGATAATCATCTATTTCCCATTTGTGTTTTTTTCCCGCATTCCGCACTCCGAATTCCGAGTTTAATGCTTAAAGGCCCTCTGCCCCGTAAAGACCATCGTCACTTTCGGCCTGGCCTCGTTGCACGCCTGAATGGATTCAAAGTCCCGGTCCGACCCCCCGGGGTGCACGACGGCGGTCACCCCCTCTTTGATTCCCACGTCCACCCCGTCCCGGAAGGGGAAGAAGGCGTCGGAGATCATGACCGACCCCTTGATTCCCCCACGGGCTTCCTGGGTCTGGTGGTCGATCTCTTTTTTAGCCGCGGGGTCACGTCTTCCCTGTTCGATCTCCATTTCCAGGGTCTTGTAAGGAATCCCGTATCTTTGAAAGCAGATAGCGTCGGCAAATTTTGTGTAGGCTTTGTAAGCGGCGATTTCCGCCACCCCCACCCGGTCCTGCTCACCCGTTCCGATCCCCACGGTCACCCCTTTCTTCACGTACAGGACCGAATTGGAAGAGACCCCCTGTTCCACCGCCCAGCCGAAAATCATGTCCGCATACTCCTCTTCCGTCGGTTCCCGCTCGATGACGTAGGTTTTTCCTTTGTAGGTGGCCGTGGCTTTCTGGAAGTCTTTTTTCGTGCGAATCGCGTTGAGGGACGACTGCTGGACCACAATTCCCCCATCGATCAGGGATTTAAAGTCCACAAACCGCGCATTCCGGTATTCGGCCAAACGGTCCATCCGGGGAACGCGGATGATTCGCAGGTTCTTGCGCCTTTTCAGGATTTCCACCGTTCCCTCCTCATACTCCGGAGCCGCAACGACCTCCAGGTAATTTTCGCCGATCATCTCCGCCGTTGCCCGGTCCAGGGGACGATTGACCACCAAAGCCCCGCCGAAGGCCGCGATGCGGTCGGCCATGTTGGCCTTGTCGTAGGCGTCCCCCAGGGTGGCCCCGTAAGCGACCCCGCTGGGGTTGTTGTGCTTCATGATGGCCGCGGCCGGACGGTCCATCAGGTATTTCAGGATATTCAGGGCATTGTCCACGTCGGTGAGGTTGATCTTCCCCGGGTGTTTTCCGGACTGGATCATGTCTTCTTCCGAAATGGCGCTGACCAGGCCCTTGCCCGACTGAATGAACTCGCATTCCCCCAGGACCAGGTTCCCGGTCACGAGTTCATACAACGCCGCTTCCTGTCCGGGGTTCTCCCCATACCGCAGGCCCTTTTCGATCAACTCCCCCGTGCCCTCATCTGGAATCTTCCAGGTCCGCTTCCGGTACACCAGGACCTGGTTTCCAAACTGGATGGTCATCCGGTCGGGAAAATGATCTTCCATCACCGTTTTATACATCTGTTTCACGTCTGCCATGTTCTCCTCCCATCCCTCCCATGATTCCTTCGGCCGGGGTATGAAGCCCTTTCAGAAAGGATATTATCAAAGGGAAAAAGAAAAATGAAAGAGTTTTTTAACCGCCCCTCTTCCCTCCTTGCGGGAGAGGGTTTGATTTGTTAATCTGACAGTATACTGTAAAAGGTACGCGGGGGGGATTCATGAATCTGCCCCGACCGCTGTAAGGTTGCAGGGGCGACCCGGCGGGTGCCCTTTCTTCCGACTCTCTCACCCATGCAGAACGAAATCGAGATCAACCGCGTCAGCAAAGCTTACGGCAAGCTCGTGGCGGTACAGGATTTTTCCCTCGCCGTTCCCCGCGGCACGGTCTTCGGCCTCCTCGGCCCCAACGGAGCGGGGAAGACCACCCTGGTCAGCATCCTGACGACCCTTTTGAAACCCACCCGGGGAACCGCGTCGGTCGGGGGACATGACGTGGTCCGGGAGGGAGCCCGGGTCCGCAGTCTGATCGGGGTCGTCCCCCAGGAAAACAACCTGGACCGATATCTTACCACCCGGGAGAATCTGGCCCTCCACGCCAAGATGCACCGCATGAATCCTTCGGATTACAACCGGAGGATCGACGAACTCCTCTCTTTGCTCAACCTCGCGGATCGACAAAACGATTTCCCCCCCAAGCTTTCGGGCGGCATGCAGAGGCGCCTGGTGGTTGCCAGGGCGCTGGTTCATGACCCCCGCATTTTGTTCTTGGATGAGCCGACCACGGGGCTGGACCCTCAGGCCAAGCGGCTGATCTGGGACTACTTTCTATCCTTGAAAGGGGAGCGGACCCTATTCCTCACTACCCACAACATGGAAGAGGCGGATTTTCTGTGCGACCGGATCACCATCATCGACAACGGCTCTCCCATCGCTTCCGGCACATCCGCCCAGCTTAAGGACATGGCCGAAAGTTCCTGGTTTTACGAAATCGAGGTCCACCGCCGGGCCGAGGAGTACCTTCGGGCCTTTCAGAGCCTTCCGTTCCTTGACTGTGCTTCTCTCCAGGACGGCCAAATCGAGGTTTGCTTGAAAAAAGAGGGCAGCCTGGGGGCCCTGGTGGAAAAGATCGATCCCCGCGACCTGAAAAGGATCAGCTCCCGCCAGCCCTCTCTCGAAGATGTCTTTCTAAAACTGACCGGAAGGAGATTACGGCAGTGATGCACGGTGCGGTTTGTATCTGGCAGAGGGACATGAGGGTCCTGCGCCGGAACGTTTCCTCGGAAGCGGCCACGGTCCTGGCCTTTCCCCTGACCTTTTTTCTCACCTTCGGGCTGGGCCTCAAGGAATACATCCAGGACATCGACGGGATTTCTTATGCCTTGTTTGTGGTTCCCGGCCTGATCTCCATGACCGCCATCCTCGGCGCCTTTGACGACGGCTCCTGGGGAATGTGGTTCCACCGGGTGGTGCAGAAGACCATCGAAGAGTACCGGGTGAACCCCATTTCGGTCACCGACATCATCGTAGGCAAGATCATCTCCGGGTTCACCTCGGGGTTCCTGAAAGGCCTTGCCGTGGGAATCTGTCTCTTACTCCTCACCGGGTTCCAGGTCAATCCCGTTTTTCTCCTGGGGTACGTCCTTTTTATTTTTATCGGCTGCATCATGTTTTCCTGTTTGGGCTCCTTGGCGGGAACCCTGATCGACAAGCCCGAGAACCTGGGCCGCCTGGAAGCGGTAGTGGTCATGCCCTTCATTTTCCTGGCCGGCCTCTTCTTCCCCCTCTCCACTTACCCAGAAAGCGTCCTCCCCTATATCAAGGCTCTTCCCACCACAGCCCTCTTCGACGGAGCCCGGGAGGCCCTTCTCACCGGCAAGATCGACCCCGTCTATATCGGCGAGCTTCTGGCTTCCGCAATCATCGCCTTTTTCCTGGCCGTACGCTTATTTGAGAAGAAGATGCATGGATAGAAGACCGGTGGAAGGCTAGAGGATTCGGTTGGGGGCAACAAGGAGGGATGGAAATGACGTGGACTTGAATCCTCTTTGCCTTCCCCTTTTGCCCCTTGTTCCTCGCCGGGCATGGGAGTAAAATTCGTTTCAAATGAAAATGGAGCCTTTCCACGCTGCGAGCGAAGATGAGCAAACCGGACCGACGGGAGAAAAGGAAAAAAGAACGGGAAGAGAAACGCAAGGCTTTCCGTCAAAGGCAGCAGCGCCGGGTCCGCTGGGAAAAGGTCGAAGAATTTTCCTGGTTGGCAGAAGAGGCCTTCGCCCAGAAGGATTCCCGGAGCGCCTTGGACTGGGCCCTGAAGGGGCTGGCATTGGACCCGGTCCATCCCCCCCTGATGAATCTCGCCTTGTCCTGTGCCCGAATCCTGGGGGATGACCCCAACCTATACCACTTGCTGCGCCAGTGTTGGAAGGGGAATATTCTTCGGGGGGGCCCCGCTCATTGGCTCCTGGGAAGACTCGCCTTCCAGCGGAAAGATCTGGACCTTGCCCAGAAAGTCCTGCAGAAATTGCTGGAGGCCCCGAGCACAGACGAATGGCGCCTTTCCAAGGCCCAAAGGAAGGAGGCTCAAGAGTATTTCGAACGATGCAGGGTTCGTCAATTATCTCTATTCTCCGGGTCCCCAAAAGCCTACCCTCCCCCTCTACCAATGGAAAAGGAGCCCATTGCTCCCCAGAAGGAAAAAGTTCAGGAATCCGTTCCCAGTCCCCCTCCCACCC
>JACAEW010000081.1 GCA_013388675.1 Syntrophaceae bacterium | reverse complement strand
ATGTTCGAAGTGGCCAAGCACCAATCCTGGCCGCCCGTTTACGCGGCGGCCAACATCAATTTCCTGGTCAACCTGAACGCCTGGAAGCAGCTTCCCAAGGAATACCAGGACATCCTGCTGGAAGAAACCGCCAAAGTTTCGAAATATACCTACTATGAATCCGGGCCGGCCCTGGAGAAAATAGCCATCGAGGAAGGCAAGAAGCAATACGGGGCCGAGTCCACCTGGCTTTCGGATGCGGAATTCGCCAGATTCCAACAGGCGGTCATGCCCCTCTGGGAGGAATGGGAGAAGAAAAGTCCCTACTGCGCCCAGTTGACCAAGATCGCCAAGGAGTTCGGGAAAAAGTGACGGGTCTGAGGGGGACCCCGGGAGGTCCCTCATTTGGTTTCCGCATAGGGGTGGATGTATGGAAACACTTCGCCGATTGCTCGACGGAATCGACTCCCTGAACGAATGGTGCGGCAAGACCTTTTCCCTGCTGTCCTTGGCGCTGACCGGGGTCGTGGTCTACGACGTGGCGCTCCGGTACTTTTTCTCCCGGCCCACGATCTGGGGGTTGGAGGTGAGCTGCATCCTTCTGGCATACATAACTTTTTTGGGGGGAGGGTATTCCTTCCTTCACGGGGGGCACGTCAAAGTCGATTTCTTTTACCAGAGATGGACGGGGCGGACCAAAGCGACCGTGGACCTCTTCACTTCCACCTTCATCCTGGCCTTTTGTTTCTTATTGGTCTGGCTGGGTGGTTCGGTGGCCTGGGAGTCGATCTACGAGGGACGGGTGAGCACCAGTGCCTGGGCCCCTCCCCTCTGGCCCAGCCAGGTCCTGGTTCCCATCGGGGGATTGCTGGTGGGGCTTCAGGCCCTGGCCCGGTGGGTGCGAAATTTTCGCATCGCCTGGAAGGACAAGGACGATTTGCCCAGCAGACTGGTTCTTGGTGAGGGCGGGTTATTCGAGAAGAAAAAGGGTTAGGGGGAAAGGATTTAGCGGTTTGAAAAAAGGAGAATGTCGATGGACCCCGCGTGGGTGACGGTTTTCCTCTTCGGATCCCTTGTTGTTTTCCTTCTCCTGGGTTTGCCCATTGCATTTACCCTGGGTGGATTGGCTCTTCTCTTTACCCTTTTCCTCTGGGGGCCTCCGGGACTGCTCATGATGGCTTCCCATGCCTATGGAGAATCAACCAATTTTATTCTGGTCTCGGTCCCCTTGTTCATCCTCATGGCCGTCGTTCTGGAAGGGTCCGGGATCGCCGAGGACCTTTTCGAAACCATGTACCGCTGGTTCGGGGGCCTGCCGGGTGGCCTTCTCACCGGGACCATCGTCATCTGCGCCATCTTTGCGGCCATGTCCGGGATCAGCGGGGTGGCCACCGTGACCATGGGCCTCATCGCCATGCCGGCCATGCTAAAAAGGGGTATTGACCTAAAGATGGTGGTGGGGGGCATCATGTGTGGAGGGGCCCTGGGGATCATCATTCCGCCGAGCGTAATCGCCATCCTTTATGGGTCTATTACCGGGACTTCCGTAGGAAAGTTATTCATGGGCGGGTTTGTCCCGGGAATCCTCATCGCGGGGGTCATGATCCTTTTTTGCACCGTCCGCTGCATCCGCAACCCCAGATATGGACCTCCCATACCCGAGGACGAAAGGGCCGATTGGAGGGAAAAAATCGCTTCTTTGAAAAATGTGATCTTCCCTTTTCTCTTTATCGTTCTGGTCCTGGGGGTGATCTACAGCGGGATTTGCACGCCCACGGAGGCTTCGGCCATCGGGGCTTCCGGAGCCATCCTCTGCAGCCTGATCAACCGAAGGCTTGCCTGGAAGAGCCTGAAGGCGGCGGCGCTGCGGACCCTGAATATTACCTGCATGGCCATGTGGATCGTCATCGGGGCCAAGAGCTTCGCTTCCATCTATACCGCCGGGGGCGCTTCGGACTTCATCCTCTCGCTGGTCAAGGACCTGGCCATTCCTCCCCTGATGATGATCGGGATTATGCAATTCATCTTTTTCATCCTGGGCATGTTCATCGACCCGGTGGGGATGTGCATGATCTGCTCGCCGGTTTTCCTTCCCATCGTAACCAACCTGGGCTACGATCCTACCTGGTTCGGGATTCTTTTCATCCTCAACTGCGGAATGGCTTACATCACCCCGCCTTTCGGCTTTAATCTTTTCTACATGCGGGCCATCGCGCCCGCAGACTGCACCATGGGAGAGATCTACGCCTCGGTCTGGCCCTGGGTCATCTGCGAAGCGGTGGTCCTCATATTGGTGATGTTCTTCCCGGGGATCGGGATGTGGCTTCCCAATCGCATGGGATAAGAAGGGGCCCGCTTTTTGATCCCCCGGACCGGTCGGATTCGACCGATCGGGCCGATCCGGCTACGGTAGGTCGATCTTCACGGTGATGGCCCCGCGCACATCGCCCGCCCGATAACCGGTTGCTCTATCCTCCGGGTATTTTTCTTTGAGAATGGCTTGAACCGGTTCGGGTATTTTTTCCTTGGGGCCGTGGCAGGTTATGCAGAGGGGGAGAGCGACCAGGGGTTTCAGGTAGCGCAGGGTATCCTTTCCCCCTTCTTTCTGAACTTCGTAGAGCTCCTTCGGCAGTTTTTTTTCCGCCTGCAGCCGGTCGAACTCTTCCAGCTTTTTGGCTTCGTATCCATCGGGGGCATTCCAGGGGCTCCGGTT
Organism: Syntrophaceae bacterium; assembly: GCA_013388675.1. Classification (GTDB taxonomy): domain Bacteria; phylum Desulfobacterota; class SM23-61; order SM23-61; family SM23-61; genus SM23-61. Next base: position 13,584 of record JACAEW010000081.1, on the reverse strand, counting down.
TTTCAGACTCACCCGGCGGACAAAATGGCCGGGCCGGGTGTTAAACTGGCGGGTTATGTCCTGGGCCACTTCCGAACAGGCCTTCACCGCCCCCGGAAAACTTCCCTTCTCCAGCTCCTGGAAAAGAATTCCCCGGATTTTTTCCGCCAGCCCATCGGCCATCTGCCGGGCTTCCTGCAGGGCAGGCTCGACCCGCGGGTCCCGTCCTTTTTCCTGCGCCTTGGAGAAGGCCAAAAGCGAACAGGATAAAAAAGAGAGCAAAACAACCAACAAGAAGGCCCTTTTCATCTGGGTGGTCCTTTCTTTGATTTTTCTTGTCCGACTGATCCGACGGATCGGTCGGATTCCCGCCCCGCAATTCTTGCCTCTTGCCGTTCTTTTCCCGTTCGTTCAACTCTGCCGCCCTCTTAAGAGGTTTTTCAGGACTTTCCCCGAGGGATTCCGGGGCAGGGAGTCGAGGAACTGGACTTGCTTGGGTTTCTTGTAGCTAGCAAGGTGGGCCTTACAGTATTCGATCACTTCTTCCTCGGACATCGACACCCCGTCCTTTAAAACCACAAAGGCTTTCACCGATTCCCCCCAGAGGGGATCGGGCGTACCCATCACTGCCGCCTCCCGGATCTTGGGGTGGCGGTAAAGGATTTCTTCGATCTCCCGGGGATAAATGTTTTCCCCCCCGCTGATGATCATGTCTTTTTTCCGGTCAACGATGTAAACGAAACCTTCCTCGTCCATGCGGCCGATATCCCCGGTGTGCAGCCAGCCACTTTTCAGGACCTCAGAGGTTCCCTGGGGGTCTTTGTAATATCCTTTCATGACATTCGGGCCGCGGCAGATGATTTCACCGGTTTCACCGCGCGGAACCGCCCGGTCCTGGTTGTCCACGATTCTCACTTCCAGGAATGGAACCGCCGGCCCGACGCAGGCGGTCTTCCTGAAGGAATCAGCGGCCTTCAACACGGTTAAGGTGGGGGAGGCCTCCGTGGCCCCGTAGACGTCATAGATTCCGCCCGCATTGGGAAAAAGCTTCAGCAGCCTCTTCTTGGTTTCATCAGGAAGGGTCGAGGATCCCAGGGTGCAGCGGGTGACGGAGCGGGTATCGTATTTTTCCAAGTCCGGCAGATTGAGAAGGAGATGAAACATGGCGGGGGCCCCCGAGATCACATTGACCTTTTCTCTTTCGATGATTTCCATGAATCTCCGGGGTTCAAAATGTTTCATCAGAAAACTCGTCCCCGCCAGCGCCAGCCGGATCAGGAAATGGTTGTTGAGGGCGGCGGCATGGTACAAAGGACCGGTGACCAGGGCAATCTCTCCTTCCTTATCTTCCCTGGCGAGAAGGGTGTTCACCAGGTTCCAAAGGACATTCCCATGGGTGAGGACGGCTCCCTTGGGTCGCCCCGTTGTCCCTGACGTGTAGAGCATCTGGCATTCGTCTTCCTCGCCGATGAGGATGTTCGGCTCCTCATCCCCGGATTCCCGCTGGAGAGTCTCGTATTCGAGGGCTCGGGAGAAGGGCGCCTTTCCCACGGAGATGAATTTTTCCACTTTGGAGAATTGAGGAAGGAGGGAAGCTACCAGGGGAAAGAACTCCTCTCCAAAGATAAAAATTGGGGCATCGGAGTGATGGATCAGGTAGGTCACTTCCTCGGCAGCCAGCCGAAAATTGATGGGCGTAAAAACTCCGCCGGCCTTCGCCGCACCCATGAAGACCTCGACGAGCTCCAGGGAATTGAAGAGCAACGTCGCCACTCGGTCGCCTTTTCGCAGGCCGAGGCGAAGGAAGGCATTGGCCATTCGGTTGCTCCGGCCGTTGAAATCCCGGTAAGTAACCCTTCGGTTTTCGCAGATGAGGGCCGTGCGGTCGGGGAATTTGTTTGCCTGCATCCTGAGGAGGGAACCTACATTCATAAGACCCCCGCTCTTCGAACCTGTTAATCCGCAGATTACGCCGATTGCGCAGATTTTCCGGAGACGGGTATAAAATAAATCGGAACGGCGTTCGGCGTTTCCTGCTCGTTGTAAGAAAACTATAAAAATTGGATGGGCTTGTCAAGGACAGATAAGAATTGACAATCGGAGGATCGAAAGAAAGGTCGACTCCCAAAAAAGATCGGGGCATCCCGCTTAAGCGGGGAGCCCCGATTGTCTATTTCATTCCGCATTCCCCATTCCGACTTCCACGTCGGGGCTCAGATTCCCGGCACACAACCCGGGGCGCGGACCATGAGGACGGGCACGCAGGAGGATCGAAGGACCCGGTCCGCCACCCCGCCCCAAACCCACTTGCTGACTCCGGAACGTCCATGAGTTGCGATGACGATGATATCTGCCTGACTTTTATTGGCGAATTCAGCCAGGGCTTCGGCCGGGTTTCCATGGAGAACGGCCGTTTCAACCTTGACCCAGCTCCCGTAATTGACCTGACTCATAATCTCGCTAAGGTACTTGGCGGCATATTCCGTATGTTCCTTATCCACCTTTTTGATTTGTTCCTCATTGATCACGTAATCGCTCATGGGAGGACGGAAGGGTTCTACCACCCGGGCGAAGATCACTTTCTTTGCCTGTGAACCTCTCACCAGGGTTTCCACGTGGGGAAGAACGCACTCCGCCAGTTTCGAACCATCCAAGGGTACCAGAATTGTGTTGTACATAACGCCCTCCTTTTAGAAGATTGGCTAAAAACGCCCTTTTTTTATTCAATGGGAATAACTTATTGCCGAAAAGTATTACCTTTATAATATAAGATGCCCGAAAAAGGAATAGAGATTTTAAAAAAATCAATAAAAGTCTATCCGGTAATATAAATCGATGCCCATTTCATTTCCCCGCCAGGTTTCCACCTCCCAGCTTTTGGAGATTCGGTAGCGAATCCTTAAAAGCTGTTCATCGGTCGCCGCGGCATATCCATAGCTTATGTAGAGCTGGGGGGTCAAGTATTTACCTATCGTCACCATGGACCGGGTGAGGTCTCCCTTCCCGCTCTGGATGTCCACGGTATCGATCCCCAGTTGGCTTTTCAACTGGTCCAACACGCCGATGGAATCTCCCGCCAGAAGCCCTCCCGCGCCCATGAGGAGGAGAGAAAGATTCCCCTCCTTCGGGTCATAAGGCCGGCCCAGAAGGAGGTAGGATAGGATCTGCTCGTCTTTCATGGCCGGCTGGGAATAGAGCTTCACATTCGGTTGCTTGAGATTTCCGAAAACGGCCACTCCCACTTTAATATTGTACATTTTTTCCAGATCATCGGCACGGCGGAGGGCCAGAATGTCGAGGTCCGGATTATCAACCGGGCCCCCGGAAAAAATAAACCGCCCCCGGTCGATTCGCAGGGCGAGTCCGTAGCCCCCATAGGTCCCCTGGGTAAGTTTGATTTCCCCCCGGGCGGTGGCGTTCTCCGCCTTAAGGCCAAGGATTTTTAAATCCAAATTTCCCGCCAGGCGGGCATCGATACCCCCGGACTTAACCCGGACCTGATCGCCGAGGATCACCCGCACCTGAATATCCAGGGGAAAGGACGATAGGGGGTCCGGGGGACGGTCGACCATTACGACATCTGAGCTGGTTCCCGCTACCCCCAGAGTGGAGACCTCGTAAATCAGAACCTCGGGCAGCAGAATTTCCCCCCGCACGAAGATTTTTTGAGGAGTGCCACGGAACTCGAGTTTCGGGCTGCTCTGGATTCTTAGGTTGGGAAGATAAAAAGTCTGAAATTTCTCTCCCCGCAAATTTCCTTCAAAACGTTCCATCTTCCAGCGCTTCAGCCAGATCGTTCCCTGCCCTTCCACAAAACCGGGGCCGGAGCGGGCCCGGATCGATTCAACCTGAATTTTCCCATTTCCGAATTTCCAACGGGAAGAGAGGTCCTCTACCCGTATCCCCAGGGCGGGGATGTTCGCCCCCGCATTGGCCAGCTGCAGGGTCCCTTGAAGATTTGGCTTGTCCCAGGTCCCCTCGGCCCTGAGATTCAGGTCCAGGTTCCCCCGGGTTTCTTCTACCATTCCAGGTATTATCGCCGAGAGAATGCCCCTTTCCTGCGCCCGGCCTTGCAGGGAAAACCGCAGGAAGCCGGCTGGGTCAATGCGGGTGGGAATGCGGGCGGGAAGGGGTATGCGGAAGTCTCCTTTCAGGGAGCCGAAATCACTCAGGGCGACGGAAACCTCCCCCTGAATTCTCTCTTCCCGCCAGACAAAGTCCAGGTCCCCCTGGCTGATTCCCGCGTTGATTATCCCCTTATCCCCCTTCCAGCTCAAATTCCCCCGGGAGACCTTCCAGCCCCCTGCCAGGTCGAGACGATTCTCGGGCCAAAGGAGTCCCTTCATTTTTCCTTCGGCTTTGCCCTCCAGAGAGATGCTCTCCGGCAGAAACGGTTGCAGGAAGGCGAGATCGAAATCCGTCCAGGAGAGATCGATTTTCCCCTCCCGGGGAAGGGCCGGACGGGGAGGCTCGGAGGAAATGAAGGTGCCCTCGATCCTGCCGTTCCGGTTCACCACGGCTGCCAGCACAGCCAGGAAACCCCGCGAGCCCCATTCGGCTATGAATTTGGCATGGGGAACCTCAAAATTCAATCTGGAAGGGAGCTTGCCGGCCGGATCATCTTTTCCCGGGACTTCCAACTGGAAACCGACATCGGAAATTTGCACCGCCCCTTTAACCTGTGGCCTAACCCAGGTTCCGTCGGCATTCAAGTCCAAGCCTGCCTTGCCCCGGCTCGCTTGAACCCATTCCGGGTATAGGCGGGTTAGGAGACCGTTTTCCTGAAGGTCTGCCCGAAGGGCGATCTTGAGGGGGCCTTCAGGAATAAAAGAAGGCGAAAAGCTTGCCGAAAGGGGGATAAGGAAGGTCCCTTTCAGAGTTCCGTGATCGACGATACCCAGTCCCAGGTTTCCTTGAAGGGCATTGTCCCGCCAGGCAAAGTCGGCTTCCGCGGCTTTCAAAGAGATGGAAATTGGCTTTGCGCTTGCATTCCACTGAAACTCGGCCTGGGAGACCCGGGTCTTTCCGGTCGCTTCAAACCGGGAACCGGGGAACCATTCCCCGGCGAGGGCTCCTGAATTTTTTCCCCGGAGTAAAACTTCGCGGGGCAAAAAAGAATGGAAAAGCCCTAGGTCCACCTCGTTCCATTTAGCTTCCAGTTTGCCTTGCCGGGGAAGATCGAATTGAAAGCCATCGGGGGAAGAAATTTTCGCTTCCAGAATGGCGCCCGGATTGACTTTCAATGTTGTGGAACCCCGGAGGCCTTTCGAAGACCACTCGAACTGGGCTTGCCCGGAGGGAACCTGAAGGCTCAGACGGTCATAGGAAAAGAATCCTTGAAATTGGCTATTCCCGGAGATCTCCCAACCGCCTTTTTGGCCCCGGGCGGAGAGAGAGCCGCTCGATTGCCCGGAGAGGCGGCCCTCAGGAATCCAGGGGTTGGCCCGGTCCAGGTCGATATTCTGCCATCGGGCTTGGAGGGTCCCAAGAAAAGGACTCAGGGTCAGGTGCGCCTGTGCTTCAATGGTTTCTTCCCGGCCGCTTTTTAGGACCAGGGAAGAAAATTGGATTTGATCCGTCGAAAGGGTGATCTGCGCAGGAGTCTGGAGAACCCAAGGCCCCCGATCATCCCTGCTGTCGAGCTTTTCCAGGGTGCCTACCCAGGAGCCATTCTGGAAGGCTCCTGTTGCGTCTCCCATGGCCTGGATGGGTTTTGAGGCGAGTTCGAAATGGAGCCGATGGGAAAAGGGACCTCCATGCGAAAAGGGACCTCCATGCGCCCGGAAATTGATGGAAGAAAAGTCTAGGAGTCCCGTCTTCACCTTTTCGGCCCGGACCTCCAAGGACAAAACAGGCGAAATCCCGGCTCCGTATTCCTTTAAATGAAGGTCGGCCTGAAGGTCTTCGGCTTTTATTCCTTGGGTTTCCAATTTTTTGCCTACCGCGGATAGCATTCCGGTCAGGCGGTCTTCCTGATAGCGGACCCAACCGTCGGCAGATAGATTTCCTTTAACTTGATTGATGAGCTGGGAGAGATCGCTCACTTCCCCCCTTAGGTTTATTCTTTCCTGGAGAGTACCGTTCCCCTGGAAATCAAAGCCCTTCCCGGTGAAGCGAAGGTGGGCAAAATGCAGGAGGTTTTCTTTCCATCGGCCGTCTATCTTAGCGGATACATCTTTATCCAGAAAGCGGCTTTGCAGCAGGTTCGCCCTGAAGACGGCTTCCGGGCCCCCCGTCTTGGGCCAGGAAAGGCGACCGTCCAAATTCAGGTTGATCTCTCCCTTTATATCCGGGTAAAGCGGACTGGGATTCAGATTTCTTCCCTGGAGGTTTCCCTGTATAGAGAAACCCTCGGCCCAGGATATTTTCAGCGGACCTTTAACCGAGCCGTCAAGCCACCTCCCCAGGAGGGTAGTCACTTCCAGGTTTTCCAAGTTTCCCCTGAAGACGGCCGATGCCTGGGCCTTCTGCCATCCTCTCGCCCGATTGGCAATCGTGAGCCGTCCCCTGTATTTATCGAGCGGACCTTTGACCTCAATGGTCCCCTGGAGGCCGGAAAGGATTTCCAAATCCGGGACCGGAGTTATACCGGAGAAATCGGCCTTCACCGAGAAGACTGGCTTTTCCGCAAAGACAATTTCTCCGTCCCCCCGGATCCTGCCCTTTCCCCCTGGTAGAAGGATACGCACAGCCTGCAACTGGATGACGGATCGGGCTAAAGCCAGATTTCCCTCTGCATGGAACTGTTCTGCGGCTTTTCGCCCGCCAGAAAGAGAAAAAGACCCCCTGGCTTCCTCACCGGCTGGCAAAGGCTCCAGGGCCACTTTCGCCCGGAAGGAATTCAACCCGGCAATCTCATCCACCAGAGCGGCCTGAAAGTCCAGGCCGAGGGAAGGGGGGGCCAGGGCGAATTTCAGGGACCCCGCCGCGTGCACGGATGGCCCGGCCATGCTGAATTCCCGGACCTTCAACGTTTCCCCATCCCAATCAAGGCGGGTGATCAGGGAATCAAAAGGGACCGGGCTTTCCCGCAGACGCTGGTAGGTCCCTTTTTGCAATCGCAGGGAATCCACCTGTGCCTGGAACCTCGTTAGCCAGAAGGGAGGTTCCGGCCAGCCGCGAAAAGAAATGGGACCGGTCTCTTGGCGGTGGTCCTTGACCTGGACTCCCTCCAAGAAGAGCTCATGAATCAGGAGCCTGCGATTCCAGAGTTCTTCGGCTTGCCATCGTAAATGAAAGGACTCGGCCCGCAGTTCGCCGTCCGGCCAGCGGAGCGTCAGGCTCAGGATTTTCACTTCGTCCTTCAGGCGGCCGGAAACCTCCCGGGCTTCGATTCTCAGGGGAGTCATCACCGAGACGACCTTCAGGAGAGTACGAATCCCGAGGGAGGAATGGAAGGCCCAAACCGCCAGGGAGACCAGGGTTCCCAGGATGAGGAAAAGAATGAGGAGAACGATCGTGAAGGTCTTAAACTTTTTCTTCACAGCGCGAACCCTATGGAGAGGTGCAGTTGGAACCCCGGATTATCCACGTTGATCTGGCGGGCCACGTCCAGCCGGACCGGGCCGGCGGGAGTAAAATAGCGAACCCCCAACCCCGCCCCCATGGGCCAGGTCATGTCTTGAAAGTTGTTGAAGGCATTGCCGGCATCGAAGAAAGCGGCAACACTCCAGTTCTTGGTGATGGCATACTCCAACTCCAGGCTCCCCACCAGGAGGTTTTTCCCTCCGATCACATTTCCCTCGGAATCTTTTGGCCCCAGGGATTGGTAGGTGTAACCGCGCACGCTCCGGTCGCCGCCGGCGTAGAATCGAAGGGAGGGGGGCAGATCGGTGAGGGGATCCTTCTGCCAGGTGACTCCGACCTGGGCCCGGGGAAGAAGGGAAAAACCCGCGCCCAGGGAAATGAGCATATCGGCATTTCCCAGAAACTGCAGAAAATTGCTTTCCGCTCCCAATGCCTGGGTGGACCCCCGGGTTTCCAGGGTATAGCGGAACCCTCTGCTCGGCCGGATGAGGTCATCGACTCTGCGCTGGTAAAGGCGGACTCCAGGGATAAATAATTCCGAAATGCCGTCCTGGCCGGATTCAGAGTATTTCTCGTACCGGAACTGGAGGTAGGCGGAACCGACAATCCCGTAACCAAAACTCCTGGCCTCCTCCCCTTCAAGGGTCAATAATACATTGTCATAGGGGTTCAAAACCTCCCGGCTGAGTGCCGCTTTAAGGTTCGTCCGGTTATCGATGTGCCCCCGGCTGGGCAGGGTGTAGTAAGAAGAAAGGGCCTGGCGGCGTTGCGCGATGCTCAGGTCGGCGTTGAATTCGTGGCCGCGCTGAAGGGCATTCAGGTCTTGATAGCGCAGCGAAACCCTCGCCCCGTAATCGGTGGAATATCCGACCCCGGGGCGCAGTCGTTTGGGCGCGGAAGGCTCGGCCTGGATTCTTACCGGCACGCGGTCCTCCCGGGCTTCGTTCTTGTCCGCCCGGATATTCACCGAGGCAAAGCGGTCCGAGTTGATGAGATTTAACTGGGTCTGATAGATTTTGGAATAAGAGTACGGTTCCCCGGGCTTGAAATCAAGAAATCTTTCCAGGTAGGGAATCGGATATAGCTGGGTTCCCTCCCAGATTACTTCCCCGAAAAAGTACTGGGAGCCGGTTTCCAGGATTAGTTCAATCTCGGCTTTTCGCTCCGCGCGGCTTATTCGGATCACGTGGGACACAAAATTCGCCCCCAGGTACCCCAGGTTCACGGCCTTAATCCTCAATTCCTCCTTGGCTTTTTCATATTTCACCTGATTCAACACATCGTCACGCTTCAGGGGAAAAGAAGCAGCCAGCTGGGTTAGGTCGCGGTTTTTCTCCCCGGGGCCGATGATCCGGACATGTGCGCTGGTGACCCGGACGGGCTCTCCGGGAATCACTTTCACCCGAAGAAGATCCCGGTCGTCCTCCGTTTTTTCCATGTTCGCGGAGACTTGCGCCTCGTAGTAACCAAAGGGCTCAAGAGCGGTTTGTATCTTTTCGGGGATGCGCCTTCGGAATACGTTCAATAGCGCCTGATCGATGACCCCTTCCCGGACCATTCCGGGCGGAAGGGCCAGAGCGGCCTGGGCGTTTTTCAGGGCTTCTCCCTCGATTCCTTCCACCACCACCTCGAGCGGCTCCGCGGCCAGGGCATAAGAAAGAAGGCCGGCTGCGATCAGGATGTTTAGCAAAAGAAGGGCAAATCGCGTTCTATCTACCAATTGTTTTAACCCGATCAATGACCGTTGCAAAATTTTCTTCTGATCACCCTCAGCTCCAATCAGGGGTTGTCAAGAATTTTACCCTTTTTTCTTACGAACAGGTAGGCCTTTCCTGATAGAGAGGAGAAAGAAAGCAAGATGGATAGATGTCTGAGGAGAGAAAGGGAAGGGGCATTACAGGGTAGCATCCGGATTTTTCGTTGCGGGTACGTTTAGCGCATTACGCATGCAAACCAAGTAGCGGGTGTAGGGGCGGTTCGGGAACCGTCCCTACGGATGCTGGATAAAATCCTGAAAATCTGCGTTCCAATCATTCTTTTTATCCCGCTATCCAACCTCCATCCACGATGAGGATATAGCCGTTAACGAAATTGGAGGCTTCAGAGGCCAGGAAGACGACGGGGCCGAAAAGGTCTTCCAGCTCACCCAGGCGGCGCATGGGGATGCGACTCAGCACCCATTCTTTCTTCACCGGATCATCCAAGATCGCCCTGTTCATTGGCGTCAGGGTGAAAACCGGGGCTATGGCATTGACGTTGATCACTTTGGCCCCCCACTCAACGGCCAGGGAACGAGTCAGCTGGTTGACCGCCCCTTTACTGGGGGCATAGGCAAGGTCCTCCGCCCGGCCCTGGAAGCTCCGTACGGAAGAAATATTGATGATCTTTCCTTTCCCCTGCCGCAGCATCACCCGTCCGGCATGCTTGCAGCAGAGGAATATGGATTTGAAATTCACGTCCATAACTTTTTGCCATGCTTCGGTGTCGAACTCCGCCGAGGGCTGCAGGTAGGAAGTTCCTTGGCTGTTCACCAGAATATCGATACGGCCAAAGAGCCCCTGAATCTGGTCAACCCCCTTTTTGACGTTCTCCTCATTGGTGACGTCCGTTTCGATCCAATGCCCCTTGCGCCCGAGTTTGGTGATCGCCCCGGCCGTTTTCTTGAGATTTTCCTCGCCCAGGCCGAACACACAGACGTCCGCTCCGGCTGCGGCCAAGGCCAGAGCCATGGCCTGCCCTAGCCCCTGGCTTCCGCCGACAACCATGGCAGACTTTCCCTCCAGGCAAAAACGATTCAGCGTGGAGGCGGCCGATTGCGTTAACCCTTCCAGTTCAGACATGTTCCCTTCTCCCTTTTATTTTCGGGGATATTTTCCAAACTCCTGCGCTGCCTCAAAGAGGGCACAGATGTTGGCCGGTTTTACTTCGGGACGGATATTATGGACCGCGGCCAGGACGAAGCCTCCTCCTTCGGCGAGGTCCTCGATCCGCCGCCGCACTTCGTTTCGCACTTCGCCCGGGGTCCCAAAGGCCAGGACCCGCTGCGTGTCGATTCCCCCCCAGAAGGTCAAGTGTCGGCCATATTTCGCTTTGAGTTTTTTTGTATCGTCCATTCCTTTGGCAGAGACCTGGACCGGGTTAAAGGCGTCGACCCCCAAATCGATCAGCTCCGGAATGAGGGGTTCAACCGCCCCGCAGGAGTGATAGAGCACTTTGGCATCTCCGAATTCCTCTTTGAGGACCCGCATGATTTTCCGATGACGGGGCCTGAGAAGCCGCCGGTACATATCCGGTGAATAGATCAGCCCGCCCTGATGGGAAAGGTCGTCGCCGATCACGATCACATCCATGTGGGGGTCGATTTCTTCCAGAAGCCGCCGGCTCATCTCGAGCTGGATTTCCAATATCTTATCCATCATGTATTCGAGCAGAGACGGGTTCAAGACGGTGTCCATCATGAATTGCTCCAGGCCCCGCATTCCCTGGGTCTGGGTCATGACCATAAGGGGGGCGCTTACCACAACCGCATATCCCTCCTGCTGGTAACGCCGGGCGGTTTCCTTCAATCCCCGATACCGGCCGGGGTCCGTAGGATCGGGCCAGGGGTGTTTTTCGACCTGCTCCGGGGTGGTGACCCGGTGAAATGGGGCTTCGCTCTCCACGACGAAATGCGTCTGGGCTTCCTCATTCCACTGGTAGACGACGCCCCACTCATCAATAATTTTCCCTTCCGGAGTCGGATGAATCGCGAAGCCGGCGGCCGGATTGGCAGTCACCATCTTTACATCGATCCCGAATTTGCGGACCACTTCCGCATCCGGGTAAGCGGTAAGAAAAATAGGGCTCATCAGCCGGGTCGGAGACTGAATCCCCAGGTGGGCCTTCAAATTTTCAAGGGCACGAGCGGAAATGGTGCTTGTGGGCGTACCGCCCAGGTCGATGGGCACCCGATCAGGCTCGCGGTGGTTTAAGGCCACCAAAAGCCTCTCTCTGGAATTCAATAATCAACCCTCTTCTTTTTGAAACCCTCTTTTAAATCCCCCCTTCGCCCCCGTTTTTCAAAAGAGGGAGCAGGGGGAATTTCTGCAGATGCCTTTCGTAAAAGAAGGATGAAGAGAAAACGGAGCGCTTTTTCAGAAAGCTGATGTGTTACAAAAAGAACATTCCGAATTTGGCATTCCGCATTCCGAATTTGACCTACCCCTTCACCGCCCCCGCCGTGAGCCCGGCGATCAACTGCTTGGCGGCGAGGAATGTGAAGATGATCGCCGGCAGGGCAACCAGGGTGCCCATGGCGGTAATGTTTCCCCATTCCACCCCTGTGTCCGTCAGGTATATGGTGGTGGCCACGGGGAGGGTGCGGGTCATGCGGTTGGTTAAAACCAATGCCAGAATGAATTCGTTCCAGGCAATTCGGAAGGTAAAAATAGCGGCCGCTGCCAAACCGGGTTTGATCAAAGGCAGGATCACGGTAAAAAAGATCTTCCAGGGACCGCAGCCGTCCACCACGGCCGCTTCTTCCAATTCTACCGGCACATCGGCAATAAAGCTGATGAGCACCCAAATCGTGAAGGGAAGGTTCAGTCCCACGTAAATGATGACCAATCCCATCCGGGTATCGGCAAGGCCAAAATAAGACCAGAGAACGTAGATCGGAACCACCAGCACCGCAGGGGGAATCATCCGGAGAAGCAAGGTGCCGAAGGAGATGGCGCCTTTTCCAAAAAAGTTAAAACGAACCAAGGCGTATGACGCAAACCCTCCGATGATCAGGGTGACCAAGGTGGATGCCAGCCCCACGATGAGGCTGTTCGTCATGTACCTGATGAAGCCCTGTTCCAGGAGGACGTTGGAGTAATTCATCAGCGTTGGCATGAAAAACCAGCCGAATCCTTTCTCCATGATCTGAACCTGGGTCTTAAAAGAGGTCAGGAATAAAACGATGACCGGAACGAGATAGAGGAAAGCAAGAATGAAGATCAGCATGCTTTTTCCGGCCTTCCAGAATTCGCGGTTTATCGAATCCCCCTGGAATTTTTCCACCGCGGTGCTTTTTCCCGAGAGCTCTTTAAAAGATTCATTTTTCATCATTTCGAACTCCCTTTCCTCTTTCCTATTTCTTGGATAGGGCAGGCCGGGCGATGATCAAAAAGGCCATGCTCAGGAGTAAGATAAAGGCCAGGAGGAAAATGGCATTGACCGCGGCCAGGCCCAGACGCTGGCTCATGAAAGCGGTTTTGTAAATATTCAAGGACAGAACTTCCGTTTCCCTCCCCGGGCCCCCGAAGGTCATGATGAACATGACTTCCAGGCTGCGGAAGGCATCGATGATGCGGAGAATTACCGCCACCCAGATCACGGGGGCAAGAAGAGGAAGCTTTACCTGACGGATGATCTGCCAGGTCGTCGCCCCGTCAACCTGGGCCGCTTCCACCGGGTCTTTGGGCAAACTCTGCAACCCGGCGAGGAACAGGATGAACATAAAGGGAGTCCACTGCCAGATGTCGGTGATAATAACCGCCGGGAGAGCCAGGCCTGGAGTTCCCAGCCAGACTTTGGGTTCGAATCCCAAGAGGGAGACCACATAGTTGATCAAACCGAAGTTGGCATCGAATAGATATCGCCAAAGGAGTCCCACCACTACAGGGGCAATCATAATCGGAATGATGAAAACCGTCCGGAGAACGACGATTCCCTTGATGCCTTTCTCCAGAAGAAAGGCAATCAGAAGGCCGAGGAAAAGCTCGGCCGTAACGGCAAAGGCGGTAAATAGGAGGGTCACTTTAATGGAATTGAAAAGCGCCGGGTCCTGCCAGGCCCAGACAAAATTCTCCCAGCCGATATATTTGCGGGATTCGATCGGAGTCCCCAGAGACCAATCATAAAAGCTGAGTTCAAAGCCTTTGATAACCGGGTAGAGGCAGGTGAAGGCCAGGACACAGACGGCCGGGGCAACGAAAAGGTAGGGGGTGATTCCTTTGAAGAGTCTCTGCTGAGCCATCTTGGGTCCCCTATCTGCTGCGGGGGGGCTCAGGGGCCCCCCCCCACCGGGAAGAGAAAAACATTTCCCGCCGGATT
>JACAEW010000131.1 GCA_013388675.1 Syntrophaceae bacterium | reverse complement strand
CCCCTTCCAGGTCCTTTCATTCCCGAACCTCTGAAATAACTCTTTCAATCGTTTCGACTCCCGGGTTACCCGTTCGAGGGTTTTGGGGTCCAAATCCACCATGGATTTCGGCAAAGTGATTTTCTGAACGGCGAAATCAGCCTTCGTCACATGGATCGATACGGTTTGTGACGTACTTTTGCCGCTCCCTTCCGTGGCGACAAAGCGCAAGCCGTACTTCTCCGGCTTGGAGTCCATATCGATTCCGAGGAGGCCTTCATAATCTCGATTGTTTTCCCCCAATCCCAGGGGATATCCCTTTCCCTGGAATTCGGCATAGACCGACTGGATCGAGGAAAAACCCCGCGCCTTTAGAAGGCATACCTCTCCCTGCTTGACCGACTTTGGCAAAACTTCGACCCGCAGAGAAATCTCGGCCCCGGAAACCATCTGCGGCGATGAAAAAAAAGCAGCCGCAAATGCCAGCGGGAGAAGCAACCGCATCATTTCTCTTTTTCCCAGAAGCCGAAGAGCTGATCGTACTGCGCCGGGAAGACGACTTCGTAGTCCAGGTGAATCCGGACAGGATAGCGGAGGCCGGCTTCGTGCGTCCTGGCCAAACCCTCCCGCAGATGCTCGACCTTCTCCGGGGTGTGGGTGAAGGTAAAAGCCATTTCGTCGTCTTTCGTCTGGGCCAGACGCCGCGAGCCGTGCCCCGGCAGAACCACGTAGAAACCGGGGGTCAGGATGGGAGTAACGATGAGATCGGCGCAGGCCAGGCGGCCGTCCGTGGAATAGGTGAGCCTTCCCCCTTCATGGTAAAGAGCGGCGTGAACCAGACGCATGACCTGGGCGGGATTGCCGGAAAGAAAAATCGCATCCGGGTCGAAGGCGCAAAGGTTCAGAGGGGAGAATAGGACCGCATCGTAGGCATTCGCCGGAAACCTCGGCATGAGGGCCTCCGTGCGGGCTCCCGCCTCCAGCGTTTTATTGTATCGGTTCAGGCATAGGTGCCCCTCGGTGAAGTAGGGAATCGGCGGCTTGAACCCCATGGCCAGGACGCTGGGCGCGCAGCGCATGTCTTCATACCCCATGCACACGTGCTCCTCGTGCCGTCTGGCGATGGTCCAGGCCTGGCAGAGAACCATCCTTTTTTTATAATCCCGGACAGGAAACTTCGCCGGCACCGGCGGTTTCTCGCCCTTCCGGAGCATCTTTACCGCGACCGGGTTGGAGGGAAGCTTTAAATACGTGTTGAGGTCCTGCAGGAGGGCTTCAAACTTGCTCATGCCATCTCTCCTTATGTTCTAGGGTGGAAAACAGATGCTGCCATTATTGGGGAAAAGGGCGGGAATGTCAACTCCGGGAATGGCCTCTGGGGATGGGAAATGGGCAAGATCGTACTCGAGCCAATCATCCAGGAAAGTTCCAAGGGCCTCCCGCTAGAACCGCAGGGCACTTTTTTTATCCTTGAAGCCCCCGGCCCAACCCCGTATAGACTCCCCCCCATCATTCTCCCTCAAGTTGAGTACGGATAATACCGGGTCACCGAAAGATGGTTCTCCACCTGCTCAACCCCTTCCAAGGCAGCCACTGTCCGTTCACACTCTTCTTTAAGCATAGGGGAGATCACCGCTCCCTTTAAAACAACCATCCCTTTTTCTATTTGTACCTCCACATGCCGGAGGTCCGTGCCAAGGATGGCCGCAAGCTTGGCCTCCGCTTTTTGGACCAAAGAAAGCTCCGCCAGCTTCTCTTTCCCCTTTTCTGCCCCTTCCCGAATTTCCCTGGATTGGACAGCATCGATGATCATTTGCATTGCCGTGGCCAAGGAAAGCTTTTCCGTATTGATCAGCAAGTCATAGAGGGTCGCATCATTCCAGTCGGCGTGGAAGAAGGACTGGATGTACCCTGCGGAATCGCGGTCGCTCTGGCGGAATATTCGAGCCGCCTGTTTTTCGTCGATCCTTTCGCTCTCCATCAGGCGTTTTACGCAAAAATCGAAGGGGGCAAAAATTCGAACGTGCAAAGTCCCTGGAATATTCCTCAGCAAAACCTGCCCTCCCCGTCCGACGATAACCACTTGGCCTTTTCGGGCAAATTCATAGATGGCCGCCTGGATCGAATGAAGAAATTTAGTCCTCTGGGCAGAAAGGGTGTCCCAGAAGGGGGGTTTTTTTTCGTCGAATTTTCCCATCTCGGGGGCCCCAAAACCCGAATCGGCCAGTTTTTTCCCGATTTTTTCCTTATCCACATACTCGTAGTTCAATTTTTCAGCCACCCCCCGGGCGATTTCCGTGCCTAAACTTCCCAGCTGCCTCGAAATCGTAATCACCGCCATTTAAGAACCTCCTTTCTCCCGATGGGGGAAATCCCTCCCGTCTTTTGGCCCCCTTCGAAGCTGCCCTATTTTCCTCAACCGACGGGAGGGTACCCCCACCAGCGGCAATGAATCTCAAGCCAGAATGGACATCTCTATTCCTCGGGGGGCACCACGGGCTTTTCAATGGTCCATTCATGGCCCAAAGCAGACCGCCATTCCAGCATATCTTTCCTGAATTCCTCGTAGTCTTTTTGAATCGCCTCGTAGAGCCGGGCGTTCTCCAGGGCGATGGCTCCCAGATTGGCGACTGCGCCCGCGAAGTACATGTCTTCTACGGTAAAGGTGCGAGGCATCGCCGTGTATACCCTTAATACCCCGATGACCTCGTCCCTGAGCAACATGGGTATGGACAGGATTGAGGCAATCCCCTCTTTTTTGGCCTGCTCCCGATACTGGATCCGGTCATCTGTGGTGGCGTTCAAGACGGCCACCGCTTTTTTCTCCAGCGCTTCGGAAATGCTCCGGTCCGCCGAAACGGGGCCTTTCCGGATGTACCAGTCGCTCAACCCATAGGCAGCGGTATGAAGCAACCGCTTTTTATCCGGGGTAAGAAGCATCAGCGAGCAGCCTTTCGCTTCCATAGCCTTGGTCACTCTTTCAACGATAGACCGGAGGACGCCCTCGGCAGCATGAGAAGAATTCAATGCTGCCGCCACTTCGTACAAGCTCTGATAATAAATTCTCTCGATATCTTCCATGGCAGCACCTCCTCATTTTCGATGGCTCAGCCGATTCGAGGAGTCCACAAGGTCCCCGACGCTGGAGCGCATAGGCCCGAAGGAAGCTCGCAGGTCCTTAGCCGAAAGGTTCTCCCCCAACCGGTTGGGAAGGTGTGCTGGACCCTTCGGGAAGGGAATCCCCTATTTATTCCCGGCCTATTTCTTCAGCATGCTGATGAACTCATCCACGGAGAGAGCAGCAAGGGTTGTGGTCTGCAGAGTCCCCCGGGAACTCAATTCCACCGCCACTTTGGCGACGGTTTTATTGTCGGGGGCCTCCAGGATGTTCACGAAATCATAGGTCCCCAGGAGGGCATACTGGCTGAGGACCTTGACCCCCATCTTCTCCACTTCTTTGTTTACCTCTTTGATCCTCTCCGGTTTCTCTTTAACGGTCTTTCTCCCTTCATCGGTTAAATTGGTGAGCATGAGATAAATCGCCATGAAACCACCTCCTTTTCGATAAAACCCCCTTCCCCCAGCACACCTTCGCGAGGAGCTCGGCCACCCCCTTCGTTAAGGAAATGAGAGCTTCAGCCAGAAAACCGAATAGGGGAACTTGGGACATTGCCCTTCCTACGCTGGCGATCTTGTAAAAAGTCGAAACTCAAAAAATTTTTTCCCTGCTTAGGAACCACCCGACCCTCCCCAAAAAACAAACCCCATCTTTCTTTCCAGAGGAGATGGGGTTTAAAGAGACCGAGGCATTTTGTTTCCTCCATTGAAAGAGGGAACCGGTTTCAACTTGCCATGGTCAAAGAATGAATTTCCTGATTGAATGTATGCCTAAACCGATTTGAATTAGGTACATGAGAGTTAAATTGGGCGGGAGATAAAAATATCTGCCCGGGCAACCTTCTTGCCCATACGAGATTGCCAAATCCACGGGCGTCCTCGCTCAATCGGAGCGCTCCTATTTTATTCTGTTTGGGATTGACTCGGGTGGGTCGGTTAATCTGCTTTAAATTTTACTTAAATATACAGCACCTGTGCATGCCAGTCAATGGTCTTTCAGGAGTTTTTTCCGATTGGATCGGATGACCTTCTACCCCATCGCGGCAAATAAAACATCTTCAAAGACCGAATTTTTTCCTCAAATTGACTATGGATGATCTCTTAAAAAAAATCGAAAATAGCCCCTCCCCCTCGATGGGGGAGGGCCAGGGTGGGGGTGATAAATCGGGAGGGGAGCTTTGACTTTTTACGAGATCATAACTATTCAATCAAGCTAAAATGGTTTTCCCCTGTATTCTTGCCTTGACCCCGTCGTCGGATCAATGCTAATTTTTATTCCGTTATGCCAGCTTCCCGTTTTCCCAAAATCATCTCGGTTTTCCTGGTTTCGGGTTTCATCGCCGGCTGCCTTTCCAGCCAGCAGATCGTGGCCGAGAAGGCCCCGGCCCTCTTCCGCGACGTGGCCCTTTCCGCCAGCCGTCAATCGGACGTCGTCCTCGTCCGCCAGGGAATCCCCGCCTACCTGATGCTCGTCGATGGAATGATTCAAACCCACCCGGAAAACCGGGATCTCCTTCTTGCCGGAGCCCAGGCCTACGCCGCCTACGCCTCCGTTTTGGAGGAGGATGAACAGGACCGGGCCTCGTATTTGACCGAACGCGCCAAGCAGTACGCCCTGAAAGCCCTGGAATTGACCCCTCCCTTTCAAGGCGTTTTGGGCCAGCCTCTGGAGGTTTTCCAGGAACGGCTGGGGCGCGCCGAGAAAAAGGACGTTCCTACCCTTTTCTGGGTCGGCAACATCTGGGCCGCCTGGATCGGCGCCGAAACCGAGGGGCCTGCGGCCATGGCCGACCTTCCCTGGGTGGAAGCCCTGATGGAAAGGGCCCTGCAGCTGGACCCCGGCTTCTATTACGGAGGGTCGCATCTTTTCAAAGCCATCCTGCTTTCGGCCAGGCCGGAGCCGTTCGGGGGAAACCTGAAGAGGGCGGAGGAGCATTTCGAGAAGGCCAGGGCCTACGGGCAGGGGAAATTTCTCATGACCGATGTGTACTACGCCGAATATTTTGCGCGCCAGACCCTGAACCGCGAGCTTTTCGTTTCCACCCTTAAAAGGGTCCTGGAAACCTCCCCTCACGTGGAACCCGATTTAACCCTAACCAACACTCTTGCCCAGCGAAAGGCCAAGAAGCTGCTGGCCCGGGTGGATGAATTTTTTTAAAAGCCGAAGATCGGAGGCTGGATGGAAAGACCTCGTAGCCTAAGCATGATCCTTTTTTTTCTGCCCCTTTACCTGATCCTCACGGCAATTCCGGCCTTTGCCCAGCCGGTGGTTTTGAAAATGGGGACCCTGGCGCCGGAGGGAACGGCATGGGTCAAGGCCTTCCGCGACATCGGCCGCGAACTGGAGCAGAAGACCGCCAAGCAAGTCAGTCTGCGCATCTTTCCCGGCGGGGTCCTCGGGGACGAGGAAGACATGCTGCGCAAGATCAAGGTCGGCCAGATCCAGGGCGTCCTGCTCACCGGCGGCGGCCTGGGCCTTATTTTCAAGGACCTTAAGATCATGGCCATTCCTTTCCTTTTCCAGAACTACGGCGAGGTGGATGCCCTGCTCAATAAAATGGACGGTTTTTTCCGCAAGGGGCTGGAAGAAAACGGCTTTAAGCCCCTGGGATGGGCGGAACAGGGGTTTGTTTACATTCTTTCCAAGGAGCCCATCCAGGGGGCCACGGATATCGGGAAAAAGAAAGTCTGGGTCTGGGAAGATACGGCCATGGGCCGTGCGGTTTTCAGGGAGCTGGGGGTAAATCCCATTCCTTTGAGCATCCCCGACATCCTCATGGCGCTCCAGACCGGCATGATCGACACCGTCTATGCATCCCCGCTGGCGGCCATTTCCATGCAATGGTTTACCAAGGTTTCCTACATGACGGATGTTCCCCTGGCGTATTCGGTGGGCGCCGTGGTCTTTCAGAAGTCGGCCTTTGAAAAAATACCGGCCGGCCAGAGGGCGACCGTGGAGGAGGCCTTCAAGCGGCACCTGGGGCCGCTGAAGGACAGAGTCCGCTCCGAAAATGAGAAGGCCATCCAGGTCCTCCTGAGCAAGGGAATCAAGCGGGTAAGCCCCTCCCCCAAAGAGGTGGAGGAGTTTCAGGAAGTCTGTGCCCGGGGAATCAACAGCCTGGGCGAGGACCAGTTTTCCAAAAAGACTCTGGACGAGGTCCGAGCCTTCCTGAAATCCCTGCGCAAAGAGAATTGATGCTCCTTTCCGATTCTTTCAAAACTCTGGGTTCCTTCTTCGAGCGAGCGGAAGAGGTTTTGCTGGTTTCCTTGGTCATCCTCATGGTCTCGCTGGGATTCCTGCAGGTCCTCTTCCGCAACCTCATTTCGGTCGGGATCGTCTGGATCGATCCCCTCGTGCGCCATCTGGTTCTTTGGGTCGCCCTTCTCGGGGCTTCCGTTGCCACCCGGGAAAACCGGCACATTACCATCGATATAATCTCGGGACACGTCTCCCCCGGCCATTATTCCAAAATCCAGGGAGCGGTCCAGCTTTTCTCCGCCCTGATTTGCTTCCTCCTGACCTTCCCCGCCATCCGGTTTGTGCAGAATGATTATGTAGCCGGGAAAACCCTGGCCTTCGGGATTCCCCTCTGGTTTGCTCAAGCTGTCATGCCGGTGATGCTGCTGATCATGGGAGGGCGATTTCTCCTGCGGGGGATCAAGAAATTCTCTCCTGAAAAGCCGGGGAAAAAACGATGAGTATTCTGGGGAGCCTCTTTCCTCTCCTCCTGGCCTTGTTGGGAACCCCCCTCTTTATCGTGATCGCGGCCAGCGGCCTTCTTTCCCTCTTCCTGGAAAGAATCGACTCGTCCGCCCTCATCATCGAGCTCTACAAGCTGGCTCATACGCCCACGCTCCCGGCCATCCCCATATTTGCCCTGGCCGGGTACCTGCTGGCGGCAAGTAAGGCCCCCCAGCGTCTGGTCCGCCTCTCCGACGCCCTTCTGGGCTGGCTTCCGGGCGGGCTCGCGGTAATCGCCCTCCTGGTCTCCGCAGTCTTCACCGCGCTAACCGGCGCGACCGGACTCACCATCATCGCCCTCGGAGGGCTTCTATTCCCGGCCCTTCAGCTCCAGAAGTACCCGGAGAAATTCTCCCTGGGCCTGCTCACCACTTCCGGAACCCTGGGGCTTCTCTTTCCCCCCAGCTTTCCCATCATCCTCTATGGGGTCGTCGCCCAGATCAGCATCGACCGCCTTTTCCTGGCGGGAATTCTGCCCGGGATCCTGATGATCCTTCTCCTTTCCCTGTACAGCTTTCGGAAAGGTCTTCAGGCCCGGGTGGCCCGGCCCCGGTTCTCCGGCCGGGAAGTCTGGGGTGCGTTTCGGGAGTGCATGTGGGAGTTTCCGCTGCCTTTCGTCGTGCTGGGGGGGATCTACGGCGGGTACGTAGCGATTAGCGAGGCGGCAATTCTTACGGTCCTTTATGTCCTTATCGTGGAGATGGGGGTTTACCGGGACATCCGCTTCGGGGACCTCAAACCGATTATCATCAAGAGCAGTGTTTTGGTGGGAGGAATCCTGATCATCTTGGGGGTTTCCTTCGGTTTGACGAACACGCTCATTACCGAGGAGATTCCCAACAAGATCCTGGACTTCATGAGAAGCCGGGTGGAGAACCCGTTGGTGTTCCTCCTCTGGCTGAACCTGTTTCTTCTGGGCGCCGGGTGCCTGCTGGGAATGTTTCCCGCACTGATTGTTATCGTGCCCCTGGTCCTTCCCGTGGCCCAAGCCTATGGCATCCATCCGGTCCATCTGGGTATAATCCTTCTGACCAACCTCGAAATCGGGGCCTCCCTGCCGCCCCTGGGGGTGAACCTCTTCGTCTCCAGCATCCGCTTCGAACGCCCGATATTAGAGCTCTACCGGGCCTCCATCCCCTACATCCTTATTCTTCTGTTCTGCCTGGCGGCCATTACCTATTGGCCGGCGCTCAGCCTGGTTTTTCTTCCAAAGTAGGGAGTCTTCTCCGAACGCCCTGTTCCTCAGGGCCTAAACCCGCCATAGACGGAAACCAAAAATATTTTGGGTCTTCTCCCAATCGAGTGGGTGCTTGAGGAAGATTTTT
>JACAEW010000031.1 GCA_013388675.1 Syntrophaceae bacterium | reverse complement strand
GTATGGAAGTGATCTTCAAAAAAGGCGGATCGAATACATCTTGAGCTTCGGGAATCGGGGAGCCTTCAGATCGTACCGGGCACTCCAGCATTCGCTGCCCCCCGAATTGAGCATCATCATGCCTTTCGTGAATCGAGACGCGAATCTAGAACCAGCCATAACGGCATCTCGCGAGAGCCTCCAGTTTAGCCACGAGCTGCTGGCGGCGGGCAGCTGCCTCACGGACCGGGATCGCGAGGAATTGCAAATCTCTTATCCCGCGATTCGTATGCCGGATGATTTTCATGCCTCTTTGCTGGAGTCCATCAATGACGCCATCTCCCGCTCATTAGGAAAAAGAATCCTCCTGGGCAGTCCCGACGTTGATAAGAACGCAGAGGGGATCCGAAAACTAAAATCGATCGATGACCCCAGGGGAGACATTCAATTCGAGTTCCCGGCGGGAAAAAATAGAGGATGGATTATCGGACGGCGCTCCGTATTTGAAGCGATCGGAGGCTTGGACGAACGATTCCGCACCTGGCCGGGAGCCATATTCGATTTTTTCATCAGGGCCAGGCTCGCTGGGCTTTCCATTTATTCTTCGGGAGCTGAAAAAGAGGGGGTGCTCGTTGATCCCGATCCCCTGGACCCGATTGATGCCTACCTCTTTCGGAAGAAATGGCAGATCGAACCGAAAGTAGCGCTCGGGCCAGCTTTGTCGCCGACTTCCCAGGAAGTTCTCTTTCCTATTCACCGGGACCCCTGTATTCGGTACTGGAAACAGGGCTTATATTATAAAAAGTTCAAAGACTTTTTAGCGGCCCTTGCATCCATGTTTCGGACGGTGAATGTTTTCCATTCTGCCGATCGCAGGGGCTTCTCCCTCGAATTCCCTCAAATCCTCGCAGAAATCGATAATCTTCTTGATCAGGGAGGTGGTTCCTCCGATCCAGGTTTGCAGATCGCCAAGCTTATGGAAACTCAGCCGGGGGATAAGCGCCTGGCCCTCGGGGCAACGGAATACCTTCTCGAAGAGAATCGGTTCCAAGAAGCAGCGGAGGTAATGAAGTCATGGATCTCCGGAGGCGGAGCGCAGGAAATGCCTTCCGAGACCTTGGCGTCAAAAGCCCAGGCTCTTTCTTCTGCCTTGCTCGCCTCACAGTCGCAAGCCCCGCTAGTGTCTATCATTATTCTTACCTATAACCAGCTCCGTTACACCCGGGAATGTGTGGAAAGCCTCCGCAGGCATACCCCTCAACCCCACGAGATAGTATTTGTGGACAATGGTTCTTCGGACGGAACCGATAAGTGGCTCCGGCAGCAGGTTGGAAAAAATATAAACTATCGTCTCATCGAAAACAAAACCAACCACGGTTTTTCCAAAGGCTCGAATCAAGGCATAAAAGCAGCCCGGGGAAAATATATCCTGCTTTTAAATAACGACGTGGTCCTTACGGAAGGTTGGCTGACCGGTCTCCTGGAGTGTCTCGAGAGTTCTCAACGCACCGGGATCGTGGGGCCCATGGCCAATTCCATCAGCGGGCCGCAGCAGGTGCCAAAGGTGGGCTACTCGTCGGTCACCGACCTGGATGAATATGCCAGATCCTTTCGGGAGAAGAATCTTGGCCGGCGCATCCCCTTTCGGAGAATCGTCGGTTTCTGCATGCTTTTCCGGAGGGAATTGGTCGAAAAAATCGGCCTTCTGGACGAAAGCTTCGGGACGGGGAACTTTGAAGATGACGACTTTTGCCTTCGGGCGGAATTGGCCGGATATCGTAATTTGATCGCCGGGGACGTCTTTATCCACCATTTCGGGAGCCGGAGCTTTGCGGGAAACGGGATTGATTACCATTCCGCTCTGGGCGGGAATCGGAAAAAATTCAATGAAAAGTGGTCCGCAATCGGTCCCAAAACGCCCGAAGGGAAAAATCTTCTTATCTTGAAGGCAAGGGAAAGCGCCCGGCAGTTTTCTGACCGGGAGCAGATCGATAAGGCCATCGATCGTCTTTTAAGCGCTCTTGCGTTACAACCGCAGGACCCTGACCTTCTTCTTGAACTGGCGGAGATCCTCCTGGAGGCCAAAGGATTCGAAAAGGCCATTGAGGTCCTCCAGAAAATTTCAGCGGGGGCCCAGGAGGAGAGCAGAATGGCCCTCCTCGGCTATGGTTTTGAAGGTCTCGGGAAATTGGAGGAGGCGGAGGAATGGGTGGAGAGAGCCCTTTCCCAAAACGCGCACAGCGCTCCCGCCCTGAATCTTAAAGGAATTCTCGCCTATCGCCGCAAGAAAATGGAAAAGGCTGCGGGCTTTTTTCAAAGGGCCCTAGAAACAGATAAAGGATACGGCGAGCCCTACACAAATCTAGCCCTCCTGAAATGGTCCGCCGGGCAAAAGGAGGAAGCCCTGTCCCTGTTTGAGAAAGGGTTCATTCTTGCCCCCACAATTCCCGATCAGATCATGAATTACCATGCGGCAGTCACCGAAATGGCCCAATTTGCCAGGGGGGAGAAATATTTCAGGGAAGCCAAGGCTCTTCACCCCTTTCATAAAAGGATCCATTTTCTGCTGATCGATTTGCTTTTGCGACAGGGCCGGCATGCCGAAGCCATGAAGGAAATCGAGGAGGCGATGATCACCATCGGGATCGATG
>JACAEW010000139.1 GCA_013388675.1 Syntrophaceae bacterium | reverse complement strand
GCCCCGGGCGGGATGCCGCCCTGGGCCCGGCCAACTCTCTTCCGGCAGGGGTAGACCCGGGAAGCTCAAAACCTTCCTCAAGCACCCACTCGATTGGGAGAAGACCCTAATTTCATTCTAATCTGCGAAATCTGCGGATAAGACTTAGTTCTATGATGATCACCAACCCCAGCACCCCCAAGCAAAGCACATAAGGCGCCCTCAGCCCGGCGGAATGGGCCATAACTCCTCCTAAAAGAGGCCCCAGCACAACCCCGCAACCCAGAATGGATTCATGCAGCCCGGTCCCCTTCCCTTTCTTCTTCACAAGCCGGACCGTGTAATAAAGACTGGAGTAATAGGTCAGGCTGGCGCAAAGGCCCAGCATAATGAAGGCGGAGGCAAATATGGGGGTCTGATTGAAGAAAAGGATAAAAAACAATCCGACTGCGGCCAGGATTTGCGATCCCATAAGGAAATGTTTATTGAAATGCCAGCGCTCCGTCCCGCGAAGAAAAAAGAAGCCCAGGAACTGAGCCAGGCCGATGCAACTCATGAGCAACCCGATCATGGAAGGGCTCAAAGTGAGATCCAGGGCCAGTTTCGGAAATTGGTACCGGGCGTTTGCCAGGATAAAAAAGGAAGCGAAGTTGGCAATCCAAATGGCGTAGAGAAAGGTCCTCCCCTCGGGGAAATCCTCAGGCTCCGACGGTACCGGCTCCTTTTCTGGAAGCGGTTGGGGAGTTCTCTCGCTGACCGAGGCCCACATGACCAGAAAGAGAGAGAGGCATAGGGCCGCCGCCAGGAAGAAAGGAAGGCGGGAGTGGAGGCCGAAGAGAAGCCCGGACAGGGTGGGGCCGATGAGGTGAGAAGCCGTCCAGGACATATTGAAACTGCCGATATTCCGTGCCAGCCCCGCCCCATTCCGCGCTTCCGCAATCCAGGCCTGGAAAGCCGGCCAGAAAATGGCCATGCTCAAGCCGTTGAGGGCCGCTAAGGCCAGGACCCCTTTTACGCTGCCAACTTGGGTTGCCATAAGGCACGAAATCCCAAAGACGAGAGGCCCGGCAACCATGAGCACCCTTCTTCCAAACCGGTCCGAAAGTCGGCCCGTCAGATGCGCCAGGATCATGTGAACCGACGCGCTTATCGTCCCGATCAACCCCAACTCAATCGGATTCCCCCCAAGGTGAATCACCAAAAGAGGGGCAGCCAGGTAAAAAACGCTAGCGCTCAGGTCCATCCAGAACGGGACCGCGATGATCATTGTTCTCTCGTTAATCTTGATCATAAAGGCAGCAAATCTTTCCCTGAAACTCGATGATTCCTGGCTTTATTTCTGGATTCCTTTCGAATCGCCAAGGTGCGGTGGGCTTTGCATCCAAGACCGATTGGTTGTTGAAATCAGATCACGGGCCTTTCGTTCTTTCCAATTTTGGGGGCTTTGGTAGGCCGTTAAAATGATCGCCATCTGACCCGACGACTCCGGACTAGGACTGGTATATCGTTTGGCGCCGGACAAATTCCCAATCCATTTCCACTCCCAAACCGGGGCTTGGGGGGAGGCGGACAAACCCCTCCGGATCTATGCGCGCATATTGCTTTAACCCAAAATCCAGATTATCTTCCGGAACCAAAATCTCCAAATAGTCCCCATTTTTGAACGCTCCCAGGGCATGAAGGTTGGCCCAATTCATGATGGGGCTGGCGGCATGGTGCAGTTCGAGCTTCAGGCCGAAGGCCTCGGCCAGGTGGGCCATCTTCATGACCCCGGTAATTCCGCCCTTCCAATAAACATCCCCCCGAAGGATATCCGTCGCCCCCCTGAGGATCAGCTCGGCCGTATTCTGGACGCTCCCGGGGGTCACTTCTCCGGCCAAGACCGGGATATCCAGAGCGCGGCATAATTCCGCATAGCCGTTGACTTCGAAATCGCCGATGGGTTCTTCATACCAATAGAAGTTGAGTTCCTCCAGCCGGCGCCCTACCCACATGGCCTCCCGGTGGTCGTAAGACCCGGTGGGGTCGAGCATCAGGACCATTTCATCGCCCAGGGCCTTGCGAACGGCCCGGCAAGCCTCTAGGTCTTTTTCGGGATTCCCGGGCGGATGGAGCTTGTAGGCCCGGTAGCCTCTTTCCTTGCAGCGGAGAGCTTCTTCAACATATTCTTCGGCAGAATGATGAACCCCTGAGCTCGCATAGGCCGGCACCTTATCCCGGAGACCTCCGATTAATTTATATACCGGGAGGTTTGCGATTTTCCCGGCAATGTCCCACAGAGCCACATCGATGCAGCTCATGGCGAAGATCGTGAGCCGGTTGCGCGAAACGAATTTCCAAAGCTTCTGCCAGATTTTCTCCCGATCCAGAGGGTCTTCATCCATCACCAGGCGTTTGGCCACCGAAATCAGTTCATGGGCCAGAACCGTTCCCCAGGCCCCTCCCACTGCCCGTCCCATGGAGTACCCCTCGATGCGCTCGTCGGTGGTCAAGGTCACCAAGGAAATATCCACGGTCTGGCCGAAATGGACTTTCCAGCTTTCAGGAACGGATTGCCGGAAGCATTGAACCTTTACGTCGGTGATTTTCATCGTCCCCCCAATCTTCACGGACCGGTACCGCCCTTTTTGGGGTTTTTATTCCGGAAGGGCGATTCACGAATTACCGTCCTCCATCGATCATTAAATCTAGGTTATTCCAAATCCGGCCCTCTTTCAAACGGAAATAATGCCCAACAGAATTTGCGAGTCATTTTTCGGCTTGGTTCGAAAAGTACGGGACCCATGAATTTTAGGGAATCATTCGTCCATGGCCAGAGTCTCGCCCCGCAGCCGGGATTTTCTTTACGATCCCGGCCCTGCCGAAAATCCCCCCTGCCCCCCTTTATCAAAAGGGGGCTTGGGGGGGATTTCAGAGAGGGGTTGACCAAACAAGATTTCTGGACCCATTTCAATATATCTTTTATTGAACGCCCGGGCGATGAATCACGTACTTTTCGAACAAAGCCCAAAATTCAAATGGGGCAAAACTGCGTGTCGAATCTGGAAAATGGGATTTGGGGCTTGTTTCGGATTTCGAATTTAACCCAAGGCTTCATAGAGATTTCTAATCCCCTTCCTAAGGAGGCGATTCCATGAATCAAGAACGGAAAATCAGGGTTCTCGTGGCCAAGCCCGGATTGGACGGGCATGACCGCGGGGCCAAGGTGGTCGCTTACGGGCTGAGGGATGCGGGGTTTGAAGTGGTGTACACCGGCCTGCGCCAGACCCCGGAGATGATCGTCAATGCCGCGGTCCAGGAGGATGTGGATGTGGTCGGACTGAGCATTCTTTCCGGCGCCCACCTGAGCCTGACTCAGCGGGTCATCCAGAGCCTCAAGGCCAAAGGGGCGGGCGATAAAATGGTTTTGGTGGGAGGGATCATCTCCCCCGCGGATGCGGACAAACTCAGGAAGATGGGGGTGGCCGAGGTTTTCATCCCGGGAGCCTCGATCAAAAACATCGCCGACTTTATCAGGAGCAAATTGCCGGCATGACTTTTGAAGCGCCAAATTTATTCTCATTCATGGGAGGGGCGGTATGAAAGTTACCGAAACCCTGGCCCGGTACGCCCTGGAGGCGTCCTACCAATCTTTTCCCAAGGAAGTCGTCCATCAGGCCAAGCGCTGCTTCCTCGACCTTATCGGAGTGGCCCTGGGGGGAGCGAATCAGCCTCTGGCCAAGGTCCTTTTAAAGACCGTCCGGGAATTCGGCGGAAATTCCCAGGCCACGGTCTGGGGCCACGGGATAAAGACCAGCGTCGCCCAAGCGGCCCTGGTGAACGGCGCCATGGCCCACGCCCTGGATTACGATGATACCCATGTGCGGGCTATGGGCCATCCCAGCGCACCCCTGATCCCGGCCCTTCTGGCCGTGGGCGAGTGGAAAGGGGCTTCGGGGAAAGAGGCTCTGGAGGCCTTTATTGCTGGCTTCGAGGTGGAGACCCGAATTGGCGAGGGGATGGGGGTGAAACATTACGACCGGGGCTGGCACGCCACCGCCACCTTCGGCCGGTTCGGGGCTGCGGTGGGCGCGGGAAAGATCCTGGGCCTGGACCTCGAACAGATGAAACGGGCCATGGGCCTGGCCGGGACCCAGGCGGCCGGGCTGCGCCTTGTTTTCGGGACCATGACCAAGCCCTTTCATCCCGGTAAATCGGCCTTCGACGGGGTTCTCTCGGCCATCCTGGCCCAGCGGGGCTTCACCTGCGCCTCCAATATCATCGAGGGAAAGAAAGGATACCTTGAAGCCCTAGGGGAAGATTCCAGGCTAGAACCCATGGTGAAAAACCTAGGAAAGAAGTATGAAGTCCTCAACAACACCTTTAAACCCTATGCAGCCTGCCTGTTCACCCATCCAACGATCGACGCTCTCATCCAGATGAGAAATAAGTACCGCCTTAGGCCCGAGGAGGTGGAAGAGATTTCTTGCGACGTGGCCAGGTTCTGCCTGGATGCTGCGGGGCAGGGGGAGCCCAAAACGGCCCTGGCCGGAAAGTTCAGCGTTTACTACTGCGCGGCCCTGGCCCTCGCCGAGGGAGTCGCCGGGGAGGACATGTTCACCGATCGGAAGGTGCTCGACCCCCGGATGGTGGCCCTGAGGAAGAAAGTGAAAGCCCGCGGGGTTCCCGGGTACAAAGACACCGAGGCCAAGGTGACCGTGACCACCAAAGAGGGCAAGACTTATTCGATCCACGTGGACATACCCAAAGGCGACCCGAGAAATCCTCCTAACGATAAGGAGATGGAGGAAAAGTTTCGGTCGTTGGCGGGCGGCGTCCTCGCCAAGCCCAAAAGGGACCGCCTGGTGAAGACAATCTGGGGCTTGGAAAAACTGGGAAACATCCGCCAGCTAACCCGGCTGTGCTTTTAGCAGGCCGAAGGAGGACCCTGATGAAGGTAACCGAAAGAATCGCTGAATACGTGGTAAATTCATCCTATCGTTCCTTGCCCAAGGAAGTGGTCCACCAAGCGAAGCGCTGCTTCCTGGACACCATCGGCACCACGCTGGGGGGAGCGAAGGAACCCCTGGGGAAGATCTTGTTGAAGACTGCCGGGGAGGTGGGAGGAACGCCTCAGGCGACGGTCCTGGGGTTCGGCTCCAAAACTTCCGTGCTGAATGCCGCCTTGATCAACGGCGCCACCGCCCATGCCCTGGACTTCGACGATACCCACATCGGGTCTATTATCCATGCGAGTTCCCCGGTGATTCCCGCCGTTCTGGCCGTGGCCGAATGGAAGGGGCTGTCCGGGAAAGCCGCCCTGGAGGCCTTCATCCTGGGCTTCGAAGTGGAGACCCGCATCGGGCTGGGCATGGGGAAAAAGCACTACGACCGCGGCTGGCACAATACCGCCTCCTGCGGCCGTTTTGGCTCGGTGGTGGCGGCGGGAAGGCTTTTGGCACTTAACCTGGAGCAGATGAAAATGGCCTTGGGCATGGCTGCGACCCAGTCCTCGGGCCTCCGCCTGGTTTTCGGCACCATGACCAAGCCTTTTCACCCCGGGAAATGCGCCTTCGACGGGCTGCTTTCGGCCCTTCTGGTGCGGCGCGGTTTCACCTGCGCCCCCAACGTTATCGAGGGGCCGAAAGGGTACGTGGAGGTCCTGGGAGTCGAATCCCGCCTGGAGCCCATGGTAAAAAACCTGGGGAAGAAATATGAAGTGCTGAATAACACCTTCAAGCCCTATGCCGCCTGTTTGCTTACCCATCCCACGATCGACGCGATCATCAGACTCCGGAATCAATACCGCCTTCGGCCCGAAGACGTCGAGGAAATTTCCTGCGACGTGGCCCGTTTCTGCCTGGATGCCGCGGGGAAAACCGAACCCAAAACCGGCCTGGCGGGAAAATTCAGCACCTGCTACGTGGCCGCCCTGGCGCTGGCCGAAGGAGCGGCCGGGGAAGACCTGTTCGACGATAGAAAAGTTGTCGATCCCGGGCTGGTTGCCCTTCAGAAAAAAGTCCGTGCCAAAGTGGTGCCGGGTTATTCGGAAACCGAAGCCAAGGTCACCATTACCACCAAGGCCGGTAAAAAATATTCGGCCTTCGTGAACACTCCCAAGGGAGACCCGCGGAACCCCCCCACCGACGGGGAGCTGGAAGACAAGTTCCGGACCCTGGCGGGTTTTGTCCTTCCCAGGGGCAAAATCGACCGGCTGGTGAAGGCCGTGTGGGGGCTGGATAAAATAACGAACATCCGGCAGCTAGTTCGGCTTTGTTATTGACCAGCCCTTTGATGACCGGTAATCCAGCGTAGGGGCGATTCGCTAACCGCCCCTGGACCCTTGTTTCCACTGCATCGGTCATTTTTCCCCAAATGCTGTTTTTGGTTGACCCTAAGCGCTTAAAAACCATAACCGGGGGAATCCCCTGCACAGGTTTTCGCGGAGACAAAAATGAAGGGAGAAGGGAATGAAGGAAACAGTCGGTTTCATCGGCTTGGGAGCCATGGGGGTCCCCATGTCCCAAAGACTTTTGGAAGCAGGGTACTCATTGGTGGTCCATGACGTAAGGAAAGAAGCCGTCGAAGCCATCGCCGCAAAAGGGGCCAAGGGAGCCGCTTCGGCCAAAGAAGTGGCGGAACAGTGCCGGAAAGTGATCACCATCGTGCCCAATTCGGATGCCGTGGAACAGGTGGTCTTCGGTGCGGGCGGCCTCCTCGAGGGAATGAAGGCGGGCGATATCCTGATCGAAATGACCAGCTCTTACCCGCCGAGCACGCTGAAGGTAAACCAGGCTCTCGCCGCCAAAGGCATCCATATGATCGACGCCCCGGTCAGCGGGGGAGTGGTGGGAGCCGTGGCCGGGACTCTTTCCGTCATGGTGGGAGGGGACGAAAAAATATTCGAAACCTGCCGCCCGATCCTCTCGGTCATGGGGAAAAACCTATTCTATATTGGAGGTATCGGATTCGGGCACGCCCTGAAGGCCATCAACAACTTCCTCTCGGCTACCACCTTGGCGGCAACTTCTGAAGCCCTTATCCTGGCTTCCAAGATAGGCATCTCTCCCCGGCGGGCGGTCGAGGTGCTCCAGGTCAGCACGGGCCGGAGCTACGCCACCGAATTAAAAGTTCCCAAGTTCGTCCTTCCCCGCACCTTCAACTCGGGATTCACCCTGGAGCTCATGCACAAAGACCTAAACACGGTTACACGCATGGCCCGGGAATACAAGGTCCCCATGCTCATGGCCAACCTGGTGCAGGAGCTCTACGGCTATTCCCTGGCCCACGGGGATAAGAATACAGACCATACCGCTATCTTTGCGAGCCTGGAAGAGCTGGCCGGAACGAAAGTGAAACCCTAACCGAGGTTATTGAAGACCCCCGCCGGGTCCTCTCTCCCTCGCTCAACCCTTTCCCACTGGGGGAGGGGGAATGCAGATAGAAATACAAGAAGAATTTTCCTCCCCCTTGATGGGGGAGGAAAAAGGCGGAGGTGATTTAGGGGAATTTTTCGCACCTACGGGGAAGTTCAGGGTGGGGGGGGCCTGCGAATCACCTTCCCTTGAAGCTGGGTTGTCTCTTTTCCACGAAGGATTTCATCCCCTCCTCACGGTCCTCGGTCTTGCGACAAATTTCTTGGGCTATCTGCTCGTGGTCGAGAGCCTGGGCCAAGTCCAACCGGGCATAATTCTGCAGGGCTTTTTTGGCCAGAGCGATGGGAATGGGGGCGTTTTTGGCGAACTTCAGGGCGAACTCCCGAGTGGCTTTTGGCAGTTCCTCGTGGGGGACCACTTTATTGACCAGGCCGATCCGCAGCGCCTCCTGAGCGTCGATCACCTCGCCGGAAAAAATCAATTCCGCAGCCTTCGCATAACCGACAAGTCTGGGCAGGAACCAAATTCCTCCCCAGTCCGTATGGATCCCCCGGCGCACGAAGACCTCCCCGAACCTGGCCCGATCGCTGGCGATCCGCATGTCGCAGGCCAGCGCCAGGTTGCACCCTCCCCCGGCGGCGACGCCGTTTACCGAGGCGATGACCGGCTTTCCCGTCGCCTGGATCAGGAGGACTATCTTATTCCGGGTTGGCTGTTGGTCCAGCGGAAGATCAGTGTCGGCCCGGGATGTTCCCGCGACAAACTCCTTCACATCTCCTCCGGCACAGAAGGCCTTTCCCGAACCGGTGATGACGATTACCCGCACCTCACGGTCGGAGGCAGCCTGCTCCAGGGCTTCCAAGATTTCCTGGCGCATTCCCCCGCCCAGGGCGTTCATCGCCTCCGGCCGGTTCAGAGTGATCGTCCCGATTCCGTCTTCCTTGGCGTATAAAACAAATTCCCACCTCATCCCATCCCTCCATCCCTTCCAAGTTTGATGGTGATTTGGTTGTCAAAGGTCTGTTTTCCGCTGGTTTGGTTTCTAACCGATTACCCCTAACCCATTACCCATAACCTACTATTGTTAAAATTTTTCTCCCAGTTTTTGGACCACGGACTTTGCTTCCGTTACCATTCCGCGGATCACTTCCTCGACGGTTTTGATTTCCCGGATTAGTCCCGCAACCTGCCCGGCCGACATGAGGCCTTCCCCCTCTGCGCCTTTGCCTTTATCGGAAAGACTGTCCACAAAGGCATTGATTTCCAGCTGCGAGGCTCCCCTTTCATCCATCGCCCGGACGGCCAGGGCGGCCTGATTTTTCAAGACGCGAATGGGATACCCCTTTCGGGCGGCGATCATGGTAGCGTCATCCCGTGCCGCAAGAAGGGCCTGTTTGTACCCGTCCGGCACCGGGCTTTCCCGGGTTGCCAGGAAGCGCGTCCCCATCTGGACCCCTTCGGCCCCGAGGGCAAAAGCAGCTACGAGACCCCGGCCGTCCCCGATTCCCACGGCAGCCACCACCGGTATCCGGACGGCATCCACCACCTGGGGGAGGAGAACCATCGTCGAAATTTCATCCCGACCCACGTGCCCTCCGCCCTCCGCTCCCATTGCGATCACCGCATCCACCCCTGCCGCCTCCGCCTTCCTTGCCATATCCACGGTGGCAACGACATGAAGGACCTTCATTCGGGCCTCTTTGACTCGCCCGATAATCTTACCAGGGTCTCCGGCCGAGGTGGTGATCGTCTGGATCCCTTCCTCCACGGCAATTTCCAGGGCTTCCAAAGCATTGGGCCGGTAGATGGGAATGTTCAGGCCGAAAGGCCGATCCGTGAGAAACCGGGCCTTGCGGATCTCCGCCCGGAGGGCGTTCCCCTCCATCCCCGAGGCGCCGATGATTCCAAACCCCCCGGCCCGGGAAACGGCCGCAGCGAGTTCCCCCAGGCTGATGCGGCGCATCGCCCCCTGGATGATGGGATATTCAGAACCCAGGATTTCGGTAACCCGATTTTGCATCGACTCCTCCCCAAGGGATAAAGGCGAAGCAGTAAATTCATCCCCCGTTTTCTTTCAACCGCAAGATAAGGCTTTCTGATTGCCTTGTCAACGGCAATGATTTCATGGCATTGAATCGAATCTCGTTTTTGCGGTAAATTAGAAATATGACGGAGAAAAAAACTGAGTACCCCTTTCGGTATCCGGTGGAGCCAGCGGCGTCAGGGAGCCGCCGTGATCCCCTTCTGGAGATGATCCGAGTCCAGTTGGAAAGCCTCCTCGGGCTTCTAACCCTTTACCGGGGAGGAGAAGAAGTGAAAATGGACGGCTTTCGACTGATGAACGAAAGGGAAACCATCCACCCGATTTTTTCTTCCCCAGCCTCCCTGGAAAAACCTACGCCGATTCCACCATTTTCCTCTCCAAAGGAGACAGAAGCCGCTCTGCAAAGCATCCGGAACGCGGAGCTTTAT
>JACAEW010000196.1 GCA_013388675.1 Syntrophaceae bacterium | reverse complement strand
TGGCCGGGCTCCGTCGCCGAAGAACTCCGCCACCGCAAAGAAATCGAGGAGGAGATCATCGATTTCATGGGCCTCTCCGGCGTGCGCTACTCCGTGGTGAATACGCTTCCCCTGGGGGTCCGCAAAAGGGTGGACATGGCCCGCGCCCTGGCCATGAAGCCCAGGCTCCTTCTCCTGGATGAGGCCATGGCCGGCATGGCCGTGGAGGAGAAAGAAGATATCGCCAGTTACATCCTGGACATTCACCGCGACCTGGGGGTCACCATTGCCTGGATCGAGCATGACCTTTCTGCGGTCATGGACCTTTCCCAGAGGGTCGTGGTCCTGAACTTCGGCGAAAAGATCGCCGAAGGAAGCCCCCGGGAGGTCCAGCAGAACCCGCAGGTCATCGAGGCCTATTTAGGCCGCCGGAGGGACGATTCGTGAATCGCCCATACCGTATTTCCTCGGGGGGGAGGCCCAGTTGGCCCAAAACTTGATCGACCTTATCATCCAGAACGCCGACCGCTTCCCCCAGCGCCCGGCCCTGCGGGAGAAGCGTTATGGGGTCTGGACTCCCACCGGCTGGAAAGAATTCGCTGAAGGAGTGGAATCTTTTTCCCTGGGCTTAAAGGCCTTGAGCTTGGGAGAAGGGGAAACCGTGGCGATCATCGGGGATAACAAACCCGAATGGGTCACCGCTGAATTCGGGATCATTGCCGCGGGGGGAGTCATAACCGGCATGTACGCGGATTGCCTGGCCGAGGAGGCTCTCTACCTCATATCCTATTCCGATGCCCGGATCGTGGTTTTAAGCGATCAGGAGCAAGTGGACAAGATTCTCAAGGTGTGGCCCAAGATTGCGGGACGGGTAAAACGGGTCATCGTCTGGGATTCGAGGGGCATGAGCCATTATTACGGCGAATACCCCTTCCTGAAGAGGTTCGAGGAAGTGATGGACCTGGGGACCCGGGGGAAAGAAAGCCACCCCGATTTCCTCCGCCGCACCGCCTCGGCCCTTTTCCCCCGGGCCCCGGCCATGATGCTCACCACCTCCGGAACGACCGCCCTCCCCAAACTGGCCGTTCTCAGCCATGAGAATCTGCTTCATGCCGCCGAGAACTACGGAAAGGTCGTCCCCATGGAGGCCACCGACGAGCTTCTCTCCCTGGCCCCTCTCCCCTGGATCGGGGAGCAGCTTTACGCCATCATCCGCTGGCTCTTGAGCGGCGCCTGCTACAACTTTCCCGAGGAGCCGGAAACCCTGCGGCGCGATCTTCTCGAGCTCCAGCCTTCCTACTTCGGGGGAACGCCGGCGGTCTGGGAGAACCTGGTCTCGGCCATCCAGGCGGCCATGGATAATGCCGACCCCATCAAGAGGAATTTCTACGCCTGGGCCATCCGCACCGCCCTGAAAAAAACCGAGGCCGAACTGGCCGGGGAAAAGCCCGGGTTGGGTTTTAAACTTCTCTCCGGCCTCCTGGGATTTGCCGTCCTCCGGTCCCTGCGCAACCGGGTGGGGCTGGGGCGAGTGAAAAGCGCCGTAACGGGCGGCGGGGCGACCTCGCCCGAGGTGTTCAAATACTTCAAATCCCTGGGCATTGACATCCGGCAGGTTTACGGACAGAGCGAATGTGCGGGCATCGCCACCACTCACCGGGACGGCGACGTGCGCCCGGAGACGGTGGGCGTGCCCATTCCCGGCGTGGAGGTTAAGCTTTCCGAGCAGGGCGAGATATGGGTCCGGGGAAAATCGGTCATGCTCGGCTATTACCAGAATGAAAAGGCCACCCGGGAGGCCTTTAGCGCCGATGGCTTCCTCAAGACCGGGGATGCCGGGTATTTCGGGGAGGACGGCCACCTTTACATCTTCGACCGTTTCAAGGATATCATGGTCCTGGCCGACGGAACCCGCTTCGCCCCCCAGGACATCGAGACCCGCTTAAAGTTCAGCCCTTACATCCGGGAGGCGGTCATCTGCGGCGCCCACCAACCCTACCTGGCCGCCATCGTTTCCATCGATCTGGAGAACGTGGGAAACTGGGCGAAGAGGCGGGGAATTTCCTACACCACTTACCAGGACCTTTCCCAGAGGCCCGAGGTGTATAACCTGGTGGGCGAAGAGGTCCGCAAACTCTGCCAGCGTTTTCCGGCCAACATGCGGGTCCGCAAATTCGCGGTTCTGTTGAAGGAACTGCACCCCGACGATGAAGAGCTGACCCGGACCCGCAAGGTCCGAAGGGCGTTGATTTACGAACGCTACAAACCCTTGATCGAAGACCTTTACCGGGCGAAAAAGGACCACTTCCTGGACGTTCAAATTCGTTACGAAGACGGGCGGGTTTCCACCTTTCAGGGGCATGTGGCCATCGCCGAGGTGACGCCTTGAAATCTCTATCCGAAATCTACAACCGATACTTCGCCTCCACCGCTGTCTTCAGCCACCGCGAGGATGAACGGATTTTCCGCACCCGCTTCAAACGAACCTGGATGGGGGCCTTTCTCTTCCTCGTCGCGCTCTCGCCCCTCTTTCTCGACGAATACAACTTTTACCTTCTGAACCTGGTGCTGGTCAACTTGATGGGCGCCCTGGGGCTCAACCTCCTCATCGGATTCACCGGCCTCCTTTCCCTGGGGCACGCCGCCTTCCTGGGGGTGGGAGCCTACACCTGTGCCCTTCTTACGACCCACCTCCAGGCCCCATTGCTTGTCGGTATTGTCTGCGGCGGCCTGGTTGCGGCGGGATTCGGGCTGTTGGTGGGGATTCCCTCCCTGCGCATCAAGGGGTTTTATCTGATGGTGGCCACCCTGGCCTTCCAGTTTCTCATCGAATATGCCATCATCCATTGGGAAAGTCTCACCCGGGGAATCCGGGGCATTGAGCTTCCGGCCCCCCGGCTATTCGGCCTTTCCCTGGGCGCCCACTCCCTTTATTTCTTTTTTTTATTTTTCTTCTCCGCCTTTTTCATGTGGGGGCTCAAGAATTTGGGACGCTCCAAATTCGGCCGGGCCTTCATCGCCATACGCGATCATGACGTCTCCGCTGAAATCATCGGCATCCCCGTCTTCCGCTACAAGCTCCTGGCCTTTGCCATCAGCTCTTTTTACGCGGGCCTGGCCGGGGCGCTTTTCGCCGTCCTGCAGCGAAGCGCCATCCCCGAAGACTACACCTTCCTGAAATCCATCGAGTACCTGGCCATGGTCCTGGTCGGCGGCCTGGGGAGCCTTCTGGGGACGGTCTTCGGCGTTCTCTTCATCACCCTGGTCCCCGAATTCCTGAACGTGACCGTCTCCTTTCTGGCCAAGCGCTATGACCCCAACCTCACCGTCTACCTGGGACCGGTCAAGGACCTGGTTTTCGGCCTTTTGATCATCCTGTTTATTATTTTCAAGCCGGAAGGGCTGGTGCGCGTCTGGGTGCGGGTCCGCGACTACTTCCGCATCTGGCCCCTTCCCTACATTTCTCAGTGAAAAACCGAACCACCGAGGCCGAAGAGGCTTTTATCATTTTTTCAGCTGCAGACTGTTTAGCCATTCAAAAAAGTTTCCCCCCAAAATCCCTCCCGTCCTCCCTTTTTCAAAGGGAGGAGAGCTTTTTGGATTGATTCAGAATGAAAAAGGGGGATCAAGGGGGATTTCTGGGATTCCTTACATGTTGGGAACTCTTTTCCCATGTTGCTAAACAGTTGCCAGTTGTAAAGAAATGGCAGGACCGGAAGGCCGGGTTTGGCTCAAGGCCTTTTGAAGGGCTCTTTTTCCGGGGGGGGCAGGAGGAGTTCTTTATCGTTATCCTTGGAGAGGGGAGACCGCTCCATATTCTCGATATACTGGTCCGGAATTTTGGCCATCACCTCTTCGACCGTGGTAATTCCTTCTCTCACCTTGCTCCAGGCCTCCTCGAAGAGGGTTTTCATACCCAACTCCCGGGCCGCATCCCAAAGCTCTTCCTCGTAAACGTTCTTGGCGATCAGCCTGCGGATCCGGGTATTGATTCGCAAAAGCTCGAAGACCCCGATCTGCCCGTAGTACCCGGTGTAATAACAGTGGGCACACCCTTTGCCCCGGTAAAAGTGTTCGATGGGAGGATAATCCTTGTAAAGACCGGCGTTGGGGGGGTCCACCTCCGTCTTGCATTTCGGACAGATCCGCCGGACCAGGCGCTGGGCCAGGACCCCGCTGACCGAGGAGCTGACCAGGAAATTGGGGACGCCGATGTCCACCAGCCTCATCACCGTGGAGACGGTATCATTGGTGTGGAGCGTGCTCAGGACCAGATGGCCGGTCAAGGCGGCACGGATGGCGATCTCGGCGGTCTCCAGGTCGCGGATCTCTCCGATCATGATGATATCCGGGTCCTGACGGAGAATGGAGCGCAGGGCGGTGGAAAAGGTGTACCCCACCGCTTCGTTGATCGAAACCTGGGTGATTCCCTCGAACTTGTATTCCACCGGGTTTTCCACGGTGATGATGTTTTCCGTCTCCGAGCGCAACTGGTTCAGCCAGGCGTAGAGGGTGGTCGTTTTCCCCGCGCCGGTGGGGCCGGTGACCAGGAGCATTCCCTGGGGCTGGCTGAAAATTTCGATCAACTGGTTAAAAATGAATTCGGGGATGCCCAGGTGGGTCACCGGGATCAGCCCCGTGTTCCGGTTCAGAATCCGGATCACCACCTTCTCCCCGTAAATGGAGGGCAGGGTGGAAACCCGCAGGTCCACCTCTTTCTCCGCCACCTTCAGGTAGCTGTTTCCATCCTGCGGGAGCCGGCGGTTGGTGATGTCCATGTTGGCGATGATCTTGATCCGGGAAATGACCGGGTTCTGGACGTTCTTGGGGACCCGCAGGATATCCCGGAGTTCGCCGTCCACCCGGTAGCGGACCAGGACGAACTTTTCCCTCGGCTCGACGTGGATGTCGCTGGCCCGCGACTGGACCGCGTCCACGATGATCATGGTCACCAGCTTGACGATGGCCGGCGCTTCGCTGGATTTATGGAGGGCCTGGACGCTGATCTCTTCCTCGGGGGATTCCTTTTTGAACTCCACCTCATCGAACTTGGGCATGTCCCGGACCAGGTCCAAAACGTTCTCCTCGACCCCGTAATTCTTTTCGATGGCTTCGAGGAGATTGCTTTCGCAGGCCACCGCCTGCTTGACGTTCAAATTGTTGATGAAGGCCAGTTCCCCGATGGTCTCGTAATCGAGGGGATCGGCCATGGCCAGGAGCAAGTTGCGACCCTGGAGTTCCAGCGGAAGGATCAGCTTCTTTTCCACCATCTCCCGGGGAACGAGCGACTTGACCTCTCCGGAAATTTGGTACTGCAAACAGTCCACGAAGGGGAGGGAGAGCTGCTGGGCCAGGGCTTCGGCGATTTGCGTCTCGGAGACATACCCCAGTTCCACCAGGATCTTGCCCAGACGCTTGCTTTTGCTCTTCTGCAGCATGAGGGCGTGGTCAAGCTGGTGCGGGGTGATCAGCCCCGATTCCATTAAAATGTCGCTGATCCTTTTGCGGTGCTTATACACGATGCTCCTTGGAAGCCTCCGAATTTCGGTCCCCGAGCGGCTTGGGCAAGCCTTTCGCCCTTATCTAATCTTATCAATACCTTTCTCCCGGCAAAATGTCAACCTATTTCCCCGTTGCCTCAAAAAATCCTCTTTCATCTCCTATAGTTAACCATCTAATTCCTTCCTCAGCTCGGTTTTAAGAACTTTACCCGCCCCGCTCACCGGGAGCTGGGGTTTGAAAATGATCCGGCGGATTTTTTTGTAGGCGGAGACATTTTGGGCGCAGTAGTCCAGGAGTTCTTGGGCACTCGCCTGGGCCCCCGCCTTGAGAACCACAAAAGCGACCGGAACCTCCCCGGCATCCGGGTCCGTTTTTCCCACCACGGCACACTGCTGGACCGCGGGATGCCTGGCCATGACCTCCTCCAGGTCCCTCGGATACACGTTGTAGCCCTTGTAAATGAGCATATCCTTCTTTCGGTCAACGACGTAAAAGTAGCCGTCCTCATCCTCCCGGCCGATGTCCCCGGTGTAAACCCATCCATCCCGGAGGACCTGTTTGGTCTCTTCCGGCTTATTCCAGTAGCCCTGCATCACCTGGGGCCCTTTGATGCAGATTTCCCCCACCTCCCCGGGGGGCAGCTCTTGGGTTCCCGTCTCCAGGTCCACAATCTTGACCTCCGTGTCCGCGATGGGGAGCCCCACAGAGCCCGCTTTCAGGCCTTCCCGGGTCGGGGGGTTGAAATTGCTGGCCATGGTGACCTCGGTCAACCCGTAGGCCTCGGTGACCACCCCGGGAAAGCTCCTGCGCATCTGTTCCAGCACCTGGACCGGAAGGGGGGCCGCGCCCGAGGCAGCGAGCTTTATATTGGACAGGTCGTATTTCTTGAAATCGGGATGGTTGACCAGGGGAATAAACAACTGCGGAGCGCCGCCGATGGCCGTGGCTTCATACTTCTCGATGGCCTGGAGGTACTGCCCCGGGTCGAATCGGGGAAAGACCACCATCGTCGTCCCCGCATAGATGATCTGATTCAGGTACCCGATCGTTCCCATGGCATGAAACCAGGGGACTACGACCAGGGCCTTTCCCTTCCCGAACCGAACCGAATGGTCCTCCTCCCGGTCCCCTTCCATCCGGGCCAGGCTCAGAATCCCGTTCTCATAGCGCACATCGCCCCCCGCAGTCCAATGGGCCACCTGGAGGACATTGGCCACCACGTTGAAATGGGTGAGCATGACTCCTTTGGAGACCCCGGTGGTTCCGCCGGTATACGCCAAGTGGGCCAAGTCTTTCTTCGGGTCTATCTCCACCCGGGGAGGCTTGGGCTCGTGGGATTTGAGGAGGGCCGAAAAATCCAGGGTCCCGGGGAACTCCTTTTTAACCAGGGGCGGGCGGATGGAGGCAAGGAGAGGGGGGAAAATATCGGGAATGGAAGCCACGATTACATTCTTGATCTTTGTCTTGGGGACAACCTTTTCCACCGTGGGATAGAAGAGGTCCAGGGTGATGATCGTTTCCGCCCCGGCGTCATTCATCTGGTATTCGAGCTCCCTCTCCACCATCAATGGGCTGCAGGGGGTAAAGATAGCCCCATTCATCATCACCCCATAATAAGCGACAGCAAACTGGGGGGAGTTGGGCAGGTGAATGGCCACCCGGTCTCCCTTCCGGATTCCCAGGCCCGCCAGGGCCGCGGCAAACCGCTCGGCAAGAGTGAGGAGCTCACTGTAGGTGATCTCCAGGGCGTCGAAGATGATGGCGATGCGGAAGGGCCATTTGGCGGCGGAGGAACGGAGAAACTGGTACACCGGGATCTCCGGATAGTTCAGCGACCGGGGATTATACGGGGGCCAGCACTTGAAGTTTTTCATCATCACCTCCGAATTTTGATGATCTCGTAATAAGTCAATAAAACCCCTCTCCCTCGACGGGAGAGGGTTGGGGTGAGGGTGAGAAGTTGAAGAGTTTTCAAAGGTTTCCATCCCCCCCTTCATCCCCTCCCGCCAGGGAAGGGGAAAATTTACTTTTAACGAAATCCTCAATTTTGATGAATTCGTAAAAAGCCGCCCGTAGCGTCACCCAGGCCGAAGCCGGGGTCCAGTCGCACCAATGGCAGGTTAGGGTTCTTCCCACCCCTTCCCGCCCTCAAGCAGGGGACCCGGCATCGCCCCCCTGGAAGCCCCCCTCCCGAATAGCAGGCGGAACATCCGGAAAACGATTAAGGGTCGGCTTTTGATTTGAAAAGCCCCTCCATATTTTCCAAGTTCTCGTCCACCGTCCGAAGGTAGGTCTTCTGCGCCGCCTTCATGTTGGCGATCCCCTCTTGGAAGATTTTTTTACCCTCCTGCTGCAGGCTGCCCATCTGCGTAAAAAAGAGGTCGAGCATCTTCTCGCCCTGTTCTTGAAGGGCCGTCAGGGTTTTCACATAGTTCTCCCAGGATAACCTCCAGGCTTTGAACATCTCCTCGTGAATTTTTTCCATTGGCCACTCCTTATTTGTTGACTGGCATTTCTCCCGGGAGGGAGGATGCAAAACCGATCCACCTCCGCCCTTTCGATCTTCTTTCAAATTCCCCGCATGAACCTCTATCGGGCCGCCCCTTCACTCCCCCCCCGACCGTTTGAGGACCCAATCGGCGATCAGGGGGGCCAGTTCCCTTTGGGACCTGGAGCTCACGTACATCCCGATGTGGCCGACGGGGAAACTCTTGGTGGTTACGTCCTGGGAAGACACCAGATTCGCCAAGGGCCTGGAGGACGAAGGAGGAACCAGATGATCCTGTTCGGCGTAAATGTTCAAAATGGGCATATCGATGTTTTTCAAATTCACCTTCCGGCCCCCGATCACCAGTTCCCCCTTCACCAGGCTGTTCTTCTTGTACATCTCATTGACAAACTTGCGAATGGTCTCCCCAGCCTGGTCGGGGCTGTCAAAAATCCACTTCTCCATGCGCAGGAAATTCCGGATGAGGGCGGGGTCTTCGGCACAGCTTTCCACCAATCCCACGTATTTGTCCATCATCAATTGAAAAGGCTTGAGCATGAGAAATCCCAGGTTCATGAAATCCCCCGGAATATTCCCCAGGGTGTCGACCATCAGGTCCATATCCATGTAGCGCGACCACACGTTCAGCAGGCCATCCTCCGTGTCGAAATCGATGGGCGTCACCATGGTGACCAGGTTGCGGATTTTTTCCGGGTACAGGGCCGTATAGATGGTGGAAAAAGTTCCGCCCTGGCACACTCCCATAAGGTTGATTTTCTCCAGGCTTCTTTCCCGGCGGACATAATCGACGCAGTCGTTCAGGTAAATGTCCAGATAATCGTCCAGCGTGCGATACCGGTCCAGCCGCGAGGGATATCCCCAGAGGATGATGTAAATGTCCAGACCGTGGTCGAGCAGGTTGCCGACCAGCGTTCTTCCCTCCTCCAGGTCCATCATGGTTTCCCGGTTCACCAGGGCATAACTGATGATCATGGGAACGGGGCACGGCCTTTCTTTTTTGGGGCGAAATCGATACAGCTTCACCTTGTCCTGCTCGAAGACCAGGTCTTTGGGGGATTTGGCCAGGTCCACATCTTCGGTCTTCAGGAGGGTCTCGGTCATGGTCAGGAGACGGCCGGTATATTTCTCCATTTCCTGCAGGAAAAGCGCGGTCTGTTTCTCAAAAGGGTATTCCATGATTCTTTCCTCCCTCATCCGCTCGGGGACATTTTTCGTTGAAGTTCTTCGATCGTTTTTCGTTGCCGGCGGACCTCGCGGCGGAGTTCCTGAAGAGCCAGGGCGATCTCGTCAAAATCCCGGTAGGAGGGAATGGAAAGGTTCTTGCACCATTCCGCGGTGAGGTCATCGAGCCTCTTTTTCAACCGAAGACCATAGTTCAGAACCTCATTCATGGCCTTGCCGAAATCCGGCTTCTTGAAAAGCTCGAAGAAGGCGTTTTCATTGGTGGTCCACCAGACCTGGTAGGCCTCCCGGGCTTTCTCCGGGGTGATTCCCTCGAATTTGAGGTCCTGCAATTTCTCGAAGACCTTCTTCAGGGCGTCCATCCCAGTCTGGTAAAAATACCGGTAAAAATGGGGGAGCGACGACCAGAATTGAATGAGGGCGTCATAGGTCTTTCTCACCCGCTCGGTCTGCTCCTTGGTCAATCCGAAGGCCGCCATCCCGAAGACCCGGCCCAGGGTTTCGTCATAGACCTCCCTCCACAGGCTGCGGGCTTCGGACAGGGCCGCCCAGTCCCCTTTCATGAATTTTTCGGCCTGGGCCTGGAATTGGGGGATGGCCCGGGTCCAGGGAGTCCAGACGAGGCCCATGGCCCCCTGATACATCTGGACGATGTTAAGCCAAGACTTCATAATCTCCTGTCCCGTATCGGTCACGGGTGAGCCCACGATCTGGTGGAATACTTTTTGATAGCGCTCCGCCCACCGGTCGAAGATTTCCCGCGATTTCACCGCGTCCCCCTTGGCCTGGTACAATCCCGGAAGGTCCTTCAGCACCTCCATCCAGAATTCATTCAAAACGACGAAAACATTACTCGCCCGCAATATGCGGAAAAAAACGGCCGGCCCCACTCCTCCCTCGGTCTGCTCGGCGGCCTTCCCCAGGGTGTCCTGGACCATTTGACTCCACTTGGAAAAAAGGTCCGCATACGGGAAGGGACCTTTGGTCCCTTCCCAAAATTTTGTGGGGTCCATCCAGGGCCAGCCGATTTTCCGGTAGGCATCGGCCCACTGGGTATAAAAGCTCTTCTGAAATTCGGTCCACGAAGAAAAAAAGTCTTTCCCTCTCCCCTCCTCTTCCATGAACTCCCCCTCCTTTCTATCCGGATGTAAAAAATTTGCTGAATTCCTTGAAAAACTCCCGGTTGATCTCGGCGTATTGTTTCATCGTCTTTTCCCACTCGTCCGCCAGATCGCCGGGAAGGCCGGGTTTTCCTCCGACCTTATCTTTCAATGCTCGGAGGGTTTCTTC
This sequence comes from Syntrophaceae bacterium, assembly GCA_013388675.1. Classification (GTDB taxonomy): domain Bacteria; phylum Desulfobacterota; class SM23-61; order SM23-61; family SM23-61; genus SM23-61. The sequence goes on along the minus strand of JACAEW010000196.1, from coordinate 14,069 downwards.
GAGTTCTTTCACTTTCCGCTTCAGGGCCTCATACTTTTCCCGAAGCTCGTTGTATTGGGTGCGGGGAACGACTCCCACGTTTTCGTAGAATTCCTTCAAAACCCCGTTGAAAGTTTCGATTCCTTCTTTGCCAAAGGCCTTCTGACATAAACTTACGAATTGTTCATGCAGCGGATCGGGCTTGGGTTCTGTTCGGGCGAAACCGTTCTGGAAGAGATGAAAGAAGTTGTGGGGCCTTCCTGCCATCTGGGCCATCTCGCTAAACGCTTTTCCCCAAAGCTCGAGAAGGTCTTTATTCATAGCCTCCACCGTTCATGGGAACAATAAAAAACCCCATCCCTCTGCCATAGAGAAATGGGGTTTATGAACCGGGGCATTTTCCTGCCTCCCTGCGATTTGGGGAGTTTATTCTGAGAATCTGCCGGGGCCGTTTATATGATTAGGATGAGTTTACTATATCAAAATACAGAACAACCGGGCAAGAGGTTTTTTCCCCCTCTTATGCCTTTCTTCGCAGTTCATAGCCCGTTGTGCAGGAGGGTGATCCGGCCCCCCGGCGGAATAAGGAAAAATGAAGGGCTCAGATTTGGGAATGAACTTTGATCCCGGGTTTCATTGAGCCTGGCAGATTTGGTGGAGATTTTTCCAGTTATAACCCGGAAGCAGCCGGCGCTTCGGAATCGGAGCTTTGGCGGTAAGGGCTTTGAGGCGCTCAATCCTTTCTTCCAAATCCGGGTGGGTGGACAAATAGGAAGGAAGTTTCAGCGATTTGGCACTATCTTTTTTCACGGTCTCGAAAAAGCTCCATAGCCCCCGGGGGTCGATTCCGGAGGCGATGAGCATCTGAATTGCCCCCCGGTCGGCTTCCCCTTCTTTCTGCCGGCTATAACGGAGCGTACCCAAGGCCTGGGCTCCTTCAAGGCCGAAGGATAATCCCCTGGCATCCCCCACGGCCGCAGCCAGGAGGATTTTCATCGAAACCTGCTGCAGAAGGGCGCGAGTGGCATGGCGCTGCAGGATGTGATGCATTTCATGGGCCAAAACTCCCGCCAGTTCCTCGGGGGTATTCGTTTTCTCCAGGAGTCCCCGAAAGATTAAAACGGTTCCCCCCGGCGCGGCCAGGGCATTGACCGCCGGGCCGTTTACGACAATTGCCCGAAAGCGGTAGGGGGAATGGGGAACCGAGGACTTGAGGACGTCGAGGATCTCTTGAATTTTTTCCGATCCGGTTCCATTCGTACATCGATTTTCAATCGGAGCAAGGGCATCCACCACGGACTGGCCAAGCCGTTCTTCCCATGAAACTGGGATATGGGGGGCAATGGAATCGGCCAGGGCGGGAATCCCCCAGAGATAAAGGAAAACGGTCACCCCGATTGCCCCCGCAGCGGAAAAAATAACTGCCCAGACCCATCTCCTGCTGCGGGGCGGAGGGCGAAATCCTTTTTTCTTTTGGGGGGAGACTTCCTTCATTCTCAGGAGAAAGAGGGATGCCGGCACGAGAAGGACCTCAGGGGTATTTTGACCTCTTTCCAGCCGGACCTGTCTCTCGCCGTAGAAATTCTTCGATTGCCGGACCTCTTCCAGTGGCCAATATAAACTCTTCCGATTCTCCAGGGTAATCTGCAAGCCCTGGGGAGTCAGAACGACGACAGCCCGGTGCCGTTCCGCCGTCCGGCCGTCCATGTAGGTGCCTTCTATTTCGCCGGCCATCGTGGACCTGATATCGGAGATTGGAGGGGCGATCACGCCCATCGCGTGACGGTCGCCCCTGCGCGATTCGAAATCATCCTAAATCCCCCCCTCCGCCCCCCTTTTTCAAAGGGGGGAACGGGGGATTTCTGCGCACCACTTTGCCAAGAGGGATAGGAAGAGAAAGATGGCGGCACTCTCGAAAAGACCGAAGGGATGCAGCTTAGTTAATTCATGAGAACTCGCAACTCGAAACTCGGAACCCGAAACTTATCGTTAGGCCCCCAAATCAAAGCTCGCATCCATGAACCCGGCCAGCGCATCCCCGGTGGCCGAGGCCTCTTGGGCCTCCTGTTGGATCTTGGCCGGGTCCATCGCCCCCTCCAGGCTGAGGTAGGCAAAGCTGAAACGGACATTTCGAACCAACACCCAGGACCAAGCCAGGCCCAGGGTCAAAATCAGCAGGAAGAAATTCCCCAGGTGCAATGCCAGCAGGCGTCCTCCGGTGACCGTTGACCTGAAGCGGAGCGTATCCAGGCGGGTGTGCTCCCAGAAATACCGCTGCTTCCTGGCCGTGAACCAAAACCAATACAGGCCAAGGGTGGGGACGAAGAGGAGTAGGGCCAGGAGATAGGGTTTGGACAAGTCCCGTCCGGACCCGTCGAACTTGAACCGCCGGCTGCCAAATTGAGAGTTGGAAACCATAAAATCCTGGCGCCGGGTGTCGTAAAAGGGATAATAAAGCCCGAGGGTGAGAGCGGTCAACCCCCATCCTCCAAGGAAGAGTCTCAGGAAGTCCCGCATCCGGCCCCGGAAGGAAAAAAGGATCCCCCGCCACGAGGTCCGGCTGAACCTGTACCGGCGGGCCCCGACCATGGCTACCGGGATGAAAACGATGATCGCCGCATAGGTCAGGAGCATAACGATAATTTGCAGGATTTGCCCGGGTTCCAGGAGTTTCGGCAGGGTATTGAGAACGGTCAAGGGAAGGCCGAAGACCAGCATGGCCCGGAAAGCGCCGTTCATCAGCTCCTTGCCCGTTCCGTGGTAGGCGAAGCGGTCCCCCTCGAGCTCGGTCTTTCCCCAGAAGTAGGCACGGACCTTGGTCTTCCCCCAGAAGGAATATATCCCCAGGGTGATGATGGTCAGGAGGGTGTTTAGCAATTGGATCCCGAAGAGCTCCCCCCCGGACCCATGAAAAGAGAGGTGCCTACTCCCCCCGCCGACCTGGATTCCTGAGGGCGAATGAAATGGCTCGGGGATGTCTTCAACCTCCTTCGAAGATGAAAGGTTTGCGGGTGGAGCTACAGGCAGGGGCAGCCGGGCATAAACCGGTCCTTTTGGCTTCTCCAGGCGGGTCCCGCAAGACTCGCAGAGCTCCTTGACGAGCTGCATAAGGCCGCATTTCGGGCACTTCACGCCGTACATGGTTTTCCCCCTTGGCTTTGTGTAAGCGTCCTTAGATTTGTTTTCTCTTGGACTTGTATATGGGAAAAAGCTTTTATAGTCGTTGTCGGTCGGTTTGAGCATAAACTGAAGCAAACTATCGTTCAAGAAAATTTCCTAATCTTCTTTTCATACTATGCGTAAAGAATCGCTACCCGTCTTTTATGAGCCATCCTTCTTTCCTCCCCTTCCTAACGCTGTGCCCTTTTTTTAAGGAAATGGTAACGCAGAAGCGATCCCGTTGTAGCCTATAGGATGGAAAACCAAAGCAGATTGCCCTTAAAACGATGGAATTGTTTGGGGCGAGCTTCCACCCCTTTCCCTCAAAAAAAATCCTTCCTCCTCGATGGGGAAGGACAGGTCGGGGGATGAATTTGGGAAATTTTCACACCTGCGAAGGGGTGCAGGATGGGGGAGACCTGGGAAGGTTTCCAATCAGGGCTGAGGGACGTAGGGGCGGGTTTGAAACCCGCCCCTACCCGAAAAACCCCCTTTCCCGCACCTGCTCAAGGGAAGGGATTCCGCTCCTCCCCCCCATTTTCCGGCTCACCATGGCCGCCGCCCAGGCGGCAAAGTCGAAGCATTTTTCGTAGTCCCACTTCCGGAGCAGTCCAAAGATGAATCCGGCATGAAAAACATCCCCGCACCCCGTCGTGTCCACCGCCTCCACCGGGTAGGCGGGTCTTTCGATCCAGCGGCCTTCGGCCAGGGCTACATATCCCTTTGCTCCCAAGGTCACGCCGGCCACCTTGGGACCCAAACCCACAATGCGCCGGCATGCTTCGTGGGGGTCTTCTTTCCGAATCAGTGCAGCGGCGAAATTCTCCGAGGAGATGAAAAAATCACTCCACCGGGCAAGCTCCACCAATCCCTCGTGGAAAGTGTCCGCGTCGGCCACCACTTGAACTCCGGCCTTCCTCGCCGCTTTGCACGCCGCCAAGCTGGCTTCCACGAAACGCCCGTCGGTGTGCAGGACCCTGGCCTGTTCCACCCGGCGAAGATCGATCTCTTCGGGAGACAAAGGATCTCCCGTGGGTCTGCGCCAAAAAATCGTCCTCCTTCCCCTGCCCGGCTCGGCGGCGATGAAGGCAAACTGGGAGTCCTTTCCTTTTCGGGTCATGACCCCGGCAGTATCGATTCCTTCGGCTTCCAGGGATTCCAGGATCACACGGCCGAAGGGGTCGTCCCCCACGACCCCGGAAAAGGCGCAGGAAACGCCCCAGCGAGCCAGAGCCACTAGAGCTGTGGCCACCGGCCCTCCGCCCTGGATGACCATATCGAAAAACTCACACTTCCGGTCCGCAGGAGGATAGGCGTCAATTTTTCCGATGTAATCCAGGGAACACTGACCTACTCCGAAAACTTGAATCGGTTGAGTTATATCTTCCATTCCCTTTTCCAATCCTCTTCGCGAAAAAAATCGTTTTTATGCATCAGGTTACTCCATTCGCTCCATGGCTAGCAAGAAGCGATGAAGGTCCCCATTGTTGAATCCTTATGAAATCAGTTCGTAAAGGGATTGACCGGCCTTCCGGGGGTGCTATAAACTGGGTTAAAAGGATTAAAACCCTGATGGGAAAAAGAAGGATGGATCGGATCGAATTCCACCTCAATGGGAGGCCGGTGAAGCTGGACGTCGAGGGGGACCGAAAGCTCCTCTGGGTTCTGCGCACGGATTTGAACCTCCCGGGGACCAAATACGCCTGCGGCCAGGGTCTCTGCGGAGCCTGCACGGTCCTCATCGATGAAGAAGCCCAGCGGTCCTGCCAGATTGCCACGCGGGAGGTTGCCGGTAAGAAGGTAGTAACCATCGAGGGCCTGGCCCAAGGGACAAAATTCCACCCCCTGCAGAAAGCCTTCCTCCAACATACCGCTTTCCAGTGCGGTTTCTGCACCCCGGGGATGATCCTCAACGCCTACAGCGTATTGAAAAAGAACCCCAACCCTTCGGAGACGGAGCTTCTTCAGTCCATGGACGGAAACCTGTGCCGCTGCGGAGCCCACCCGCGGATCATCGCCGCCATCCGGACCGCCGCCCGGGAGATGAAGGAGAAAAAGGGATGAAAGCCCTGGACCGGCGCCAATTCTTTAGGGTCATGGGAGGAGGGCTCTTTGTCTTCTTCTCCACCGAATCCCCGACCGAAGCCCAGTACCGCCGGACTCCATCCCGGCCCGCCCTCCTCTCTTCCGATTTCAACGCTTTCCTCCAGATCAAGGAGGACGGACGGGTGGCCTGCTTCACCGGGAAAGTGGAGCTGGGCCAGGGGATCATCACTTCCTTGGCCCAAATGCTGGCCGAGGAACTCGATGTTTCCGTTGAGTCCGTGGACATGGTCATGGGGGATACCGACCTTTGTCCTTACGATGCGGGGACTTATGGCTCCCGCACTACCAAGTATTTCGGTCCTCAGTTGCGGGAGGCCGGGGCCCACGCCCGGGCCATCCTGCTGGGAATGGCCGCCGCCCGCTTGGATGCTCCACCGGCCCGGTTGACGATCAGCGAGGGAGTGATCCAGGACCCGAAAAACCCGGGAAAGAAGGTCTCTTATGCCGACCTGGTGAGGGACTCCCGGATCGAAAAAAAGGTTGAGGTTAAGGCTGAACTTAAATCCCCGCCTGCATTCAAGGTCTCCGGCAAACCCATGGGGCGGACCGATGGCTTGGCCAAGGTTACCGGGCAAGCAAAGTATGCCGGGGACATTCGCCTTCCGGACATGCTCTACGCCCGCATCCTTCGCCCTCCGGCCCACGGGGCAGTCCTCAAGAGTGTGGAAACCTCGGCGGCGGAAAAAATTCCGGGGGTCAAAATCGTCCGGGAAGGGAACCTCGTGGCCGTTCTCCATTCGCTTCCGGACCAGGCGGAGAAGGGCCTTGCCCTCATCAAAGCCCAGTTCAACACGCCCCCCATCGAGGTGGATGAAAAAACCCTCTTTGCCCACCTGCTGAAGGTGGCGCCCGGCGGAAGTGTAATCTCCCAGGAAGGGTCCCTGGAAAAGGGGGATCAGAGTTCCTCCCGCCGATTCGAAGAGAATTACTTTCAGCATTACGTGGCCCATGCGCCGATGGAAACCCACACCGCCCTGGCCCACGTGGAGGGGAAGAAAGCCACCGTCTGGGCCTCCACCCAGACGCCCTTCGGGGTCAAGGATTCCGTCGCCCGGGCTCTTTCCCTCTCCTCCGAGGACGTGCGGGTAATCACCCCCTTCGTGGGCGGAGGCTTCGGCGGCAAGACCTGGAACCAGCAGGCTGTCGAGGCAGCCCTCCTGGCCAAACGGGCGGGGAAACCAGTCCAGGTAGCCTGGACCCGAGACGAAGAATTCTTTTACGATGCCTTCATGCCCGCGGCGGTGATCACGATTCGGTCCGGGCTCGATTCCCGGGGTCGTATCGCCTTCTGGGACTACCGGGTCTATTTTGCCGGCGACCGGGGCGCGGTTACCTTTTATGATCTGCCCTCTCACCGGACTTCGGTCCATGGGAGCTGGTGGGGAGGCTCCGGGGTGCACCCCTTCAACACCGGCGCCTGGCGGGCTCCGGGGACCAATACCAATACCTTTGCCCGGGAATCCCACATGGATCTAATGGCCATCGCAGCCAAGGCAGACCCCCTGGTTTTCCGGTTGGCCCACCTTAACAATCCCCGTATGCGAAGGGTGCTGGAGGAGGCCGCTCGTTCCTTCGGATGGGCGGATTTTTCGAAAAAGCCGGGCCGGGGAAAAGGAATCGCCTGCGCCGACTACCTGGGCACATACGTGGCGGCGGCGGCAGAGGTCGAAGTCGATCTGAAAAAAGGGGGCCTTCAGGTTCGCCGGCTGGTTTGCGCCCAGGACATGGGCCAGGTCATCAACCCAGAAGGCGCCCGGATGCAGATCGAAGGCTGCCTGATGATGGGGCTGGGGTATGCCCTGTCGGAGGAAATTCGTTTCCGGGGAGGAGAAATCCTGGACCGGAATTTCGATACATACCAAATTCCCCTCTTCTCCTGGATGCCCAAAATCGAAACCGTCCTCGTCGAGAACCAGGACTTAACGCCCCAGGGAGGCGGAGAACCGGCCATCACCTGTATGGGCGCCGTCCTGGCCAACGCCTTGTATGATGCGGTTGGGGTCAGGGTGTTTGAGCTGCCCATGACCCCGGAGCGGATCCGGGAAGCCATGGATCGGGCCACGAAGAAACTCCCTCGTTCTCCCCTTTGAAAAAGGGGGGCGGAGGGGGGATTTAAGAAGGCTGCTCTGAGAAGGCTAAATCGATACGCCGCAGGTATCCCCAAAATTCGTAGGGGCGATTCACGAATCGCCCATAAAAAGAGCGATTCAAAAAGGACAATTCCTTATGGAAACCTTCATCGCCCGCCAGCCTATCTTCGATGCCCAACGGAAAGTCTATGGATATGAGCTCTTTTTCCGGTCCGGGCTGGAAAACGTCTTCCGACATTCGGACCCCAGTCAGGCGACTTCCAAAGTCATGGTGGACAGCTTCTTTCTCTTCAACCTGAAAGACCTCACCGGGGGAAAGAGGGCCTTCATCAATGTTCCCCGTGACATTCTCTTGAAAGAATACATGTTCTTCCTCCCCAAGGAGCAGGTCGTGGTGGAGCTGCTGGAAACGGTGGAGCCCGACCCGGAAGTGCTCCAAGCCTGTCAAAAACTGAAGCAGGCCGGTTATTTGATCGCCGTGGACGACTTTGTGTATGAAGAAAAGTACGAGCCTCTGCTGGAATTTGCCGATCTGGTGAAAGTGGATTTCTTGGCCACCCCGGAGCCGGCCCGGAAGGCTCTCTTTAAGAAGCTCTTTCCCCTGAGGGTCCGCCTGGTGGCCGAAAAGGTGGAAACCGATCAGATGCTCCAGGAGGGAATCGCGAACGGATACTCCTTTTTCCAGGGCTATTTTTTCAGCAAACCGGCGATCATTGTGGGCAAGGACATCCCCGGATTCAAGGCTCATTATTTCCAGCTTTTGAAGGAAATCCACCGGGCGGAGATGGACTTGAAAAGGCTTGAGGAGATCATCAAAAAAGAGGTCGGCCTTACCTACAAGCTCCTCCGCTACATCAATTCCGCCTTCTTCAGTCTGCGGAGCAAAATCACGTCGGTGAGGCAGGCCCTGGTCCTTCTGGGGGAGCGAACGATCAAAAACTGGATCTCCTTCGTAGCGTTGGCTAGCATGGGAGCGGACAAGGCCGAGGAGCTTTTGATTCTGACCATCGTTCGGGCCAGGTTCTGCGAGATGCTCGCCCCTTATTTTAACCTTTCGGACCGGAAAGAGGATTCCTTCCTCATGGGCCTTTTTTCCCTGATCGACGCTTTCCTCGACCGGCCGCTTTCCGAAATCCTGGCCGAGATTCCCATCGATGACCCCATCAAGCTGGCCCTCCTGGGCGAGCCCGGGCGCTTGCGGGAAATTTATCAATACACTCTTTCCTACGAAAAAGCCGCCTGGGGAAACCTGGATAAACCGATCATCCCGCCGGGGGAAGAAACGACCCCCTTCTCTCTCTATTTGGAGGCTTTGAAGTGGGGGCAGGCATTCTATTCGGAAACCAAAGGGGCGCCCTGAAGAATGAATTCACAAGGGACATTTCTAAATCTCCCTGGCAGCCACAGGAGGCCGCTCGGTTCTTCATAAAGAATATAAACCCAAATGATGCAATAATGCCCCCCTTTGAAAAAGGGGGGAATGGGGGGATTTTCTTGGAGAGCCGAGGTCAGAAATCCCCCCTCCCCCCCTTTAATAAAGGGGGGCCAAAAATCACTCCCAGTGAATTCCTCCAACAATGTCTGGAACGCTTTTTTACTCAAAGAAACCGGGACTGAGACATCACTTGTAACGAATACTTTTGCAGTTTATGGGTAAATATGCGCGTAAAGAGGGGGGCATGAAGGAAAATCAACCCGGAGTTCCGGTGATCACTCACTGCTTCGCATCGGAGGAGATCCGTCCCGGAGATACGTGGAAGCTTTACCTCCGGGCGGAGGATTCCGATGGGGATATGAAGAATATTATTTGCCATATCAGGCAGCCCGGGCGCGGTTCCTACCCGGTCTGCTTTTTAAAAATTCCTGAAGGCCAACGCAGAGAGCTTTCCGGTTTCCTCTTCTTGAACACCGCAGGGTCGCAGGGTATGGCTTTTATCAACCTTGCCCTCCAGATCGAGATCCAAGACCGAGCCGGGAATACAAGCCTCCCTATTTCCCTTTCCCTGTCCTTCAATCCCCGGGCGGAACAGGAAAATCCTCCCTTGGGTGTCTTTCGGGAAGAAGAAATCGGTCCGATTATGGCTTCCCTCGAAGCCGGGTCAAGGGCCCCCTGAATCGGCTCCGAATCTTTTTTTTCTGCTTTGCATCTGATAGGCTATTTGAAATTCAATTTTCTAGGGTAAGGAGTATCCATGGCCAAACAAGGCTTTCAGACCAAGGGATTTATCTCCCTTTTGACTTTCGGCAGCTTTATCATCATGAGCGTGACCGGGATCGTTCTGTACACCGCCCCCCAAGGGCGAATCGCTTACTGGGTCACATGGAAATTCTGGAGTTTGGAGAAGAACCAATGGGAAGCTGTGCATATCGTTTCCTGCTTCTTCTTTATAATTGTGGGAGTTTACCATTTGATCAACAATTGGACCCTCCTGAAGAATTACCTGGCCGGCAAAATCGCCGGCGGGCTCAAAATGAAAAAAGAGCTGGCCATCTCCGCGCTGATCATCCTGGTGATCATCCTGGGTCCCATGTACCGCATAGCCCCATTCACCTATATACTGGAATTCAGTGACTACCTGAAAAAATCCTGGATCATCAGCAAGGAATATGAACCGCCCTTCGGGCATGCTGAGGAGGTTTCCTTACGGGTCCTTGCCAAGAGAGTCAATATCGACCTGGAAAAAGCCCTTCCGGAACTGAAGGCCAAAGGGATCCAGGCAGACCCTGGAGACTCACTGCTGAAGATAGCCAAGGCAAACAAGACCTCTCCCATGCGAATCTTTCAGGTCATGAAAAAATTCGAGGTCGCCGCTCCTCCAGCGATCGCTGCGGCACCCACGGGGGCCAAGGGTCCGGTTTTTACCCCCGATCTGGTGGATGAAAAATTTGCCGGAACCGGCGTGGGCCGAAAGACACTGGGCGAGGTGATCCAGCAGACCGGGGTGGACCCGGCCAAAGTAAAGGAAAGATTGGCCAAAAACAAGGTCGAAATGAAAGAAGGCGACACCTTCCACGACATAGCCGATAAGCGGAAGGTCACGCCCATGGAAATCTTAAAGGTCGTCCTGGTGGAAAACTACGAGTTGAAATAGGACGGAATGGCTGGAGGGATTGAAGAACAATTTGAAGGAAGAAAAGAAATTTTCCCGGGCGGCATCGAATCACGCCACCGGCGTGACGGGATTAACGGCCCCCCGGAGAAAGTCAGGCATTTTTTGATCGCCCGGGTATCTTTCAATCCCTCTCCGCTTGATCCTCCGCTCGAGCTTTAAGGCATCGGTTCGGTTATTGCACCCCTCGACCAAATTGGTTTCCACGGACCCAAGAACCTTTTGGGGGTTCTGGTTAATTGGCGTCCGGGGTCATTATGCTGCCGGGGCCGGTAGATAAGGTTATCAGTCTGGCCACAATAAACCCGCCCAGCCGTTTCACTCCTCAATATGTAAACCCAGATTCCCATAGAAAAAAGGCCAGGAAAAACCTGGCCTTAAATTTTTCTGGCTCCCCGTGTGCAACCCTCTTCATAACCGCTCTTTTTCTCCGGCTGTTAACCGAAAACCTTCAATATCAGAGGGTAATCAAAGAGCAGGCTGTTCCCGCTGGATCGGAAGCGGCGACAAACTCGATTTTCCAATTACTCTACCTAATGTGAATGTCACAAGTCGGGTCGTGAACTTGTCGCAAGTTGTGTCGCAAGATTGTCGCAAGTTCAACCCGACCCCTTCATCCGGTAAACGAGCTGGTTGGTCGATCCCTCCGAAACCAACAACCCCATATCCACCATGGCCTTCAGGTCTCGTTGCAGAGACCGGCGGTTGACCTTGGGGCATAAGCCCTCGAAATCCTGTCGGGATCGGCCTCGGGGACCGGCTTGCCCTCCAGGAGTTGCTCGGCTTGATCCAAGGTCAGGCGCATACCCTCGATATGCGTGGTGTGATGAGCTTCGAGGATCAGCGCTCGACGTCCCATCTCCCTCACCCAGGCCTCGGACAAAGCCGCGGCTTCCAGGAACCCCCGGGCCCGCTCGATGCGGGTCAGCCCGGCGGTGATCCGGTTGGTGATGGTGAAGATGGGTTTGAAGTTCTTGCTCATACTAATATCCTCAATCGTCCGGTCCCCGATGCGAGGTGGCGTCTTCGTCGACCCAGTCCTCCTCGGTGTAGGACATGCCTTTTCGCCCGGGGACTATTCGCACGGGCCCGGGGCGGTAAAAGGCGCAGCTTTTCGGGCCGTAGCAGAAGGTTTCGAACCGGTACTGTTTTTTTGAGGGGTTCCACCGGTCGATGATCATCTCCACCGGCATCCGGCAGCCCCAGATACAGGTCGTGCATTTGGTGTCGTAGGTCCGGGCGTCCAGACGGCGGTGTCCGCGGCTGCGGTAGGTCTCCAGGTCAGGCGGCACGCTTGGGAAGGGTGGCCCGGCAAGGGTTTCGCCCAGGGCATCCTTTGTGACTTTGAGCCCGCTCGTCTTGTAGAATGCCGCGGTCTCCTTGCGCGGGTCTCCGACCTGCATGGAGCAGCCGCTCAGTTGCATGCCCACCTGAAACCGGTGTTTTTCGTGTGCAGCTTCACCGACCGCAATCAGAAACTCGCCAGCCTCCCCGCAGCAGGTTCCCTCGATGCAAAGCACATACCCCAGGTAGCTGTGGGACCGCTCATCGAAAGACCGCGTGAGCCGGATGCGGGGCTGGACGGCCACGACACGGCCTGACCATAGCACCTTGTCTGCGATTCCTCGTGGGCCAGCCATCAGAATCTCCCTACGACATTGAGTGTGCCGTTACTCATCTTGGGATTTTTCATTTTCCGAGGGAGAAGTGTTCGCACCACCGCTTCTCACCCACTCGTCGACTTCATCTTTGCGGAATTTCCACAGGCGGCCCATCCGGTGAGCGGGCATCTGCTTTTCAGAAATCCATTTGTAGACCGTATCCCGCTTGATGCCGAGATAGGCAGCGATCTCATCTACGGAAAGCCATCGATCTTCCATTACTGACTCCAGTCGCACAGGGTCTCGTCCCATTCCTGAACGGCCTCAGACCTTCGGTTTAACGAATCGGCCCCGTCCTGGATAGCCCCATCGGCTTCCATCCGGTCCGATCAGACCAAACTGGCACATATTGTACAAAATTCGGCATGCCTGTCAACTGGTTTTTCCGAGTTTCTTCGGATTTGACCGAAGGGAGGCTATCGCGGCAAGCAGAAGCCTCCGAGAGAGGTTCCGCTTTTGGGGCCTTTTGTTCGGTAGTGGGCAGGTCAGGCCGTTTCCGGAAATGTCCCTTGACACTTAGAGCCTAAACCGGCTATATTTATTACCGGATGATGGGGAAGCCAGAAAGAACTATGACCAGGAGTAAACATATGATAGAGACGATCAAATCTATCATCCTGGACTTCCAGGAAACCCGGCTTGAGACAGGGGTGCCTCGGCGTTTGCGTATCGAGACGGTTCACGGCAAGGCCGCCGTCTGCATCGGGGTGCGGCGGAGCGGCAAGTCGACTTACATGTTCCAGGTTATCCAGCGGCTGTTGGACAGCGGGGTCCCCCGGCAGAACATTCTCTATTTGAACTTTTTCGACGACCGCCTCCACAACCTGCGGAAGGACAACCTCGGCCTGATCGCCGAGGCCTATTACTCCATCTACCCGGAGAAGAAAAACACCGAGACGGTCTACTGCTTTTTCGACGAGATTCAGGCCACCACCGGTTGGGAGCCCTTCGTCGACCGCATGATGCGCACGGAAAAATGCGAGGTGTATCTGACCGGTTCGTCGGCCAGGATGCTTTCGAAGGAGATCGCCACGCAAATGCGCGGGCGGGCGCTCTCGTGGGAGATGTTTCCGTTCTCCTTCAGGGAATTTCTGGACTACAAAGGAATTGAGAGAGAGGGCGCGCTCTCGACGAAGAAGCGGCTTCTCGTACAGAAGGCCTTCGAGGAATACTGGGAGACCGGCGGCTTCCCCGAGGTCGCCGGTCTTGGCCGAAACCTGCGGATCAAGACCCACCAGGAATACTTTCACACCATCCTGTTTCGGGATCTGGTCGAGCGCCACGATGTTTCCCACCCCAAGGCGGTGACCGATCTGGCGCACTGGCTGGTGGACAACACGGCCTCGCTTTACTCCGTCAACAATCTCACGGGCTATCTCAAGTCGCTGGGGCACAAGGCTCCGAAGTCCGCGGTATCGGATTACCTGGAATGGTTCGAGGACGCATATTTTTTGTTCACCGTGCGCATTTTCGACCCGTCTTTAGCGCGCAGCAACACCAACCCGAAGAAGGTCTTCTGCGTCGACCACGCACTGGTTACTTCGGTGTCGTCCGGAATTCTGGTCAACTCCGGCCATCTCCTTGAGAACCTCGTGTTCATGGCCCTCCGGCGCCTTCATCCGGAAATTTACTATTACAAGACCAGGACCGGCCGGGAGGTCGATTTCATCGTCCCGACGCGCGGCCGGCCCAAGATGCTGGTCCAGGTGTGCGAGTCTCTGGCGGAGCCGCAAACGCGGAAACGGGAGACTGCGGCCTTGAGTGAGGCGATGGCCGAACTGGGCCTTTCCACCGGAACCATCGTGACCCGTAATGAGGATTGGCAAATCGAGGCCGGCGGCGGGACCATCGAGGTGGTCCCGGCATGGCGGTTCCTCCTCGAACTGCCGGCGACGGGATAGCCTTTCCGCAGGATTCTTCACGGCTGTTTCCGCTGTCTGGTAATCCGCTTGCGCCGGCCCCCC
>JACAEW010000138.1 GCA_013388675.1 Syntrophaceae bacterium | reverse complement strand
GTCCCTTTCCACCCACTCGATTGGGAGAAGACCCAAAAAAATAAGGCCGCCATCGCCTGGGCGATAAGGGCCTTGCTATTTAATAATCAGGCGAAGCTTTTGGGTTCCGCCTATTCGACCGACTCCCCCGGAGGATTGGTCTCTTTAAACTGGTTTATGCCGGTCAGGGTCGTGTCTCCGGCATTATCCACGGTCAGCTCGAAAACCACCCGGAGGTTTCCGTTCGTTGGGTTGCTCGTGGGAATATCGTAACGCCGGATGATTCCGCTCTTGGGAATCACCACGTTTACCACGCAGCCGGAATTTTCCATTTTGAAGGACGACTGGCCGGAAAAGTTATGCACGGAATAACGATACATTCCGGGAAGGAGCTTGGTAACCGTCACGATCTCCGGGCCATAGCTGGTCACGTCGTCCGTGTCCTGAACGGAGGCGACAAAAGAACCCGTTCTTTGGCGTCTAAAAATGGAAGGGGCGGGCTTCAAACCCACCCCCACACTCCGGATGCTCTCTATCTCCCCCCTGTTTCCTGCTATTTCGGCGGCCATTGCGGCCGGGGGGACAAAAATCTCTCTTTCAAACCCTCGATGTTGAACTCCTTGGATTTGCAGAAGTTGATCACCTTCCGTTCCCAGTCTTCCATCATCTGGGCGGCCTTGGGAACATCTTTGGCGATTTGCAGCGGGACCTTGATGACTCCGTGTTTGTCCCCCATGAGCAAGTCCCCGGGCTTCACCCAAAGCCCCCCCACTTTGACGGGGACGTTCATCTCCACCAGGTGAACATAGGCGTGGGACACGGTCACACAACTGGAATAGAACTGGAATCCGAGTTCCTTTACCTCATCCAAGTCCCTTACCGAACCATCGGTGATCGTGCCGACACAACCCAAAGCTTTGTGGATATTGGCATTGACTTCCCCCCAGAAAGACCCGATGACCGGGCGATCCAGGTCGTGGATTACGGCGATCCGCGGTTCCGGGGTTTTTTTGATTATTTCCCACCATTCGGGGGGGGGAACTCTTCGGCCCTCCGAAGTATCCGCGGTGATCACGGCCGTAGCCGCGTACCCGATCATGACTCCCATGTCGGGAAATTGGCATTTGATCTCCGGAAGCATGAAACCCACGTTTCTCGGCTGGATGTTGAAAAGCTCGATGGCGTTGGAGATGGCCGGGGTCGGCCATTTGCGCAACCCTTCCAATTCATATGGCGAAAGAATATTGGACATTCCTTGCTCCTTTCAGGCAGAAGAAGCTTTGTGAGATCCTGTTGAAAGAAGAACTTCCACGCAAAAGAAATCCCCTTGAATCCATCCGGAAAAATGGGAGGATTTCTGCTTCTCCGTTTCAATACGCAATTTGCATTCCCGGGAATGGTAGGCATGGGTTATCCTAAGAGTCTTGCCGCGGTCACCGCAAAAATCCTCGCCGCTTCAACCAACTTCGAAACTTCCACCTGCTCGTTCGGCTGGTGGGCCTGTCCGGGTTCCCCGGGGCCGAAGAGAATCAGGGGAACCTTCAGAACCGGGAGGAACCCCACCGCATCGGAAAAATAATTGGCCCCTTTAAAGACCACCTCCCGCCCGGTCATTTCGGCAACGATGGTGGAGAACTTCTGAACGACCGGGTCCGAAGGCGGAGTTTCCACCGGGACATGATCATTTACCGGCTTGACCGTAGCCCGAAAGTCGGGAACCCTTTGGCTGAGTTCTTGGATGATATTTTCCAGCTGACGCAAAATCGCCGGATGTTCCTGGCCGGGGACGGTTCTCATGTCAATCGTCGCCACACAGTGATCGGGGACCACGTTGGTCTTGATTCCCCCAGAAATGGTGTTTACACTCCGAGTAAAACCGCCCAAGATCGGATGATTTCGGTAGGGGATATCCATTTTTTTGAACTCATTCATAATTTCCACCATCATCAGGATTGCGTTCCGCCCCTTTTCCGGCATGGAGCCATGGGCGGTCTGGCCGAAAGTCTCGATTTGCACCCAGAATACCCCTTTTTCGGCTATGTAAATCTCATTGTAAGTCGGCTCGGCAATGAACAAGGCCTGAATGGGCTCCCGGCTCAGCCTTTCTGCCACTGCGGTTGCCCCTAATGAATCGACCTCCTCCCCCGCCGTGGCCGCCAGGATCAAATCTCCCTTCAAAGGGACCCGGGCTTCCGCCAGAGCTTTCATTGCAGTCATCATGGCTGCCAACCCGCCCTTCATATCGGCCGCCCCGCGGCCCCAGACCTTGCCCTCCGCCACATCTCCCCCGAAGGGCTCATGATTCCATTTTTCTGCGCCCACGGGGACCGTATCCAAGTGGCCGCTGTAAATGAGCGCCGGCCCCTTCCTTTCACCTTTCAACCGCGCCAGGGCGCTTGCCCGGTTTTCACCGTGCATCACCAGCTCAGTCTCGACGTCGCTCTTCCTCAGAGCTTCCACCACGTACTCCGCCGCTGCCAGCTCATTCCCCGGCGGGTTCACGCTCTGGGTCCGCACTAAATCCTGACCCATCTTTACCACCTTACTCTCTTTGACCAAACCGGCAAGCTCCCTTTCATTCATCCCCATCAATCCTCTCTCTCATAAAATTCTTATTCCCATCGATCGACGGAGAAATCTTATAGCAACTAAAGGACAAAGTAAACAGCAGAGAAGACACATGGGCCATGCGGATGCGGCTGCGGCCCAGTCGGGTGGCCGGGGATGTCGGTCAAAAAAGAAGGGTAAGATATTTTTTGGGAGGATAAGCGTCTGGGCGCTCCCTTGCGGGAGGAAAGTCTGCTCGGGAGTCAGAGGGTTTCCCGGGTGTGTCGGAAGAATTTTTCTTTCCCCTCTTCGTTCCTCTTCGTTTCTCCGTGCGACTGGCAGGCTCCTCTTAGGCGGGGGGGAGCAAGGGAGTCGGATATATCAAGTCATTTCCTTGATGACCCGCATTGCCTGATCCCGAAGGTCAGCCGTGTCAAAGGCAATGTGCAGCACAAACCGCTTGCCGATGACCGCACCCGAAAAACCCCTTATGTTGATTCCCGCCGCGCCCAGCTTCTCGGAAACTCGGCCCGCAAGCCCTCGGCGGTTTTCCCCCTCCACGCAAATAGAGTGGAGCCGATTGGCCGCAAAAAATCCGATTCCCGATGCAGCCTTGAGCTCCGCATCCCCCCGCAGGGGGGTGACGAACATAACCCCCGTGCCTGGCTTCTCCGGCGACCGCCTGGCGATAACGAAGTCTAGGTCCGCGCCCGCTTCAGCCAGAGCTGCCAGCTTGGCGCCCAGGGCTCCCGGTTTGTCTTCCAGACTGGCGATCCACACATCCTCCCGCTCAACTATTAGTTCCATAGACTGAACCTCCTTTCCAGCGGTTGCGGTTCAGGGAACGAAGAGGGGTCCCGCTTGGCCTGGCTAGGTTCATTCTAAGCCTTCTGTTTTCCAATGTAAAGGTCCGGACGACCCAACCGGGCATTTGCTTGACACCCCGCTAAAATCATGGAAAAATCCGATGACGGGTGAAGAATCGAAAAGGCTTCGGAGGGAGAAAGGGTGCAGCGGATTACCATTATCGGCGGAGGCTTGGCCGGCTGTGAGGCCGCCTGGCAGGCTGCCCGCAGCGGGATTTCCGTTTCGCTCTACGAGATGAAGCCGCACCGCTTTTCCCCCGCCCACGTCTCTCCCGACCTTGCCGAATTGGTATGCAGTAATTCTCTACGTTCCAACTCCCTCGAAAACGCCGTCGGACTCCTGAAGGAAGAATTAAGGCGCCTTGGCTCCCTGATCATCGCCGTTGCCGCAGAAACCCGCGTGCCCGCAGGGGATGCCCTCGCCGTGGACCGTCGGGCCTTCTCCGCGGCCATCACTTCCCACCTCGCAAAAAGGGAGAACATCCAAATAACCCGTGAAGAGGTGGTGGAAATTCCCCGAGAGGGGACCGTGGTCATCGCCTCTGGCCCCCTTACTTCGCCCCACCTGGCGGATGCCATCCGTAAAATGACCGGCGAAGAGCACCTTTACTTCTACGATGCCATTGCCCCGATCCTTGACGGGGACAGTCTGGACATGAAGGTGATCTTCCGTGCTTCCCGGTACGGAGAAGGAAACGACTATCTCAATTGCCCCCTGAATGCAGAGGAATACTTTCGTTTTGTGGAAGAACTTACCAAGGCTGAAAAAGTTCCCTACCGCGAATTCGAAAAGCCCGTTCATTTTGAGGGTTGCCTTCCCATCGAGGAAATGGCTGAAAGAGGCCGGGAAACCCTGGCCCATGGCCCCATGAAACCCGTGGGGCTCAAAGACCCGAGGACGGGAAAGACCCCCTATGCCGTGGTGCAGTTGAGACAGGAGGACAGCCTTGGGTCTGCCTATAATATGGTCGGCTTTCAAACCAAACTGAGATGGAGGGAGCAGGAACGGGTCTTCCGGATGATCCCCGGGCTGGAAAAGGCGCAGTTCCTCCGTTTCGGCAGCCTTCACCGCAACACCTTCATTCATTCCCCAACCCTTTTGGAAAAGACTTTACAATGGAAAAGAGACCCCCGGATTTTCTTCGCCGGTCAGATCACCGGGGTCGAGGGATATGTGGAATCAACGGCCATGGGACTCCTGGCCGGAATCAATGCGGCGAAGATCGCGACGGGAGAACCCCTGATCATACCTCTGCCCACTACGGCAATCGGTTCGCTGGTTCATTTCATTACCTCTCCCGAGGTCAAAGACTTCCAGCCCATGAACGTGCACTTCGGGCTCTTTCCGCCCCTGGAAGGCCGGCTCAGGGGTAGGAATAAAAAGAGAGCCATGAGCGAAAGAGCGTTGAAGGACCTGGAAATTTTTTGGGGAGCGGCCGGACGAACGAATCTGACAAGAAAACCAGATGAACCCTAGGTCTTTTCCCAAGACAGCGGATGTGGTGGTTGTGGGTGCGGGGCCGGCGGGGTCCCTCCTGGCCTACCGCCTAGCCCAGGCCGGTGTCGATGTGGTCCTCCTGGACAAGGCCAGATTCCCCCGTGGCAAAACCTGCGGCGGCGGGGTCAGCGTCCGCGCTCAAAAATTGATTCCCTTCGATATCTCATCGGTCATCGAGGAAACCATCACCGGCATCTCTTTCACCCGCAAGTTAGAGGACGCTTTCACCCGGCGTTATCCCGAGCCGCTTCTGTTCACCGTAAGAAGGGAGCCTTTTGACGAATTCCTCGCCCGACGGGCGGAAGAAGCGGGAGCCCGTTTTGGGGATGGGACTCCGTTCCTCTCGATGGAGTCAAAGGGCGGATGGGTGGAATTGGAAACCGCGGCGGGAGTATGCGCGGCCCCCTATGTAGTCGGGGCGGACGGCGCCCAGAGCCCGGTGGCCAGGAAAACGGGACTCCTTTCAGCCCCGGCCTGGATCCTGGCGGTTCACAGCGAAGCCCCCGCTTCGCTGGTCCCCGACTGGGACCCGAGCCTGATTCACATCGACTGGGGAAGCCTGGGAAGATGCTATGCCTATCTGTTTCCGAAAAAACTCTCCCTTTCCCTGGGGGCCGGAGGATTCGCCGGCCCGGCGGGGAAAATCAAGGGCTATCAGCGGGCTTTCCTAGAAACCCGTTTTCGGAGGGACCAAACCTTTCCCTTCAGCGCGGCCGGCTTCATGATTCCCCTCCGGAAACACCGAAGCCCCATCCAGGCGGGAAGGTGTCTTCTTGTCGGGGATGCGGCCGGGCTGGCCGATCCTTTTACCGGTGAAGGCATATTCTCTGCCGTCAAAAGCGCGGAGATCGCCGCATCCGTGGTGCAGGATGCGCTCAGGAACCGGTGGGATTCGCTGGAACCCTATCAGGAAGCCATCGACCGGGAGCTGATGCCCGAATGGGAATGCTCCCGCCTCTTTCGGGAGCTATTCCACCTGCGCCCCTCCTATTTCCATCGGAAGATCGCTTCCCGGGACCGCTGGTGGAAGGCCATGGCGAAGGTTCTGCGGGGGGAAAAAACCTTCCTGGATATCAAGAGGAAACTGGGACCCCTGGGGAGTTTGCTGCTCCGGATGGCCAGATAAATAAAATGCGGAGTGCGGAAGTCGGAATGCGGAAAGAAAAAAAAGAAAAAAGCCGGCGGCAGCGGTGCAAGGAAATAATCAATTACTGAACGCTGTGGACGGGCCTAGAAATCTCACCTTATCCCTCTTGTCCCTTTTATTCCGCATTCCCCATTCCGCCTTCCGCATTCAATCATAGCCCCATCAGCCTCCCCGCGATCTCCTTCAAAATTTCCGAGGTCCCTCCGCCGATGGCATTGATCCGCACGTCCCGGAAGAAGCGTTCGATTTCGTACTCCCGCATGTATCCGTACCCTCCATGAAGCTGAAGGCAGGTGGTGGCCACGAACTCCCCCATGCGGGAAGCGAATACCTTGGCCATGGATACTTCGACGGCGCAGGGTTCTTGATTGATCCACTTTCGCAGGGCATGATAGTTCAACTGTCGGGCGGCTTCGATTTCCATGGCCATGTCCACCATTTTGTGCCGGTTCACCTGGAACTTCCCGATGGGCCGGCCGAAGGCCTCGCGCTGGAGGACATAGGCCTTGGTTCGATCGAAGGCCCACTGGGCGCTGCAGACGGTGCCCAGGGCCATGATCAGCCGCTCCCATTCCAGGTTGGCCATGGAATTGTAAAAGCCGCTTCCCTCCTCGCCCAGCCGATTTTCCACCGGGACGGCCACGTTTTCAAAGGTGAGTTCGGACGTGTCCCCGGCGTGCCATCCCAGCTTTTCCAGGGGTTTTCCTTGGGTGAAACCGGGCATTCCTTTTTCCACGATCAGGGTCGAAAACCCTCTGTACCCCGCCCCCGGATCGGTTTTGCACAGGACTAGCACGAAATCGGCCCGGCTGCCGTTGGTAATGAAAGTCTTGGAGCCGGTTAGAAAGTAGTGATCCCCCTCCCTTTTGGCGACCGTTCGAATATTGGCCAGGTCGGACCCGGCCACCGGCTCGGTCAACCCAAGAGCCCCGATTTTCTCTCCCTTGACTCCGGGGGGCAAGAATCTCTTTTTCTGATTTTCGTTCCCGAACCTGGCGATGGCCGGAAGAACGATGAGGCCATGCATGCCGATCCCGGCCTCAACCCCTCCGGAACGGATGCGGGCCATTTCTTCCACCCAAACCGATGCCATCAGGTAATCTCCCCCCGCTCCCCCATATTCCTCGGGAATCAGGATACCGTGCAAACCCATCTTCCCCACCCATCGGAACACCTCGTCGGGGAAATTTTGGCCCTTCTCCCACTCCATCACATGGGGGGTCAGTTCCTTCTCCACGAACCTGCGGCACTGCTGCCGGAAAATCTCGTGCTCTTCCCGGAAGGGAACGAGCGGCAACTTTTCGGCCATGGGGTTTTCACCTCTTGCGGTTCAGCTCATAGAGGAGGCGCAAGCCTTCCAGGGTCAAGAATTCATCCACTTCCTCGATGGTTTTGGACTCCAAGGCGATGAGCGGAGCCAATCCCCCGGTGGCGATCACTTTGGGATGGGTCCCCACCTCTTCCTTCATGCGGGAAACGATTTCATCGGTCAGCCCCACATAACCGAAGACGATGCCCGCCTGCATGGACTGCACCGTATTTTTTCCCACCACCCGCTGGGGCCGCTTCAGCTCCACCCGGGGAAGCTTGGAGGCCCGGATAAAGAGCGCCTCGCTGGCGATTCCCAGGCCCGGAGCGATCGCCCCGCCCATGTACTCTCCCTGGGGAGAGATGTAGTCGAAGGTCGTCGCCGTCCCGAAATCCACCACGATCAGGCTTCTCCCGTATTTTTGGTAGGCCGCGACGGCATTCACGATTCGGTCCGCACCCACCTCCGCCGGGCTGTCCGTGAGAATGGGCATTCCCAATTGGATCCCCACTTCGATGACCAAAGGCCGAATGTGGAAATATTTTTCGCAAAGCTCCAGCAGCATGTTCAGCATGGGGGGAACGACGCAGGAGATGGATACGGCTTCGATCTTTTCCAGGGGAATCGACCGCGAGGATAGAAGATTCCGCATCAGGATCCCGTACTCGTCGCTGGTGCGGTCGCGTTCGGTCCAGATGCGCCAGTTGTCCACCAGGCGAGGCCCTTCATAGATCCCCAGGACGGTGTTGGTGTTTCCCACGTCAATGACCAAAAGCATTCGGAGGCCTCCCCTTAAAAATTCGAATTTTCCATCCGCAAGCTGACCTCGCCGGCGATGAAGCGGCGGGTGCTTCCTTCTCCATCCAGTACCAAAAGTGCTCCGTCGGAGTCAAGGCCCAAGGCCCGGCCCGAAAACGTGCCTTGCGGCGACTGGAGGGTGACCTGTTTCCCGTTGACCCCCGAGAGCCGATTCCAATCATCCCGAAGCCGGGCAGAGAACCCCTCCCGGAGGAAGGAGACATATTCCGCTTCCAACTCCCGGAGAAGCCCGGCCGCCGCCGCAGCCCGGGGAATTTCTTTTCCTTTTTCCGCCCGCAGGGAAGTGGCGGTCTCCCGCAGTCCGGGGGGAAAATCTTCCTTCCCCCAGTTCACGTTCACCCCGATACCCAGGATGATGAACCGGGTATCGGAGCCTTCCGCCTCCATCTCCGCGAGGATCCCGGCCAATTTCTTCCCCCGGACTAAGATGTCGTTGGGCCACTTGATCCGGCACTCCAAACCGGAAACATGGGAAAGCGCCCTGGCGGCAGATACTCCGGCCAAAAGGGTGATTTGAGGGGCGGCAGGCGGAGGAATCGGGGGTCTTAAAATTACGGAAAGATAAATATTTGCCCCGGAAGGAGATTCCCAGGTTCTTCCCAGACGCCCCCTTCCATGGGACTGATAATCCGCCAGGATGACCGTTCCTTCCCCAGCCCCCTTTCGGGCTCGGTCTCGTGCTTCGCGATTGGTAGAATCGATTTCGGGGAAAAAAAGAAAATCCCGGCCAATCAGCCTATCCCGCTGAAGGGATTTGAGGTCGTCAACCCACATCGACATAACGCAGAGAGCACCGGAAAGAGCCCAAAGAGGAAAAAACCGGCGAAGTCGGGCGCCGTCGGCATTCGCTATTTGGGCCTTTGATCCAAGATCCTCTTCGCCTTGAAGGTCGTCCTTTCCAGGGTCCCGAAGGGTACGATCCGGATTTCCGGTGTGACCAGGAGTTCTTCCCGAAGGTCCTTTCTCAGGCGCTGCTCCAGGGCGTTGCGGTCCGCGTCCCCGGCCAGGCATTCGCATACCACGGTGCACACATCCGCGTAGGATTTCTCTTCCCGGCTCATTTCGATGAGAAATTCGTCCCCCAGCTCCCGGTAGCTTCGGACCACCTTTTCCACCTGCACCGGATAGAACTTGGCGCCCCGGTAGATGACCATGTCGTCGGCCCTGCCCAGGATCCCCCCCACCGATCGGGCGTGGGTGCGGCCGCAGGCGCACCGGGCCGTTTCATAGCGGGCGTAGTCATTGGTCCAGTAGCGGATCATGGGAGTCGCTTCCCTGGTTAGATGGGTGATGACCAGGACGCCCATCTCCCCTTCGGCGCAGCGTTGCAGAGTGTCCGGGTTTATGATTTCGATGAAATAATGATCCTCGGCCCAGTGCAACCCGGCCTTTTCGGTGCATTCCGAGGCAAAGGTGGGGGCGATCTCCGCCAGGCCGTAATAGTCGAAGGCGTCGATTCCCAATCCCTCCTCGATCTTTGTCCGGGTGGCTCGGGTTTCCGTTCCTCCCTCTCCGCCGAAGCATCCCAGCCGGAGGGAAAGTTGCTTGTGAGAGACGCCTTTCTCCCGGAGGTACTCGGCGATATGGAGGGCGAAGGAAGGGGTACAGAGGAGGACCGTGGACCCGGGGTTGAGCAGGTACTCGACCTGCCGCCCGGTCATGCTGGCTCCGATGGGAATCACGAAGCAGCCGATGCGCTCCCCGGCATAATGCGTGGACATGCCCGCGACCCAGAGCCCGTAACTGAACCCGTTCTGGAGAATATCTCCCGGCCGGACCCCGAAACTCCACATGGTCCGGGCCGTTACTTCGGTGATATTCTCCACGTCCCGGGCGGACCAAATCGTGTTGACCGGGGTTCCGGTTGTGCCCGTGGAAGGGTGCAGTTCCCGCCAATCCTTACGCGGAGCCACGGTGTACCTCCCGAAAGGCGGGTGCTTGACCTGTTCGTCCCTCAACTCCTGCTTGGTGACCACGGGCGCGTGGACCAGGTCGTCCACCGTTCGAATGTGGGAAGCCTTGATCCCGGCCTGTTGGAACTTCTCCCGGTAAAACTCCGATTTGGCCAAACATCTCCGAACCTGCCAGCGCAGCCTCTGGTTCTGCAGGTCCCGAATCTCTTTCCGACTCATCCTTTCGACTTCGGGATGATAGTATCTGGCCGCGCGCATGGTCGTTCCTTCCTAATCCTCTGAAAACCCAGAGAGACGGTTGCTGGGCAAATTCCCTTCCTCCCAACTTTTCCGAATTACGAAGGTGTCCTGAATAGGAAAAAGGTCTTCCGCCTTGGTTATCCAAGCCCCTAAGGCCGATTAGCAACTGGGCAGCGGTCGCCTATTTGCGCGTGTATGATCTCTGCATGGAGCCAGGAGTCAGCACCCCGCCCGATTTTTTTCCAGAAACCGGGAGGCCTCCTTGGCAAAATAGGTGATAATGAGGTCGGCCCCGGCCCGTTTGATCGCGGTCAGGACCTCCATCATGGCCCGTTCTCCATCGATCCATCCCTGCTGGGCCGCGGCCTTGATCATGGCGTATTCGCCGCTCACGTTGTAGGCCCCCACCGGAAGGTCGATCTCCTCCCGCACCTTCCGGATGATGTCCAGGTAGGCAAGGGCCGGCTTGACCATGATGATATCCGCCCCTTCTTGGACGTCCAGCCTGACTTCCCGCATCGCTTCCCGGGCGTTGGCCGGGTCCATCTGGTAGGATTTGCGGTCCCCGAACTGGGGGGTGGATTCCGCGGCTTCGCGGAAAGGGCCGTAGAAAACCGACGCATGCTTGGCAGCGTAAGAAAGGATGGGGACGTCTTCGAACCCCTTGCGGTCCAGGGCCTCCCGGATGGCCTTGACCCGACCGTCCATCATGTCCGAAGGGGCCACCAGATCGGCCCCGGCCTCGGCATGGGAAAGGGCCATCTTGGCCAGGAGCGTCAATGTGGCGTCGTTATGGACCCGGCCGTCGACAATCACCCCGCAGTGGCCGTGATTCGTGTATTCGCAGAGGCAGACGTCGGTAATCACCACCAGGTCCGGGAGTTCTTTCTTGATGGCCCGGATCGCTTGCTGGATGATTCCCCGCGGGGCGTAGGCCTGGCTTCCCTTGGGGTCTTTTTGGTCCGGAATGCCGAAAAGAATCACCGCCGGGATGTTCAGCTTGCAGGCTCCTTCCGCCTCCCGAACCGCCAGGTCGACGGAAAGCTGGGCCATCCCCGGCATGGACTCGATTTCGTTCCGAACCTTGCGTCCGTGAACGACGAAGAGGGGGTAAATGAAATCCTCCGCGGAGAGCTTGGTTTCCCGGACCATCCTTCTCAGGGCTTCGCTTTTGCGCAGGCGCCTCGGACGGCAAATGGGAAAATGCATGGGAATCCCCCTTCTTTAAATGAAGATTTTGGAATGCGGAATGCGGAATAAAAAAATAATTTTTTTCTTCAGCTCCCTGTTTTCGGATTATTCATTCCGCATTTCGAAGTCTGCATTCCCCATTTTACTGGGTTTCTTTCCTCCACCCCCTCACCCTCTCCAGGCTCTCTCTAAGCTTGGCCGCTTTAGCGGCCATGGCCCGGGCCTTTTCTTTTTCCTTTTCCACCGCTTCCGGCTTGGCCCGGTTCACGAAATCCATGTTCTGGAGTTTCCGCTGGGTTCGGGATAGGTCTTCTAAAACCTTGGTCAATTCCTTCTGGACCCGCCTTTCTTCCTCATCCAGGTCGATGAGCCCCTTCAAGGGCAGGTAGACTTCGACTTCATCCACGATGGCGGTTGCGGAGGCCTTGGGCCTTTGTCCCCCGGACTGAAGGTCAAGCCTCTCGGTTCGGCCCAGGTTTTCCACGTACAGGCGGTTTTCCTCCAGAACATCCAAGGTCTCCTTCTTCGGACAGTACAGGATCGCTTCGATTTTCTTCCCGGGGGGGATCTCCATCTCGCTGCGCAGGTTGCGAATCGCCCCGATCACCTTCATGATCAATTCCATCTGGGCCTCTTCCCGGGGGGAAAGCTCCTTCTCCTGAACCCGCGGAAACTCCGCAACCATAATGGACCCATGGTTTCCCGGAAGGTTTTGCCAGATTTCTTCGGTAATGAAGGGCATGAAAGGGTGAAGAAGGCGCAGGGAGGTGTCCAGGACCCGGGCCAGCACGTTCTGGGTCAGCCACTTTCGACTCGGGTCTTGATCCTGATGGAGGGCGGGTTTGGACAACTCGATATACCAGTCGCAGAACTCGTGCCAGAGGAATTGATAGACCGCCGAGGCGGCCTCGTTGAATTTAAAGCTGTCCAGGCCCGCGCGGACCTCCCCCACCACCCGGTTGACCCGGCTCAAAATCCACTTGTCGGCAAAGGTCAATTCCGTCCTTCCCGGAGGGTTTTCCGGATCGTACCCTTCCAGATTGGTGAGGGTGAACCGGGAGGCATTCCAGATTTTATTCGCGAAGTTTCGGTACCCCGCGATCCGCTCCTCGGACAAACGGATGTCGCGCCCCTGGGCGGCAAAAGCGGCCAGGGTGAACCGGAAGGAATCGGTCCCGAACTTCTCGATCACTTCCAGGGGATCGATGACGTTACCCCGGGACTTGCTCATCTTCTGGCCTTCGGCGTCCCTTACCAGGGCATGGATATAGACCTCCCGGAAAGGAACGTCCCCCATGAACTTCAGGCCCATCATCATCATCCGGGCCACCCAGAAAAAAAGGATGTCGAAACCGGTGACCAAAACCGCGGTGGGGTAAAAGACCTGCAGATCTTTGGTCTTCTTCGGCCATCCCAAGGTGGAAAAGGGCCAAAGAGCGGAGCTGAACCAGGTGTCCAGGACATCCGTCTCCTGCCGCAAAGATCCAGGCCCGCAGGCCGGACACCGGTCCACCGCTTCGGTGGATACGATCACTTCATTGCATTTCTCGCAGAACCAGGCCGGAATTCGGTGCCCCCACCAGATTTGCCTGGATATGCACCAGTCGCGGATGTTGTTCATCCATTCGAAATAGGTGCTCTCCCAGACGGGGGGGATGATCCGGGTCCTGCCTTCGACCACGGCGGCAACCGCCCTCTCGGCCAGGGGTTTGACTTTCACGAACCATTGTTTGGAAACCAGCGGTTCGATGGTGACCTTGCAGCGGTAGCAATGGCCCACGCTGTGGGGGAACGGTTCGATCTTCTGGAGGAGGCCCAGGTTCTTCAGGTCTTTTACCACCTTTTCCCGGGCCTCGAAACGGCCCAGCCCGGCGTATTTCCCCGCCTCTGCGCTCATGTTTCCCGCTTCATCGATGACTTTAACGATGTCCAGGCCGTGGCGGCGCCCGATCTCGAAGTCGTAGGGGTCGTGACCCGGGGTAACCTTCAGGACCCCGGTGCCGAAATCCAGGGCCACGTACCCATCGCCGATCACGGGTATCCTTCGGTCCATGAGCGGAAGAACGGCCGTCTTTCCGATGGAGGCTTTGTATCGGTCGTCCTGCGGGTTCACGGCGAGCGCCGTGTCCCCCAGCATGGTCTCCGGCCGGGTCGTGGCCACGGTGAGGAAAGTCTGGGAACCATCCAGGGGATACTGAATGTAGTAAAGGTGTCCCTGCTCATCCTGATGCTCCACCTCCAGGTCCGAAAGGGCGGTCTGGCAGCGGGGGCACCAGTTGATAATGTAATCTCCCCGGTAGATCAGGCCTTCCCGGTACAGGCGGACAAAAACCTCCCGCACCGCTTGAGAAAGACCCTCGTCCATGGTAAAGCGTTCGCGGCTCCAGTCGCAGGAGCTTCCCAGCCTCTTCAGCTGCTTGATAATGTGGCCGCCGAACTGCTCCTTCCACTTCCAAACTCGCTTAATAAAGGCCTCGCGCCCCAGCCTATGCCGGTCGGTCCCTTCCTCGGCCAGCTGTTTCTCCACCACGTTCTGGGTGGCGATTCCCGCATGATCGGTGCCCGGCAGCCAAAGGACGTTGAACCCGTCCATTCGTTTGTACCGGGACAGGACATCCTGGAGGGTGTTGTTCAAGGCATGTCCCATGTGAAGGGATCCGGTTACGTTGGGAGGAGGGATGACGATGGAATAAGGGGGACGGTTTGAATTTTCGTCCGCCCGAAAAAATTGCCTCTTCTCCCAGAATGAGTACCATTTATCTTCCACTTGGCGGGGGTCGTAAACCTTGCCCCACTCCATCGCTTCTTTCTCTTTCACTCCCTCTCCTCGGCTTCGGTTTTGATTTTTTCGATTTCCCTGCGGATGATCTCCTCGGCCACCCGGGGAAAAATCTCACGGGCCACCCGCTCGCAGACCTGGACTCCCTCCTGGGACAACCACCTTTCCACCCGGGAAAGCATGGCCTCGCGGATGGCCCGCAGCTCCGCCTCCACGTTCAGGACCGGTTGCTTGGCGGGCTCGGGAGCCGGTCTTGGCGGCTCGGA
This sequence comes from Syntrophaceae bacterium, assembly GCA_013388675.1. Lineage (GTDB taxonomy): Bacteria > Desulfobacterota > SM23-61 > SM23-61 > SM23-61 > SM23-61. Next base: position 9,931 of record JACAEW010000138.1, on the reverse strand, counting down.
AGGAGCGGGGGGCGGCTCCAGGGATGGTTTGGGGACCTCCGGGAAGGTGAACCTCGACGTAGGGGCCGGCCTGGGAGGGTCGGGGAAAATCCTGGGCGGCGGGGAGGGGGCGGGCTGGAATTCCTGGGCTTTGGCCGGGGAAGGGGAAACCCGCCCGGAGCCCTCCTCATCGGCGAGGATAAATTTCTTCAGCGGAGAATCGGGTATTCCCTTCAATTCCTCCTCCATCCGGAGGGGCTCCTTCCTCGGAGAAACCGAAGGTGGTTCGGGCACCTTCTTTTCCGGGGCAGGAGGGGGCACGGGCGCGGGGGAGCTTTGGACCCAGGGTTGTCCGGAAGGCCCGGGACCTTCTTCCACCACTTCGGTCAGGTCAATGATCGGTTCATCCTTTTTGTCAGTCATGGGATCCCCCTGAAATGAAAATCATTTACCACAAATATCTTTAAATATCAAGCACTGCTGCCGGTTTAGGTTTCCCGGCATCGACCTTTCCCATTCCCCCGCAACTGTCAACCGGGAACCAGGAACGAGGAAAAAGCACCCAGGCTTTGCGGCCTCAAATAATCATCCAGGGCTGGGGAAGGAATATCTTTTCATAAAGCTTGAAAGCATAACGATCGGTCATTCCAGCGATGAAGTCAGTGATCGACCTTTCGATGGGTTCGTGGCTAAAGGCCTCCCCCGCTTCCCGGCGGAACTCCTGGGGGTGCTCCAGAAAGTGAGCATAAAGCTCCCGCAGGATTTTGGCCGATTTGATAAAATCTCCGTGCACTGTGGGCAGGTCATAGACCCGTTCATAGAGGAAATCGCGAAGTTTCAGCGTGGCTTCCAGCTTTCGGTCGCTCAATCCGATGTGAAAGGGCTCGTCCTTCAGGGCCTGCTCCAGGATATCCCGGACCATGGTATCGATCCTTTTTCCGTGCGAATCGCCCAATTCTTCCACACAATCCCGGGGAATGCTTTCGGGGGAAATCAAGCCCGCCCGCACGGCGTCATCCAGGTCGTGGTTGATGTAGGCGATGATATCGGCAACCCGCACCAGTCGTCCCTCCTGGGTAACCGGCAGGTCTTTCGCGGCCCCGGGGATCAGGTCCCCCTTGCCCTTGGAGTGCTTCACGATCCCATCCCGCACTTCGAAGGTGAGGTTGAGCCCTTTTCCGTCTTTTTCCAGATGGTCGACCACCCTCAGGCTCTGGAGGTAATGGCGGAACCCCCCCGGGCAAATCTCGTTCAGCGTCTCCTCCCCCGCGTGGCCGAAAGGAGTGTGCCCCAGGTCATGGCCCAGGGCGATGGCTTCGGTCAGGTCCTCGTTCAGGGAGAGGGCTTTGGCCATGGTTCGGGCAATCTGGGCGACCTCCAGGGTGTGGGTGAGGCGGGTGCGGTAATGGTCCCCCCCCGGAACTAAAAAGACTTGAGTCTTGTGTTTCAGGCGCCGGAATGATTTGGAATGGATGATCCGGTCCCGGTCGTGCTGAAAGGCGGGCCGGATGCTGCACTCCTCCTCCGGGACCGCTCTCCCCCGGGATTGGGAACTGAGTTGGGCATGGGGAGAAAGAATCTTAACTTCTCTTTCTTCCAGCATTCTCCGGATCGACATCCTTCATCCTCGAGTCCCGTAAAAAAGCGAGGGATTTACAAACCCCCGGGCCTTACGCTAAGATCATGGCATGCAACGGACTTTATATCTCTATCTCCTCAAAGAGACCGTTCCCTCTTTTGCGCTGGGCCTCTTGGGTTTTACCCTTGTCTTACTCACGGGAAGGATTTTACAGCTTACCGAGCTGTTCGTCAATAAGGGCGTCCCCCTGGGATACATCCTCCGCTTGCTCTACTTCCTCCTCCCCCAATTTCTGGGCCTGACCATCCCCATGGCCACCCTTCTATCCGTGCTTCTGGCCTTTAACCGCCTTTCGAGCGATAACGAGATCACCGCCCTCAAGGCCTCGGGGATCAGCCTCTATCAGTTGATTCCCCCGATTCTCCTCTTCGCCCTCACCACTTTCGGCGCTTCCACCTTTCTTTCTCTTTACTCCGTCCCCTGGGCCAACGAGGCCTCCCGGGCGCTTCTGTACGAGGTGGCCAGCACCAAAGCCAACGCGGGAGTCCGGGAACGGGTCTTCAACGACGACTTCGACGGCTTGGTCCTTTATGTCGGACGGGTGATGCCCAGGACCCTGAAGTGGGAGAACGTCTTCATCTCCGATTCCCGCAACCCGGCGGAGGTCTTCACCATCTTTGCGCGGGAAGGGGAGGTCCTTTCCGACCCGAAGGCCCTGGCGGTCACCCTGCGACTCCAGAACGGGTCCATCCATAAGCTGGGGAAGGACCATCAGGCCTACCAGAGAGTCGATTTCAACACCTATGACCTTCGCCTTCATCTGAAAACCGGGCTGCAGGGCAGAAAAACCGAGGAGAAACATCCTGCCGATATGACCCTGGGAGAGCTGATCCGGGCCATCCACCTCCTCGAGGCCAAGACCGCGGACACCAAAACCCAATGGGTGAAGGTCCATGAAAAGTTCTCCATTCCCTTCGCCTGCCTGGTCTTCGGAATCCTCGGGGTCCCCCTCGGCCTCCAGTCAAAGGTGGCGCGGGGAAGCAAGTCCCGGGGTTTTTCCTGGTCCATCGGGATCCTCCTCATCTATTACCTTTTCACCAGCGCGGGAACCTCCCTGGCCGAACGGGGGACCATTCCGCTCGGAATCGGAATGTGGGCGCCCAACTTGCTCTTTCTCATCCTGGGGGTTCACCTTTTGACCAAGGCGGCGAGGGAATCCCCGGTTCTTCTCTTCGTCCGGGCCCAAAAAGCGATCGATTGGTTCCGGCTGAAACGCCGGCAAAGGGGGGGGATTCCGGGATGAAAGTCCTCACCCGCTACCTGGCGCGCGAATTCACCCAGTATTTTTTCCTCGGGCTGGGAGCCTTCAGCGCCATCTATCTCATCGTCGAATTCTTCGAATGGATCAACGCCTTCCTGTACAACAAAGCCCCCTGGGCGTTGATGGGCGCTTATTTCCTGAATAAGTTTCCCTCCATTCTCTTCCAGGTGAGCCCGGCGGCGGTCTTACTCGCCGCCATCATAACCCTGGGGCTCATGTCCAGGCACAACGAAATCATGGCCCTAAAATCCAGCGGCATCGCCCTGGGATTTCTGGTGTACCCCATCCTGGGCGTGGCGATGCTGGTTTTTGGGGGCCTTCTGGGCCTGAGCGAGTACATCATCCCGTGGGCGAACCAGAACGCCCGCGGCATATCCGACTACATCATCCATAAAAAAAAATCGACGGCCACCTTCAAACAAAGCCAGATTTGGATTCATGGCCGCCAGTCCATCTATAACATCCAGCTCTATCACCCGGACCGAAATGTCCTCGAAGGGCTGACCATCTACCGGTTCGGCCCCGATCATGCGATGGTCCAGAGGGTCGATGCCCGCAGCGCCCAGTGGAAGGAGGGAAAGTGGATTCTATCCGACGCATCGATCACCGATTTTGATTCGAAGGGGGTCCCGGCCCGGACCCATTACCCGGAACTGGTCCTAAGCCTTCCCGAAACGCCCGGGGATTTTCAGATCGCCGAAAAGAACCCCGATGAGATGAATTTCCGGCAGCTGCGCGAATACGTGCAAAAAATCGAGCGGGACGGCTACGACGGCCGAAAATACCGGACCGCCATGCACGGGGCCATCTCGTTTCCCTTCACCGTGGTCATTATGGCCTGTTTGGGGATTTCCCTGGCCTTGCGGAGCGAGCGGGGAGCCGGCTTCGCCCGGGCGATCGGCTACTGCATTTTCATCAGCTTCCTTTACTTGGTCGTCTATTCCTTCATCCTGGAACTGGGAAAGGGAGGAAGCTTCCCCCCCTTCTTGGCAGCCTGGCTGGCAAACTTCATCTTCGCCATGGTGGGAATCTATCTGTTGTTATCGGTGAGACATTAAGGAGCGATCAGCGGTCGGCTTCCGGCCCGGAGCACCGGGGTTAAGAAATTCATAAACCAAAGGCGGATAGCTGATCGCTGCTGATCAGGTCCCCATTTCCCAGGAGTCGAGGTATTTTTTCTGGCGGGGGGTGAGGGAATCGATCTTAACCCCCAGGGACTCCAGTTTCAGGCGGGCGATCTCCCGGTCGATTTCCGCGGGGACCCCGTAGACCTTCCTTCCCAGCTTTCCCTGGTTCTTGACCAGGTACTCCGCGGCCAGCGCCTGGTTGGCAAAGCTCATATCCATGACGCTGGAGGGGTGGCCTTCGGCCGAGGCTAGATTGATCAGCCTTCCTTCGCCCAAGAGGTAAATGCGTTTCCCGTTCTTCAAGCGGTATTCTTCCACGAAATCCCGGATCATCCTTTTTCCGGAGGATATTTGGGCCAGGCCTTCGAGGTCGATCTCCACGTTGAAGTGACCGGAGTTGGCGAGGACCGCTCCGTCTTTCATCTTCAGGAAATGCTCCTTGCGGATGACCTCCATGTCCCCGGTGAGGGTACAAAAAAAATCGCCCAAGGGGGCCGCCTCGGCCATGGGCATGACCCGGTAGCCGTCCATGACCGCCTCCAGGGCCTTGAGGGGGTTTATTTCGGTGATGATCACGTTGGCCCCCATCCCTTGGGCGCGTAGGGCAACTCCGCGGCCGCACCACCCATACCCGCAGACCACGAAAACGCTCCCCGCGAGAAGGCGGTTGGTGGACCGGATGATGCCGTCGATGGTGCTCTGGCCGGTCCCGTACCGGTTGTCGAAGAAATGCTTGGTGTCGGCGTCGTTCACCGCCATGAGCGGATAACGCAGGACCCCCTTTTGGGCCATGGAGCGAAGCCGGATGACGCCGGTGGTCGTTTCCTCGGTTCCCCCCTTCACCCCGGGCAAAAGCTCTCTTCTCTCCGTGTGCAGGGTGGAGACCAGGTCCGCCCCGTCGTCCATGGTGAGGGTCGGCTTCAGGTCCAGGGTGGAATGGATGTGCCGGTAATAGGTCTGGTGGTCCTCTCCTTTAACGGCAAAAACGGGAATCTTCAGGGTCTTCACCAAAAAGGCGGCCGCGTCGTCCTGGGTGCTCAGCGGGTTGGAGGCGCAAAGGCGCAGGTCCGCCCCTCCGGCCTTGAAGGTCATCATCAGGGCAGCGGTCTCGGTGGTGACATGGAGGCAAGCGGCCAGGCGAACCCCTTTCAAAGGCTTTTGCCGCTCGAACCGGCGCCGGATGAGCTTCAGCACGGGCATGGACTTCATTGCCCATTCTACCCGCAATTCTCCTTTGGGAGCCAGACTGAGGTCTTTTATGTCGTATTCCATGGTCTCTTTTTCCTTGCTAGAATGAGAATGAAAATCGGAAATCCCTTGGTTGGGGCGTGGAAAGACCCCCGGCCCGAAACCGTGGGCATTTCCCCCTGGGGGGCCCTTCCTCGACGGTCCTTTCTCAGAGCTTGGCCGCCTTGCGCAGCTCCCCGGCCATGTCGGTCCGCTCCCAGGTGAAATCCTCGTCGTTGCGCCCGAAGTGGCCATAACAGGCGGTTTTCTTGAAGATGGGGCGGAGAAGGTTCAGCTTGCGGATGATCGGAGAGGGACGGAGGTCAAAGACCTCCCGGACGTGTTTGGCGATTTCATCCGGGGGGATTTTCCAGGTCCCGCCCGTGTCGATCATGACCGAAACGGGCTGGGCCACCCCGATGGCATAGGCGATCTGAACCTCCACCTTATCCGCGAGCCCCGCGGCGATAATATTCTTCGCCACGTAGCGGGCCATGTAGGAACCGCTGCGATCGACTTTGGAGGGGTCCTTGCCTGAGAGGCATCCGCCGCCATGGCTGCCCACCCCCCCGTAGGTGTCGACGATGATCTTCCGGCCCGTAAGACCGCAATCCCCCCGCGGTCCGCCGATGACGAACCTTCCTGTGGCGTTGATATAATACTTGGTGTTCTTGTCCAGAAGCTCGGCGGGGACGACCTTCTTGATCACCTCCTCGATCAGCCCTTCCTGGAGCGTGGAGTACTTCACCTCGGGAATATGCTGGGCCGCCAGGACGATGGCATCCACGCGGATGGCTTTCCCGTTGACATATTGAATCGTGACCTGGGATTTGCCGTCCGGGCGCAGGAAATTCAGAATTTTCTTCTTCCGAACCTCCGCCATTCGGTGGGTCAGCCGATGGGCCAGCAGGATCGGCAGGGGCATCATCTCGGGGGTCTCGTTGCAGGCGTATCCGAACATCAACCCCTGGTCTCCCGCACCCTGCTCATGATCCGGGGTTTCGTTAACCCCGAGGGCAATGTCGGGAGACTGGCGGTCGATGGAAGTCACCACCGCGCAGGTTTCCCAGTCAAACCCCATGGCCGAGTCGTTGTACCCGATCTCCTTGATCGTTTCCCGCACGATGTCCGGGATATGAACATAACAAGAAGTGGTGATCTCCCCCGCGATCATGGCCAGGCCGGTGGTCACCAGAGTTTCACAGGCGACCCGTCCCTTGGGGTCCTCGGCGAGGATCGCATCCAGAACGGCATCGGATATTTGATCGGCCACCTTATCCGGGTGGCCCTCGGTGACCGATTCGGAAGTAAACAAGAAATCTGTCATCCCCATAGTTGGTTTGGATTCCTCCTTTTAGGAATTACCGGGCAGTTTGGAATTGAAAAGATCCCTGAATTCGTCGGGAAATTTCCGGTGCAGGCTGGCCCGGACCAATTCTTCGATCTCCTCGGGAGTGGAAAGGGTGAGACAGGTTTCGACCAGTTCCCTGCACTCCCGCAGGGTGTAAGCACGAAGGATTTTCTTGACCCGGAAGATGGAGAGGACGTTCATCGAGAGATCGTCCAGTTCCAGGCCCAGGAGAATAGGAACATAGAGGGGGTCTCCTGCCATCTCCCCACACATGGCCACCCGGATCCCGGTATCATGGGCGGCCTTCACCATCTGGCGCACCAGCCGCAAAATCGCCGGGTGAAGGGGTTCGTAGAGATGGGTGACATATTCATTCACCCGATCGATGGCCAGGGTGTACTGGATCAAGTCATTGGTCCCGATACTGAAAAAATCGACCTCCTTGGCCAGAATGTCCGAGATGGTGGCGGCCGAAGGAACCTCCATCATGATCCCGATCTCGACCTTCGGGTCAAAGGGAATCCGCTCCGCAGTCAGGCTCAAGCGCACTTCGTTGAGGGCCTTCTTCACCTCCCGGATTTCGCTGACCCCGGAGATCATGGGCAGAAGAATTTTTACCTTTCCGAAGGCGCTGGCGCGAAGCATGGCCCGGAGTTGGACCTTGAAAATTTCCGGCTCTTTCAGGCTGAAACGGATGGCCCGCAGGCCCATGGCCGGGTTCATCTCCTCGGCCAAGTCGAGGTGAGATATGAACTTATCCCCCCCAATGTCCAGCGTTCGGATGACCGCCGGGCGGGGAGAGATGGCTTCCACCACCGTTTTATAGGCCTGAAAATGCTCCTCCTCGGTGGGCAATTCCTTGCGGTTTAAATAAAGGTATTCGGTCCGGTAAAGGCCGATCCCTTCGGCCCCGTGCTCCAGGACTGCGGGGATCTCTTCCACCAGCTCGATATTGGCCAGAATATTGACCCGGAATCCGTCCAGGGTTTCCGCCGGAAGGTCGCGGAACAGGAACAGCTCCCTTTCGATCTTCTGCCGGGTCCGGTTCCGGTCCATGTATTCCTGGATGATTTCCGGGCTGGGATTCACCACCACCACCCCGGTGATTCCATCCACAATCACCGTATCCCCGGTATTGATGGAATGAGTGGCGGTTTCCGATCCCACCACCGCCGGGATTTCCAGGGAACGGGCCATAATGGCGGTGTGCGAAGTTTTTCCCCCTACGTCGGTGACAAAAGCGGTGACCTTGTCTTTCGCCATCTGGGCGGTATCCGCCGGGGAAAGGTCGTGCGCGACCACAATGACCTTCTCCTTGATTTGCGCAAGGGATTCGGTCCCCCGCCCGGTCAAATTCCGCAGGATGCGCTGTTCGATGTAATCCAGGTCGGTCTTCCGGCTTTTGAGGTAGTCGTCATCGATACTGTTGAAAATTTTCCGGAGGCGGTCCAGGTTGATTTTAAGCGCCCATTCAGAATTAATCCAGCTCTGTTCGATCGTTTCCAGGGTGCTGTTAATGACATTCTTGTCTTCGAGAAGAAGCAGATGGGCGTCCAGGATGTAGGTAGGCCCTACGGCATCTTCCTGCAATAGTTTCTCTTTGGCCGCGCGAAGCTGCTTCTTCGATTCCTCCACTGCTTCCCGGAAGCGTTCGACCTCCCGGGGGACCTGGTTCTCAGGCAGCACCCGGGCCGGGGCTTCGATCTTGCCCCGATCCACCAGGTAGGCCTTTCCCAGGATGATCTGGGGAGTCACACCGATTCCCTGGATGACATGGGTTTTTCTGGGCTCGCGGGTCAAATTAATCCTCTCCAAAGCGCCCTTCGATTAAATCCCCAAGGGCCTTCAGGGCTTCCGGCGCATCTGCCCCGTGGGCCTTTATGGTGACCTGAGTCCCCTGGGCCGCGGCCAGCATCATCAGATCGAGGATGCTCTTGCCGTCGGCGATCATGCCGTCCTTTTCCACCTTGATTTCGCTGCGGAAGCGGCTGGCGGTCTGGACGAAAGAAGCGGAAGGCCGGGCATGCAGGCCGAACTTGTTTTTGATCATGAATATTCGGGATAGCACCGTTTCCATGGGCAGGGGGGGGAGATAATTGAAGGGGTCCTTCCCCGCTCCTTAATGAAACCATTAAAAAACAAGGGTTTAATGCTGCATTCAGTTTACTTTCAGCACTTTCTCTTTGTCAAGTTTTTTTCCGGGTCGCAAGTTAATTTACACTAAAGAACCGTAAAGGGGATTGACTTCGGGCCATCCCAGCCTCAAACCAAGAGTCTCGATGCCCGAAAGCTTACATACCTCGTTCCTTGAGGCAACGGGCACACCATCCTTCTTTTTCGGAAAAAGGGTACTGGGTGGAGGGCCGCCCGGCCGGGCGCCCGAGGGTTGAGTTTTTCCCGGCCGGATTCCGTTGCCCAAAAAAGGGGGTTAATGATATAAATGATTCCATGGAGGAAAAACTTCTTTGCCAGAATAAAAAAGCCTACCACGATTATTTCATCGAAGATACCTGCGAGGCGGGCATAGCCTTGGTGGGTACGGAAGTGAAGTCTCTACGGCTGGGCAAAGGGAATCTGAAGGATAGTTACGTGCAGATCGAAGAAGGGGAGGCTTTCCTCCATCATACGCATATCAGCCCCTATCCCTTCGGACACCAGTTCAACCATGACCCGGAACGGGTGCGAAAGCTGCTCTTGCATAAGCGGGAGATCCGGCGCCTCATGGGAAAGACGCAAGAGCGCGGCTACACCCTGGTTCCCTTGAAAATGTACCTGAAGAATGGTAAAATTAAAGTCCAATTGGGGTTGGCCAAGGGCAAAACCGGCGTCGATAAGCGGGAAACGCTAAAAAAGCGGGCCGCGGACCGGGAGATCGAAAGGGTCATGAAGGACGCCAAGGGCCGCCGCTGAGGCTCTTTGAATTTTGCTTTTGCCTCGAACCTCTGACCTCCAACCTCTTACCACATTTCGTGGGGGCGCCACGGTCTCGACGGGGATCATTGAGGCGAGGGCTGCGTGCCGAGGTTCCGACTGGGCTCGTTAAAAAAGTCGGGAAACGATAAGCGGAAACAGCAACTACGCTTACGCCACTGCTTAATTGACAGTGGCCGTTCCTCCGGTCTTCTCCCGAAAGGCCGGTAAGGGGCGTCGACAAAACGGGATAGCCCGCCGCCGAAGCTTATGGGCGGAAGGCGAAATTTCATAAGCTGGCTCCTCCAGGAATTCTGCCGATGGAAGTCCGGAGGGGCGAGATTCAAATCAGCGGCTACGCACGTAGATGCTCCTTGCCGAAGGTTTCCGGACGCGGGTTCGACTCCCGCCGCCTCCACCAAGGTATTTCGAAATGC